>CALATN010000001.1 GCA_937891895.1 uncultured Clostridia bacterium
ATAATTATAGCAACATTAATTTCAATGAAGTATATGCAGACTATAATTATCAGCCCCCAAAATGTATAACATAGCGATTATTTTTAAACTATTTATTATTTAGTATATTCAAATTCATAATCTAGAATTCTAACTATATCTCCTTCTTGAATCCCCATTCTTTCTAATTCATCATCAATACCCATTCTTCTTAATTTATGAGAAAATCTAATTAAAGCCTCCTCTGTATTAAAGTTAGTCATCATAAATAACTTCTCTACTTGTTCCCCTTTAATTACAAAAACTTTATTATCTTTAACAATAGTAAATGGCTTTTCTTTTTTAAATTTATAAAGAACATGACTCTCTTGTATTTCTGGTTCAAAAAGTACTTCTTCATCTGTACTCTTTACTAACTCTTTTAATTTATTTATAACTTCTCCTGCAAATTTTCTTGCTTCAACATTTAATGAATAATCCTTAAAATATTCATTCCAAAATTCATCTTTACTTTCATAGTAACACCTATATTTTGAAATACTTATATGCAGCTGTATTCTGTTTCTTAGAGATAATATCAACCCCGTACTACTGCTATTGCAAACAGCGTTTACCCCATAAGAATTTTGCGATACAGTGCATAATATTCAGGGTATTGTTTTTTTGCATCAAATTTGCAAGCGCGTTCCTGGCACTTATCCCGGCTGATCAAATCAGTTTGACATATCACATCAATCGAAGATAGCACGCCTGGCAAATCATCACACGCTACAACAATTCCCGTATCCTCGCTAATAATTTCCGGGCTTCCCCCAGTTTGAAACGTCACCACCGGTGTACCGCAGGCCAACGCCTCAATATTCACCGTCGGGAAAGTTTCTTCTCTTGTTGGATTTACAAAAACATCTGCCGCAGTGTAAACTTCCGCAAGCTCTTTTTGATCTTGGGTGCGATGAATTGAAATAATACTCTCTGGAAGTAATCCATCTACTTTATCATCTGTTCCTACTAATACAATCCGGTAATTATCCCGAATCTGTTTAGCAAGAGAACAGAACACATCCAAACCTTTGCGCTCTGACCAAACTGCAGCAACACCAAGGATAATTTTTTTATTTTCCACGCAATACTTTTTGCGAAAATCGCTATGGGTAGCACGAAAAACATTTAAATCAATTCCATTATATATAATTTTGAGCGTGTTGTCAAGACATTATACTAAAAAAACTTTCCCAAATTTTTAAATTTTGGGAAAGTCAAAATTACCAATTAAAGCATATTTTGCAGATACACTTTTGTTCAATACAACCACATTATACACCAAAATTCGCATTTGGTCAATACATATATCGTCAGCAATCGGCATAACATACAGAAAATGTGAGTGCATACTAAAAACTTAGCGTTTCTCCTCATAAGTAAATACTTGGAGTAATAAACAATTATTATAAATATGGCGTTTTTTATTCAAGCGAGCAAAGATGATATCATTTGATACTCAAACAGTAAGATATATTGTCAAATATTAAGAGCTGTTTTCTCACAAAATGGGAACTCAGCTCTTATTTTGCAATATGAAGCGCTTACGGCAGTATATGCGTGTTTATTCTAATAATGTCGGTTGAAATTTCTTAATTTCTGTCCGTTTATGTTGGCTTGCTTTGTGCATACAATTAATAATCTGTTTCTTGTCTTCAGGTATATTTTTGCCGAAAAGATATGCGTCCAGCTCGGCATAGGTTACACCCATTTCATTTTCATCAATTTGGCCGTCAAAAAGTGCAGCGGACGGTGCCTTATCAATGACACAATCCGGTGCTTTCAGATAACGTAAAAATTCATATATTTCCGTCACAGTAAGGTCTGCAATAGGATTAAAGTCATAAGCACCGTCACCCCACTTGGTAAAATAACCGACATAGGTTTCGCTGCGATTTCCAGTGCCTGCAACCAATCTGTTTTCAGCGGCAGCAATTGCATACAATGTGAGCATACGCAGCCGTGGTGCTATATTGGCAAGCGATGCCGCATTCATATCAGCAACACCCTCAAGTGCCTTTAATTCTGCTTCTTTTACAGGTGTTAAGTCAACCGTGCGGGTTTCAATATCATATCGGACAGCAACCTCATTGGCATCAACTGTATCTTGTGTGTAATTACGCTTTGATGTACACGGCAAAATAATTCCTACTGTGTTATCACAAGCTGCCTTGCAAAGAATACCAACAAGAGCACTGTCTTTGCCGCCGCTGTTGCCGAAAACAATGCCTTCTGCACCGCTTGATGATAAAACCATCCTTATGAAATCTACTCTATTTTTAAATTCTGCTTTGTAATCACGCATATGAAACAGCTCCCTTTACATATTAACTGATGTACTTCCTGTATTGGCTTTATCGTCAAAAAACTGTTTGTACCATACAATAAAAGTATAAATTGTCCAGATTTTTCTGCTTGTATCTGCTTTGCCTGATTTATGCAGGTCAAGCAGCGCTAAAATTATATCGGTATGGAAAAATTTTTGACCTATATCTGAAGTAAACGCTTCTTTTACAATGTTGTAATATTTTTCTTCCCTCAGCCAGACTCGTATCGGTATCGGAAAACCAAGCTTGTCCCTTTCTGCCGTGACCTTCGGCAGCCTTTTTCCCGCCGCTTTTCGCAGTGCAATTTTTGTAGTTGATGCGTCTGCTCTATATTCGGCAGGAATACAGGACGCAAGCTTCATCACTTCCTTGTCGAGAAAAGGAACACGCAATTCCAAAGAATTTGCCATACTGGTTTTATCTGCTTTAAGCAGAATATCCCCTGTCATCCACATATTTATATCAAGATACTGCATTTTTGTTACAGCGTCCTTATCTTTGACGTCCGAATAAAGCTCTGCGCAGAGAACGCTCGGTTCGGGTGCTTTTTTAGCTGATTCGCTTTTCAGAATTTTATTCCGTTCCTTATACGAAAATATTTTAGCATTGCCGATGTAATATTCTTCGATTGTTTTACCCCGTCTGACAAGATAGTTAATTCCCCGTCTTGCAGGAAGGTTCTCACAAAGCTTTGAGATGAAACGTCGTATACTCATCGGCAGCCTGTCATAAGGAGTCAATGTAAGCGGCTCCTGATATATGCGGTATCCGCCAAACAGTTCATCTGCTCCTTCGCCCGACATTACAACCTTAACGTGCTTCCTTGCAAGCTTACTTACAAAATAAAGCGCAATTGCAGAGGGGTCTGCCAACGGTTCATCCATATGGTACTGAATCTTTGCAAATTCGTTCCAGTATTCTTCGGGAGTAATGACCTTTTCGATATTTTCTGCTCCGATAGCTTCCGCAAACTCCTTTGCATAGCTGATTTCGTTATATATTTTTTCGTCAGAGCTTTCAAAACCGACAGTAAAGGTCTTACTTGCGTTTGCAGCTTCTGCAATATAGCTTGAATCGATTCCGCCCGACAAAAATGCTCCAACCTCCACATCTGCGATTTTATGTGCGGAAACAGACTCCCGTATAGCTTTATCCGTCATATCCGCAAAGTGTTCAAGAGAGCCTGTTAGCTCATTGAATTCAGGCTTCCAATATCTTGTTACTTCAAGCTTATTATTCTTGAAAATCATATAATGAGCAGGCGGAAGCTTATATACATTTTTAAAGAATGTTTCTGTTAAAGGAGAATATTGAAAGGATAGGTAGTGTCCCAACACTTCTTCGTTAAACTCCTTTCTGAAGCAGGGGTGTTCCTGAAACGCTTTTATCTCCGAAGCAAATAAAAGGCTGTCCTTCTGAAAGGTATAGTATAACGGCTTTATACCGAACATATCTCTGGCAGCAAACAGCTCCTTGCTATTCAAGTCAAAGATTACAAATGCAAACATACCTCGAAGCTTTAAAACAAGCTCAGAACCCCACTGTTCATATCCGTGAAGCAGAACCTCACTGTCGGAATTGTTTGCAAAGCGATGTCCGTCCGACATAAGCTCTGCACGCAACTCCCTGTAATTATATATTTCACCGTTGAAAACGAGAACCAGTGACCTGTCCTCGTTGAACATCGGCTGATTACCCTCGGAAAGGTCGATAATACTCAGCCTGCGGAAGCCAAGAGCAATATCATCATTTACAAATTTGCCAGAATCGTCAGGTCCTCTGTGGATTATACGGTTCATCATTTTTTCAAGGACAGTACCGTCATCATTTATCAGGTTTGTAAAGCCTGCAAAACCGCACATACTTACACCTCGTTTTTCTTCGCTTTACCCAACAGCCCTGATAAACGGCGGGCAGCTTCCTTTGTGTCCTCGGGATTTCCGAAGGTTGAAAAACGGAAATAGCCTTCGCCGCACTTGCCAAATCCCTCGCCCGGAGTACCTACGACTTGAATTTCATTCAGCAGGTAATCGAAAAATTCCCAGCTTCTCATTCCGTCAGGACACTTCATCCAGATATACGGTGCATTTTTTCCGCCGCAATACCATATTCCAAGCTCATCAAGTGCTTTCATAAGGCAGGCGGCATTCTCCTTGTATATTCTGATATTATTATGAATCTGTTTCTGTCCCTCAGGGGTGAACACAGCCGCCGCACCTTTCTGAATGATGTACGAAACGCCGTTTGTTTTTGTGGTACGGTTGCGTACCCACATAGTATTGAAATTCATTCCCTTCCGTTCAAGCTCCTTGGGAATAATCGTGTAACCAAGACGTGTTCCGGTAAAGCCAGCTGTTTTTGACAGCGAGCAAATTTCAATCGCACAGGTGCGTGCACCTTCAATTTCAAATATGCTGTGGGGAAGCGCGTCATCTTCGATGAACGCTTCATATGCGGCGTCAAAAAGAATTACCGCTCCATTATCATTTGCATAATCAACCCACTTTTTCAGCTGTTCACGATTAAACACCGCTCCTGTCGGGTTGTTCGGAGAGCATATATAAAGAATATCTGCTTTAATAATATCATCGGGCAGCGGCAGGAAGCCGTTATCGATCCCTGAAGCAAAATGCTGAATTTTTCTTCCGCTCATAACGTTTGCGTCAACATATGCGGGATATGCGGGCTCAATTACAAGAGAGGTATTCTCACGGTCAAACAAATCGAGAATGTCACCCAGCTCGTCGCTTGCACCGCTTGAAACGAAAACCTCATCGGGGGAAAGCTTTACGTTTCTGTTTCCATAATATGCGGCAATTGCTTCTCTGAGAAATTCCGCACCGCATTCAGGCATATAGCCGTGAAAGGTTGCTGCCTGCGCCTGGTCGTCAACAGCTTCGTGAAGCGCCTTGATTACAGATTCACAAAGCGGCAGCGATACATCGCCTATGCCCATTCTGTACAGGTGTGCGTTGGGGTGTTCGCTTAAATATGCTTTGGTTTTTTGTGCTATGTTATAAAAAAGATAAGAATCCTTAAGGTCTGAATAAAAAAGATTTGGAGTAATCATATTCCCGTTTCTCCTTCATAAATTGTTTCAGCAGGTCCTGTCATTGTTACTTTGAAATTGTCATCAACATTTATTTTTAGCGTTCCTCCGTCAAGAATAACCGAGATATCTTCATTGTGCTTACAGAAGCCCTTGCTTACAGCCGCAGAAGCAGATGCGCACGCACCGGTACCGCACGCCATTGTAATACCGCTGCCTC
This sequence comes from uncultured Clostridia bacterium, assembly GCA_937891895.1. Classification (GTDB taxonomy): domain Bacteria; phylum Bacillota; class Clostridia; order Oscillospirales; family Ruminococcaceae; genus RGIG8773. The sequence goes on from CALATN010000001.1 coordinate 5,615, forward strand.
TTTCCCAGACTCTCATCCGCAGAGTATGGCTGTCAATAACCTGAACAAATTCAGCATTCACTCCATCGGGAAAGGCTTTGTGGTGCTCAACCGCAGGACCGATTTCTTCAAGCGAAACAGACTCAATGTCAGGTACGAAAGTTACCGCGTGAGGATTGCCGACGGAAACAGGAGTGCAGCATATATCAGTTGTTCCTGCCATAAGGTGCATATCATTGCCTATCTCAACAATTCCCATATCAACGGAAACACTTTTTACCCTGCCGCCCAAAACCGTCAGGTCGAGAGTTTTGATTCCTGACAAGGTTTCGATTTTCAGTCGGGTTTTATCGGTATAACCCTTATCATAAACATACTTTCCCACACAGCGTATACCGTTCCCGCACATTTTCGCTTCGCTTCCGTCCGCATTGAAAATACGCATTTTAAAATCCGCTGTATCTGACGGTGAAATCCATATCATACCGTCTGAACCCGCTCCGAAATGTCTTTCCGAAAGCTTTACGGAAAGCTCCGACGGATTGACAGGCTCACCGTAAACATATAAATAGTCGTTTCCGAGTCCGTGCATTTTTGTGAAATGCATAATAGCACCTCCATTATTGATCATCTATAGTTGAAATACCGATTGTTGACTCCTCCAGGACGTCAAGCAGAACCTTTACCGTGTCAAGAGCGGTAAGTGTAGTGACGTTGTTTTCGCTTGCGCATCTTCGTATTGCTGCTCCGTCCTCATAATGAACACCTGAAAGAATTGCTCTCGTGTTTATTACATAGCATACATATCCTGCCCTTATCGAGTCAAGAATTTCTTCACTGCCCTCGCTGAGCTTTCTGCGTATTCTTGTTCTTATTCCGTGCTCCTTGAGAAAATTTGCCGTTCCGACCGTTGCCTCAATGTTGAACCCCATATTGTAAAATCTTCTCACCAGCGGCAGTGCTTCTTCCTTGTCTTCATCCGCAAGAGTTACAACAACCGTTCCATAGTTCTGCAAACGCATTCCCGAAGCGGTCAGCGCCTTGTACATTGCACGGTGAAGCTTTTTATCGTAGCCTATGGCTTCACCCGTTGACTTCATTTCAGGCGACAGATAAGCATCCATACCGTGAAGCTTTGAGAAAGAGAATGCAGGCACCTTAACATACCACCTTTTCTTTTCACTGTGATAGTTTTCGGTTATACCCTGCTCGGGAAGGCTTACCCCAAGCATTACAAGAGTTGCAATATCCGCAAGATTGCAGCCTGTTGCCTTTGAAAGAAACGGAACAGTTCTCGAAGAACGGGGGTTTACTTCAATGATATAAACATTGTCCTTCCCGTCAACTATGAACTGAATATTGAAAAGCCCTACAATTCCAATTCCAATACCAAGCTTTTGTGTATAAGAAACAATTGTGTTTTTCACCTTTTCAGAAATGCTATATGTCGGGTATACGCTTATGGAGTCGCCCGAGTGTACGCCCGTTCTTTCCACAAGCTCCATAATTCCCGGAACAAATACGTTCTTGCCGTCACATACAGCGTCAACCTCCACTTCCTTGCCGCGGATATATTTATCCACAAGCACAGGCTTATCTTCGTCAATTTCAACAGCATTTTTCAGATAATGTCGGAGCTGTTCTTCCTTGGCAACTATCTGCATAGCTCTTCCGCCAAGAACAAAACTTGGTCGAACAAGAACGGGATATCCGATTTCCTCTGCCGCTTTAATACCATCCTCTATGGAAGTTACAGCCTTTCCTTTTGGCTGAGGGATACCAAGTGATGAAAGAAGCTTTTCAAACAAATCTCTGTTTTCTGCCTTTTCTATTGCTTCGCAGTCTGTGCCAATGATTTTTACTCCGCGGTCACGAAGTTTCTCAGCGAGATTTATCGCCGTCTGACCGCCGAGTGTTACAATTACGCCAATCGGCTTTTCAAGCTCAATAATGTTCATAACATCTTCAATGCACAGCGGTTCGAAATAAAGCTTGTCGGAACAGGTATAATCGGTTGATACCGTTTCGGGATTGTTGTTGATGATGATTGCCTCATAGCCTGCGCTTTTTATGGTTTTTACAGCATGAACCGTTGAATAGTCAAACTCAACACCCTGACCGATTCTGATTGGTCCCGAACCGAGAACCACAACCTTTTGCTTATCGGAAACAATCGACTCGTTTTCATCCTCGTAGGTTGAGTAGAAATACGGAATATAGCTGTCAAATTCTGACGAACAGGTGTCAATCATCTTATACACAGGAGTTATTCCCTCACTTCTGCGCATTTCAAAAACCTTTTCCTCAGAAATGCTCCATAGCGTTGCGATTTCCTTGTCGGAAAATCCAGTTTTCTTTGCCTCGTAAAGTATATCTGCATTCATCGGGAAAGCTTTAATTTTTTCTTCAAATTGAACAATATTCCTCAGCTTACGTATAAAGAACAGGTCTATACCGGTTTTTTCGGCAATCACTTCATTTGCTGTATCTCTCCGCAGAAGCTCTGCAATGGCATAAATTCGTTCGTCCGTACCAAGCCTTATATAATCAAGCAGTTCTTCTGTAGTTTTTTTATTGAATTTTGGAGAGTAAAGGTGCCACATTCCCGTTTCAAGGGAGCGTATTGCTTTAAGCAGGCTTTCTTCAAAGGTTCTGCCTATGCTCATTACCTCGCCTGTGGCTTTCATCTGCGTGCCAAGGGAGTTGTTAGCGTCGGCAAACTTATCAAAAGGAAACCTCGGCATTTTTGTTACAACATAGTCAAGAGCAGGCTCGAAGGAGGCGGGCGTATTGGCTATCTGTATTTCATCAAGAGTCATTCCCACACTTATCTTAGCTGACACCCTTGCAATAGGATATCCGCTTGCCTTTGAAGCAAGAGCGGAGGAACGTGATACTCTCGGGTTTACCTCAATCAGATAATACTGAAAAGAATTTGGGTCGAGAGCAAACTGAACATTGCAGCCGCCTTCAATTTCAAGGGCACGTATAATTTTCAGTGCGCTGTCACGGAGCATATGATATTCCTTATTCGTGAGAGTCTGTGATGGACACACAACAATTGAGTCGCCTGTGTGAATTCCCACAGGGTCAAGATTTTCCATATTGCAAATTGTGATTGCAGTATCATTGCTGTCGCGCATTACTTCATATTCAATTTCCTTGTAGCCCTTAATGCTTTTTTCAACAAGAACCTGACTGACAGGCGAAAGAACAAGAGCATTTTTCATCAGCTCAAGAAATTCTTCTTCATTATCTGCAAAGCCACCACCCGTTCCTCCAAGAGTGAACGCAGGACGAAGCACTACAGGGAAACCTATTTCCTTTGCAATTCTCAAGCCGTCTTCAATATTTGTTGCAATATCTGACGGAAGCACAGGCTCGCCGAGGCTTTCACAAAGCTCCTTAAAAAGCTCTCTGTCCTCGGCACGGTTTATGCTGCTGCTCTTTGTTCCCAGCAGTTCAGTCTGACATTCGGTAAGAACGCCCTTTTTTTCAAGAGCCATTGCGAGATTAAGTCCAGTCTGACCGCCGATGCCGGGGAGAATTGCGTCCGGACGTTCATAACGGATTATCTTTGCGATATACTCAAGGGTAAGCGGCTCCATATAAACCTTGTCAGCAATGGAGGTATCGGTCATTATTGTTGCAGGATTTGAGTTGCACAAAACAACCTCGTAGCCCTCTTCCTTCAACGCAAGACAAGCTTGTGTTCCTGCATAGTCAAACTCGGCAGCCTGACCGATTACAATAGGACCCGAACCGATGACGAGGACTTTTTTTATATCCGTTCTTTTAGGCATTGCATTTTTCCTCCTTCATCATTCGGATAAATTTGTCAAATAAATATGCGCTGTCCTGAGGCCCCGGTGCGCTTTCAGGGTGATATTGCACACTGAACACTTTATCCTTATCGCATTTTACCCCCTCGACTGTGGAATCCAGCAGATTGATATGCGTTACCATAAGCTCTGTGCCGCAGATACTCTTTTCATCTACTGCATAGGAGTGGTTTTGCGACGTTATTTCTATTTTGTTGTTTTCCAGATTGCGTACGGGATGATTACCGCCTCTGTGTCCGAATTTAAGCTTGTAGGTTTTTGCACCATAGGACAGGGCAATAATCTGATGTCCGAGACAAATTCCGAATATAGGATATTTTCCCCGAAGCGTTTTTATCGTTTCAACAGTCTCGGGAACATCAGTCGGGTTTCCGGGACCGTTCGAAATAAATATTCCGTCGGGATGAAAGTATTCAATTTCCTTCGCAGAAGTATTCCAAGGAACAACTGTAACCTTGCAGCTTCTTTTATTGAATGAACGTACAATATTCCTTTTCATACCGCAGTCAATAGCAACAACGTGATATTCCGCGTTTTCCACCTCGGAACACCAGATATCCTTACAGCTTACCTTTGACACTGAATCTGTGGGAATAACGCTGTTTTTCAGCGTTTCAAGTCCTTGCTCCAAGGGTGTGCCAATGTCCGTAATCAGTACCTTGCGGCTGCCGAAATCCCGGATTGAGCGAGTAAGCTTTCTGGTATCAATTCCATAAATTCCGGGAATGCCGTATCTTTCCATTACCTGTGACAAGGTCTGCGTACTCCTGAAATTTGACGGCAAATCATTGTATTCACGGACGATCAATCCGCCGATTGTCGGTCTGATTGTTTCAAAATCATCGTCATTCACACCATAGTTTCCTATAAGCGGATAGGTCATAACAACCGCCTGATATGTGTAGGACGGGTCTGAAATGATTTCCTGATATCCTACCATTGACGTATTAAATACAAGTTCACACACTCTTTCCGTATTGGCTCCGAAAGAAAAGCCATAATATTCGCTGCCATCTTCAAGTATTATTTTTCTATCGTAATTCATTTTATCACCCATTACTTATTCTTCTCGGAAAGTCTTTTCTCAAACTTGTCCTTCTGCGTGTCCAACGGTATGTCGGTAGGATATTCGCCGCTGAAGCAGGCACTGCAAAAATCTGAACTGCCAATCATATCGGACAGACTTTCCTTAGGAAGATAGCCAAGACTATCCGCACCAATTATTCTGGCAATTTCATCTATCGTATTATGGCAGGCTATCAGATTTTCCTTCGAATCGATATCGGTTCCATAATAACAGGGCCATAAAAAAGGTGGAGAAGATATTCTCATATGAACCTCCGCTGCTCCTGCGTCACGAAGAAGCTTTACAATCTGACCGCTGGTTGTTCCTCTTACAATTGAATCGTCCACAAGAACAACCTTTTTATCTTTAACACATTCCTCAACAGGCCTTAATTTTATTTTCACTTGATTGGTACGCTCATTTTGCCCCGGAGAAATAAAAGTTCTGCCAATATATTTATTTTTAATCAAGCCCATGCTGTATGGTATTCCTGATGTTTTGGAAAAACCAAGCGCTGCATCAATTCCGGAATCGGGAACACCGATAACAACATCTGCATCAGACGGATACTTTTCAGCAAGAATTTGTCCTGCTCTGAATCTTGATTTATATACGGATATGCCGTCTATTACAGAATCCGGTCTTGCAAAATATATATACTCAAAAATACATAGCTTTTTATCTTTTTTGCCGCAATGTTCTCTTCGTGATTCTATACCGTCTTTACTGAAAACAAGGATTTCTCCCGGAAGAAGGTCTCGTTCAAAAGAGGCTCCCACCGCGCTTAATGCACAGCTCTCGGAAGCAATAATGTACATACCATCGGCGGTTTTTCCATAGCATAAAGGGCGAAATCCGAAAGGGTCCCTTGCAGCAATAAGCTTTGCCGAAGACATAAGAATTAGTGAATAAGCACCGTCAAGCGTATTCATTGCTCTGCTTACAGCTTCTTCAATCGAAGGTGCAGTAAGTCTTTCTTTGGTTACAATATATGCTATTGTTTCTGTATCGCTTGTTGTATGAAAAATCGCACCGGAAAGCTCAAGAGAATTACGAAGCTCCCAGGCATTGCTGAGATTTCCATTATGAACAAGCGCCATCTTACCTTTTTGATGGTTTACCTCAATAGGCTGACAGTTTCTTCTGCTGTTTTTTCCTGTTGTCCCGTATCGAACATGACCTACTGCCATAGTTCCTTCAGGAAACTGCTGAATAACATTGCTTGTAAAGACTTCGCCTACAAGACCGATATCCTTATGAGAGTAAAACAACCCGTCGTCATTTACAACAATGCCGCAGCTTTCTTGCCCCCTGTGCTGAAGTGTGTATAAACCGTAATATACTGTCTGTGCCACATTTGCGGATTTTGGCGAAAAAACACCAAAAACACCGCATTCCTCATGAATACTCATTGATTTCCTCCGAAATATTTTTAGCTGCTTCTATAAATCCGCAGAACAGCGGATGTGCTTTGTTTGGTCTGCTTTTGAATTCTGGATGAAACTGAACCCCGACAAAAAAAGGATGCTCCGAAAGCTCAACAGTTTCAATAAGCCTTCCGTCAGGTGATGTACCGCTTAAAACAAGCCCTGCATTTTCAAGGCCTTCACGGTAATCGTTATTGAATTCATAGCGGTGTCTGTGACGCTCAAATATGGTCTGCTCACCATAGCAGCGAGCCATTGTTGTACCTGATTTTATTTTGCACGGATATGTTCCCAGCCTGAGAGTGCCTCCCTTATCAACGCTGTCGCTTTGTCCGGGCATAAAATCTATTACCTTGTTTTTACACAGCTCATCAAATTCGCCCGAATTTGCGTCAGAAATTCCTGCGCAGTTTCTTGCGTATTCAATTACAGCAATCTGCATTCCGAGACATATTCCTAAATACGCAATGTTATTTTCTCTTGCATATTTTGCCGCAAGAATCATTCCCTCTATGCCTCTGCTTCCAAATCCTCCCGGAACTATTATTCCGCCAAATCCATTCAATTTGTCTTTATAATTTTTTGCATTTATCTCTTCAGAATCTATCCAGTGAATGTTAATATTTACATTATGATAATACCCTGCGTGATTAAGCGCCTCTACAACTGAAAGATATGCATCATGAAGCTGTACATATTTACCTACAAGAGCGATTTCCACTCTTTTTTTCTGAAGCTTTATTTTTTGCACCAATTCTTCCCATTCGCGCAAATCGGGGGAGGATGTTGTAAAGTTGAGTTCCCTGCACACAACGGAAGAAAAATTGGATTTTTCCAGCATCAGAGGCGCTTCATATAAATTTGGGAGAGTTATATTTTCAATCACGCAGTCGGCTTTAACATTACAGAATAGAGAAATTTTCTCATATATGGATTTCTCAAGTGGTTCATCACACCTGAGAACAATAATATCAGGGGTTATCCCCATGCCCTGCAATTCTTTTACCGAATGCTGTGTTGGCTTTGATTTATGTTCGTTGGATCCTTTTATAAAAGGGACAAGTGTTACATGAATAAACAAGCTGTTTTCTTTTCCGACTTCAAGCGAAATCTGTCTGACAGCTTCGATGAACGGCTGAGATTCAATATCCCCGATTGTTCCGCCGATTTCCGTTATAACAACATCTGCATCACTTTTTTTCCCGACACTGTATATAAATTCCTTGATTTCATTTGTGATATGCGGAATTACCTGAACAGTTGTGCCAAGGTATTCTCCTCGCCGTTCCTTGTTAAGAACATTCCAATAAACCTTGCCTGTGGTAAGGTTTGAGTATTTGTTGAGATTTTCATCAATAAAGCGTTCGTAATGTCCGAGGTCAAGGTCAGTTTCAGCACCGTCTTCGGTTACAAAGACCTCACCATGCTGATATGGGCTCATAGTTCCGGGGTCAACATTTATATACGGGTCTAACTTCTGCGCAGCTATTTTCAGTCCCCGAGCTTTAAGCAAACGTCCCAAAGAGGCGGCAGTTATTCCTTTCCCGAGTCCTGAAACCACACCGCCTGTAACAAAAATATATTTTGCCATAATCTTATTCAAGCTCCTTTCAATGCAAGTTTCAAGACAGCTTACTCCCATTCTACCGTTGCAGGCGGCTTGGAAGTAATGTCATATACAACACGGTTAATACCCTGAATTTCATTTGTTATACGTCTGCTGGCCTTTTCAAGAACTTCATAAGGAAGTCTTGTCCATTCCGCCGTCATAAAATCATCGGTGGTAACAGCTCTCAGTACTATCGTATAGCCATAGGTTCTCGCATCACCCATAACGCCTACCGAACGAAGATCTGTCAGAACGGCAAAATACTGGTTCGTGCTGCCTTCAAGATGTGCATTTGCAATTTCCTCACGGAAGATAGCATCGGCTTCTCTCAGCATTTCCAGCTTTTCTTTTGTAATTTCACCAATAATGCGCACAGCAAGACCTGGGCCGGGAAACGGTTGACGCCATACAAGTTCATGCGGAATACCGAGCTGCGTTCCTGTCTCACGCACCTCATCCTTAAACAAATCCCGAAGAGGCTCAACGATTTCATCAAAGGCAATTACATCGGGAAGACCGCCTACGTTGTGGTGGCTCTTGATCACTGCGGAATCACCCTTACCGCTTTCAATTACATCGGGATAAATCGTACCCTGTGCCAACACATCAATTTTTCCAAGTTCCTTTGCAACATTCTCAAATACACGGATAAATTCTTCTCCAATAATTCTTCGTTTTTGCTCCGGCTCGGTAATACCTTTCAATTTGGCGAGGAAGCGTTCCTCAGCATTGACTCTGATCAGATTAATGCCGAATTGCTCTCCAAAGGTGTTTTCTACGAAATCACCCTCATCCTTTCTAAGCAGTCCGTGATCCACAAACACACAGGTTAAATTACTGCCGATTGCCTTGTGCAGAAGAACTGCTGCAACCGAAGAATCCACACCGCCGGATAGAGCAAGAAGTACCTTTTTGCCGGCAAGTTTTCTTTTGTGCTTTTCCACAGCAATTTCCACAAAGTTCTCCATCTTCCAATCTGCCTTGCAACCACAGACTGCAAAAATGAAATTATGAAACATCTGCTTTCCGTAAGCAGTATGTGTAACCTCTGGATGGAACTGCACACCGTAAAGCTTGCGGCTTTCATCACACATTGCGGCACAAGGGCATTTATCGGTATGAGCAATGGTAGTAAAGCCTTTCGGCGGTGTTTTTACATAGTCGGTATGGCTCATCCAACAAATATTTTCACTTGGAAGCCCTTCAAACAAAATATTATCTGCGGTAAACACAGTGGTTTTTCCGTATTCACTGCTATTTTCTGCAGAAACAATTTCACCGCCTGCCATATACGCCATCAATTGATTGCCGTAGCAAATGCCGAGAATCGGCACACCTGAATCAAGAATATTCGGATCATAATGAGGTGAAGTTTCATCATATACGCTGTTCGGACCCCCGGTAAAGATTATACCCTTGTATCCTGCCTCTTTAATTTCTTCGGGCGTGATTTTGTTATAGGGCTTGATTTCGGCGTACACCTGCTCGGATCGAACTCTGCGTGCAATGAGCTGGTTATATTGACCGCCAAAATCCAAAACAAGAATTTTATCCACTGTGCCAGCCTCTTTTCTTAAAGATTGATTTCCGAGGATTTTCCGTCAGCGTCCTGGATAAGCGGTTTGATTTTATTAACCAAAGCTGTTACCTGCTCTGGACATCTACCAATATATAATTCAGGTTTAAGAAGCTCGTTCATTTCGTCTTCAGTCAGCCCAAATTCTTTTTCCGATGCCAAACGGGAAAGTAGGTCACATTCTTCACCGTTTTTCATTCTTGAAGTAGCTTCCATCGAGCACTTGCGTATGATTTCGTGAAGCTGCTGACGGTCACCGCCATGCTTAACTGCTTCCATCATCAGATTTTCAGTAGCAATAAATGGCAGATATTCCTTAACAGTCTTCTCAATGATTTTTTCGTTTACATGAAGTCCATCGGTGACGTTCTGTGCAAGACGGAGGATGGCATCACAGCATAAGAATCCTTCAGGCAGAGAAATACGGCGGTTCGCCGAGTCGTCCAAGGTTCTTTCAAGCC
>CALATN010000002.1 GCA_937891895.1 uncultured Clostridia bacterium
TTCCTTACCAACAACCATTGAAGATACACAACAAGCGATTGCGTAGTCATCGCCGTGAACTGTTCTCATAAGGTCATCGTTTTCGTACTGGATAGAGGATGACTTGATAGACATTTCTGCACAGTAAACCTTGAAGTTTCTAGGAAGCTTTGTAGACCAGAGAACTGTCATATTAGGTTCAGGTGCGCTGCCGAGATTTTCAAGTGTATGGAGATAACGGAAGCTGTTCTTTGTTACAAGTGTACGTCCGTCGATACCGACACCGCCGATTGATTCGGTTACCCAAGTCGGATCGCCTGAGAAAAGCTCGTTATATTCAGGTGTACGGGCAAACTTGACCATACGGAGCTTCATAATGAAGTGGTCAACAAGCTCCTGCGCCTGTGATTCGGAAATTATGCCTCTTTCGAGGTCACGCTGGATATAGATGTCAAGGAATGTTGATGTACGACCGAGACTCATTGCTGCGCCGTTCTGTTCCTTTACAGCTGCGAGGTATCCGAAATAGAGCCACTGTACAGCTTCCTGAGCATTTGCAGCAGGCTTTGAGATATCAAAGCCATAGATTTCGCCAAGCTCCTTGAGTTCCTGAAGTGCCTTAACCTGGTCAGCAAGTTCCTCACGGAGGCGGATATTTTCGGATGTCATTCTTACAAGTGAAGTATCAATCTGATGCTTCTTATCCTTGATAAGTCTGTCTACACCGTAGAGCGCAACACGGCGGTAGTCACCGATGATACGGCCTCTGCCGTATGCGTCAGGGAGGCCTGTGATAATTGCAGACTTTCTTGCAAGACGCATTTCAGGTGTGTACGCATCAAAAACACCCTGGTTATGTGTTTTTCTGTATTTTGTAAAAATCTCAACTACCTCAGGGTCAACCTCATATCCGTTTTCACGGCAGGCATTCTGTGCCATTCTGATACCGCCGAAAGGCTGGAGAGAACGCTTGAGAGGCTTATCTGTCTGAAGGCCTACGATTTTTTCAAGGTCCTTATTTATGTAACCTGCACCGTGAGAAGTGATAGTGGAGATAATTTTTGTGTCCATATCAAGAACACCGCCTGCTTCACGTTCCTTCTGAAACAAATCAAGCACTTCTTTCCAGAGAGCCTTTGTTGTTTCAGTTGGTGCAGCAAGGAATGATGAGTCACCATCATACGGTGTATAGTTACTCTGAATAAAGTCTCTTACGTTGATAGATGTACTCCAGCGTCCAAGCTTAAAGCCTGCCCACTGGGAAGGTAATTCCATAGACTTCATAAATACTCAATCCTTTCAAAAACAACCATTCTAAACCCACTTTGATTATACTACTTTTTAAAGAAAGTTACAAGCAAAAAAACAAGATTTATCAATATATTGATATTTTTTTGCATTTCAACACAATATATTGTTTCATTTGTACAAAGTCAAAATCTTCTTTAATACATTTGTCATTTTTCTATATATTTTTGTAAAAAATACGCAAAATATATTGAGATTATCTTCATTTGGTGATAAACTATTTATAAATATAAAATTATACTTGCATTTTGACATTATATGTGATATAATATTATGCAACGAAGCATTAACTTAACTTTATTTGAAAAAGAGGATTAAAATGAACTACAATATATTCAAGAATTCCGATGAAAGCACAACACGATTTCTTGCAAATGCGCTGCTTATGTGCATCGGATTGTTTATCATCAGCTGGTCGCTGAATCAGATGGGTGTTTTTGTAATCGACAGCACTGCATTTACAATTGTAACAGTTGCCTGCAGCATTATATTCTGCGTACCAAAGGCTGCATTGATTATACGCGGAAAATATGAAGACTGGATGAAATATGCTGTTATCATTTCTGCAATTCTTGCGATAAATCTTGCATACAGCGTACTTACATATCATATGGTAATGATGCTTGCATTTCCGCTTGTAATGTCAGTGATGTACTTCGACCCCAAGCTTACACTTTTCACTACCATTTCATCCACATTTCTGATGATTGCATCCCACATAATCAGCTATTTCATTTCAGTAATGGACGATGACCCGCTTCAGAGTCTTAAAGCAATTATTTTATACGGGCTTCTCCCAAGATTGTTTATTTACTGCACATTTGCACTTATTTGCTTTATTCTCGGACTTATTACCCATAAGCTTTTCAGAAAAATTACAACACAGGCTGAAGAAATTGAACGAAGCAAGAAAGGTCTTGATACGGTTATCAATGTTTCACGCTCTCTTTATGAAGCAAGAGATATGATTGAGCTTGCCAGCCTTATCAGATATGCGGTCTATACTGTTACAACTGAAATGCAAGGCAACACATCCGCTCCTGTTACAGTTGTTGGTTTTATGGACGAAGATGGTATATTCCACTATCTTGACAACAATCTTGTTCACGGAACCTGTATTGCAAAGGATGGAAGTCTGGAAACCGTTTTACCGAATACAAAATTCATCTATCCTATTTCAAGACAGAAGGTATGGGATGACATTCAAATTCACGAAAACGGAATTGGTATGACATTCTATGAAAAAGGCAATCTGCTTTGCTACATTTCAATGGAATTTCCTGTTGACAGCGAAGATACTCTGCTCCATAACACTCTTGATATTCTGTACAACAACGTTAGCACTGCTCTTCGCCAGACAAAGATGAACAGCGACATTTTCAAGACGCAGGAAGCAATTATTCTTTCCTTTGCCGAAATTTCCGAGTCCAAATCACGTCAGACAGGACAGCACGTCAAGCGTGTTTCTGAGTATATGAAAATTATGGCTGCTTATGACGGTTACACTGAAGAAGAATGCAATGAAATTGCTCTTGCAGCTATGATGCACGACATCGGTAAGCTTATGATTCCGCCTGAAATTCTCGAGAAGCCTTCAAGACTTACTCCTGAAGAATTTGCTGTTATCAAGAGTCACGTTACTTTTGGTGAAGAGCTGCTCCACAATTCTCCCGGTGACGTTATGACTATGGCAAGAAAAATTGCTTTACAGCATCATGAACGCTGGGACGGACGAGGTTACCTTGGATATGCAGGCGAAGATATTGATTATGTTGCACGATTTGTTGCAGTTGCTGACGTATTTGACGCACTTGTTTCAAAGCGTTCCTATAAGGACGGCTGGCCGCCTGATGAAGCTTACGCAGAAATCGTAAAACAGAAGGGTACACAGTTTGCTCCGCACGCTGTAGATATTTTTGTAAAGAGCTATGACAAAATTCTTGAAATTCTCGCACAGTATCCTGACCAAGTTGCTCAATCCGCATAAATTTTTTGGCAAAATCACGAAAAAGCCTTGCAATTGTTGAAAAGTATGCTATAATATTCATAATGGTGTATTATTTTTGAAAGAGGGGTAAAAAAATGCCTGATATTATGGCAATCGGTGAAATGCTGGTTGATTTTACTGCTAAAACCGATGAAAACGGGGACATATACTACAAACAAAATCCCGGTGGCGCGCCTGCTAATGTTGCTGTTATGACAGCTAAGCTCGGTGTTTCAAGCGGCTTTATTGGCAAGATGGGCAAGGATATGTTCGGAACATATCTGAAGGAAACACTTGAAAATGAAGGTGTGGATACTAAAGGCGTAAAGCTTGACAAAGGCTACTCCACTACCCTTGCATTTGTTCGCAAGGATGAGGATGGAGAGCGTGATTTTGTTTTCTACAGAAACAACAGTGCTGACCTTAACCTTAATTACAATGAAATCAATCTGAAGCTTATTGACAACTGTAAGCTGCTTCATTTTGGTGCACTTCTGCTTACATCTGAACCATCAAAGTCTGCGGTTATCAATACGGTTGAATATGCTAAGCAACAAGGAAAAATCATCACATATGACCCTAACTGGCGCGAACATCTCTGGCCATCAAGAGCTGAAGCTGTAAAGGCAATGAGAAGTGTTCTCCGTTATGTTGACATTATCAAGGTATCTGAGCTTGAGCTGCAGATTATTACAGACAGCGGAAATCTGCTTCCTTCTATTGCAAAGCTGTTGAACGAAGGCATAAAGGTGGTTTGCATTACACAAGGTGCAAAGGGATGTATTATTGCTACAAGAAAAGGTATTGAGCGTTTCCCTACTTTTGATGTAGAAACGATCGACACTCTCGGTGCGGGCGACAGCTTTTTCGGTGCATTCATCTCACGAATTATCAAATCGGGTAAGACAATGGACGAGCTTGATATGGCTGACCTGCGTGAGTTTGCAGTTTACGCAAATGCCTGCGGCTCGCTGAGTTCAACAAAGGTCGGTGCAATACCTGCTATGCCTACTCACGAGGAGATTATGGAGCTTGTTGAAAAGGGTATGAAATATTAAAAGATAAAGGAGAAGCTTGATGCTTCTCCTTTTTGTTATTTATGTATGCCATTGAAAATTTCTTCGGGTGTAGTGTCAAGATTATCGGGAATATAAACTGTAAGGGTATAGACAATATTTCCGTCACGCAAAACAAAATAACATCTGTCTTTTTTGTCGGATGCGTACTCTGCGCTATCAAATTCTGTACCTGTAATGTCGAGAATAACAACCTCTGCACTCTCGTCTGCTCCAAAGAAAAATGGTATGTTCTGCATAAATTCTTTTGCACACTGCTTAGCAAGCAACTCATTCTTAAAATTGGTGTATGTACCATGTACAAGTGTTCTATCGCCGTATTTTTCACCATCTGGAATATAAGCGGCAGGCTGCCAATAAGAATAATGGGTAAAAATATCAGAGGTTACTTCTTCTATTTTGGGTTTGACTCCTTTTCGGGTATCCTCTTTATCTTCGGGGTCAATATACTTATCGGCAAGCTCATCTGTTTCAAGATAAACAATATGCTCTTCACCAAAAATCTCATCAAGAGTTATTGCTTGGGAGGGGACATCATCAAGCTTGTTCACTTCCCTGCTTTCGCCAATACAGACCGCATATATTGAAGCCCCGAACAAAGCAAAAGCTGCTGTAAACAGTACCCCAAAAATTACTTTTGCAACATTGCTGTATCGCATAGCCTTTTCAGCTGATTTGTTGTTTTCTATTGAGCCCGCTATAAATTTTCCAGCTTCTGTGTAATCGTACAGATATACTCCTGTCATCGGTATCAAACCAGCGAACAATATTATGCACGCACTTAAATTGGCATAAGCTAAGCCATTGTCCCAAATGGAAGAAAGCATCGGAGCAATCACACCAGCTTCAATAAACTGATAAAAATAAAATGGAACGATAATACACCATAAAATTGTTATAAAGCAATATATCATCACCCACATTGCTGTGCGGTGGAAACGCTGAATAACGTGTGCATACTCCGAGCGGTCGGTATGAAGCGGAACAGCATTTTCGTCCGAGGATACATACACATCAAAGTCAGAGCCTCTTGCCGCATATGTCCAGCCGCTTTCTGCATAAGCCTTTCGGGTTTTAATATTTGCTTTAAACACATTTGCTTCAATACAATATTTAACCTTTTGAGGCTCAGCTTTTTTGAAAAAAGCCATTCCCATAGAATACGACTTGATAAACTCACCCTTTACAGCCATTTCTTCAAGTCTTTTTTCGTCTGCGGCAGGCTCGTATTTGTTGATTTTCATAAATTTAATGCTCATAATGTTACTCCTTAACGTTCTCGGTTAAATTTTCAAAAATCATTTCAGGGGTAATTCCATTTTCATTATCGTGGTATAAATCAATGCGGCACACTGTTTTTCCGCTTCGCATAACAAGAGCAAAATTATCACGGTATACATCATTGACATAAACCGCTTCGTCAAATCCAGTACCTGATACATCAAGACTTACAGCTTCAATATTGTCAGGATATTCATCAACCAATGTGTTATTAAGCCAGTTCAGTTGGTAATTTACTTCTTCGGTCAAAGCAATTTCCGCAAGCCATTCCGCTTTGAAATTATAATGATATCCGTGAAGCAGAAGCTTTTCGCCATACTCTGAGTTATCGGGAAGATAAGCACCCCACACTGTGTAATCGTAAAAGCTGTCAGTTACACAAGAGGTATAGGAGTTTGCGAAAGCGTGACCAAATTTTTCCTGATTTTCATATTCCTTAGGGTTAAGATATTCTTTCAGTTCCTCCTCGTACTCCGTTTCAACGCACTTTCCCTTTGGGAATAATTCGTCGATTGTAATAACCTTAGAGGTTATATCAGAATAATTGACTTTTTCTTCGCCTGCGGAATTTACAGCATAGGAAAAAAATACTCCAGAAACTGTAAGAACAATAAACACTATTGTCACAAGACAAGCTACAAACTTATTCCTGCGGATAACTTTTTCTGCTTCTTTTTCATTCTGAATATAGCTTGATACATATTTGGATGATGCTTTTATTTCTCTGATGTAAATTAACAAAAGGAAAAGGCAGACAAAAAACGCCGCAATTGTCATTCCGAGCCATAATTTCCCATTCTCATAAAATGGTTCCTGCGCAAGAACTGTTACAAACCTTTTCATTACGGCATATGATATAACTGTTTCCCAGATATTCATAAAGCCCCATATAATATAAATCATAGTGAGAATTGCAACAAGTAAACGGTGATATCTTTTTACAATGTGTGCATATTCCGACTTATCGGTATGAATTGCAGGCGCATTTTCATCCTCAGTCACATAAATTTTTGCATCAGAATAAGCCCCTGCAACGCACTGCCATCCGCTTTCGGCATACATTTCACGCTTATCCTTTTTTAATATTTGTGGGTCAAGCTCAATACTGTATCGAAGCTTTTGAGGCTCACCTTTTTTAAATGTCGCAATTCCGTCGTAATAACCAGTGATAAACTCACCTTTAGCTGCCATTTCTTCAAGTTTCTTTTCGTCTGCGGCAGGCTCGTATTTGTTGATTTTCATAAATTTAATGCTCATAATATGTTCACCTCTTATTCATCAATTATTGCGCCGTCTGAAACCATAGCCTTAAGACGGTTGTACTCCTCCTTCAGGGCGGATTTTCCGCTGTCGGTTATTGCGTAGGTTTTGCGTCTTCCGTCGTCTTCGGCAATAACGATAAGTCCGTCCTTCTGCATTCGGGTAAGCACACCGTAAAGTGTACCCGGCCCCATTGAAACACGTCCTCCTGAAATTTCAGAGATAGCGTTCATAAGTCGGTAGCCGTGCCCTGGATTCATAAGGGCAAGCAGGACGTAATACATTGCCTCGGTCATTGGACCTCCGTTGTATGGCATATTGTCACTCTCCTAACTATTATGTGTTACGATATTATGCGTTGCGATATTTCGTATCACGATATATCGTATGACATAATAGTAACATACAAAAACACGCTTGTCAATACATTTTTGAAAAAAATTTGACAAGCGTTGATTTTTTCAGTGCAGGATTGAAAATTATTCATCCTTCTTATATTCAAGTATGTCCCCCGGCTGACATTCAAGCACTTCACAGATTGCTTCGAGGGTTGAAAAGCGTATCGCTTTTACCTTGCCTGTTTTGAGGTTGGAAAGGTTTACGTTGGATATGCCTACCCTTTCAGCAAGCTCATTCAGGGACATTTTTCTATCCGCCATTACACGGTCAAGTCTTAATATAATAGCCATTTCGTTATCCCCTTACTGTGCGATACTGTTGTAGATTTTATAGATTATCATATATACAAGCATATTTGTCACCTCATATTGTTTCGTCGGATTCCTGCTGGAGTTTACAGCCATATTTGAAAGCATAGGCAATAAGCGTTAAGGTTGTACCAATCCAACAATATGCACTGTAACCTATGAAAAATCCAAATGTTAATCCTCCTAAATCTACCTCCAAAACGGAAAGAGGAGTTATCAAATATCCTATAAATCCGCCGCCCATAAGAAACAAACTGATATGATTAATATATTTTGCAATTGCAAGTCTGAATGGCGTATCACCGTCTTTAAGCATTTTGCAGATTTTTGTTAAATACAGCATTGACACCGCAAATGGAGCCAATAACACGGTAAAATGCACGGCAAATCCGATTTTCTTTTCTTGAATTGAAGCTACCCATAAAACTGCCAATGCTACACTAATCACAATGGACATAACTATTGAGGCAACACGAGAAAGCTTTAGTGTCATCATATAATTCTGCTTTTCTATATCAACTGTTTTCTGCTGTTTCATTTTATTTCCTCCTTATATCGTTTCATCGGACTCTTGCTGTAACTCACAGCCGTAGCGGAATATATAGGACACGCAAAGCATTACAAGTCCTGCCGAAAACGGCAGACCAACAAAATTATCGATATTCCACACACCTGAGCAGAGAATGTCATAGATGAAGCCAAGGGGCTCGATAAGCATAAAGCATATACCGATTATGCCTATTCTTTTGCCGTTTTGTTCGGTAAATGGAGAGTCGGATTTACGCACGCCAAGAAGAAGTCTGATTGCGGTAACGATTGGTACAATCATATTTGCAAGACTCACAATTGCTAATACAAGATTAAGCGTGATAAGCCAGAACGGCTCGTTTGTGGGGCCTTCAGCGGCGGCTTCATTCCAGCCAGCCTTGAAGCCTGTTACTGCTGCAATTGCAGATGTTATACAAGGCACTATCAGGTACAATATAAGTATTACAGAAGATATTGTACAGATACGTTTACATTTTTCTTTCATTTTGTACACCCCTTATATTGTTTCGTCGGACTCCTGCTGGAGTTTACAGCCGAAATTCATCACATAGGACATAATGCCAAGAAGCAGACCTATAAAAATATTTCCTAATGCGATAAAAAAGTAGTAGTGACATATATCTGAAAATTTTTCAGAAAAAATCGGGGAAACGCTCTGAACAATAATGCTTGCTATACCGCACATCAGAAGTGCAAGTGCTGCACCTTTCACCTTATCTGCTATATCGTAACGAAAAGGTGTTTCGCCACTTCTAAGTGATTTGAATATTGCACGTCCGAAGTTAAACGCACTTGTCATACCAAAAAGAAGAATTATGCTGTTTACGAAAAGAACCATTACGTCTTTAAATTCTGCGCCCATTACGGCTATGACAACAACTACACCAAGCATTATAAGTGCAACAACAACCAACATCACGATACACAATACTTCAAAAAACTTACAGACCGTTGCAAATTCTTTCTTTTCCTTTTCAAGTGTACGCTCGTTGATATCTACTGTTTTGTTCACATCAAATCCCCCTTATATTGTTTCGTCGGACTCCTGCTGAAGTTTGCAGCCGTAGTTGAATATGTAGGCGATGGCGAAAAGTATTGCACTCCATATAAAATAATCAAAGGTAATATTAACATTAATTTCCCATATACCGTTTACTTCAAGAATTCCCATAATAATTTCTGCTATAAAGTCGATTGTCGCTGTCACAAATACAGCCATAGCCGCACCTTTTATTTTATCTGCAATTTCATATCTGAAAGGTGTTTCGCCGTCTTTAAGCTTACTGAAAATATTTCTTCCAAAATTAAATGCTACTGCCATTCCTATACTACAAATAAGTACATATATATTGTTGAATATACCCTGTACAGTTGTGTAATTACCTGTAAAATCAACGCTTAAATCTGTACCCTTTAAGATATTGGCTAAAATAGTTGTTATTAAAATCAGCACAGATACTATAATCATAATAATCTGAAACACAATCATACAGCCTTCCGCGCCTTTGCAGAAGGAAATAAAGCTTTTCTTTTCCTTTTCAAGTGTACGCTCGTTGATATCTACTGTTTTGTTCATATCAAATCCCCCTTATATTGTTTCATCGGATTCTTGCTGGAGTTTGCTTCCGTAGTTGAAAATATACGCAATACCCCAGATTATGCTTCCTACTATAATGTACAGTATACCTGTTGCGTCCATAGGTACTTCCTCACGATTGGTCGACAACGCATTCATATACTGCAAACCATGCAGTATAATTGAAGAAATCCAATATACACCGCCGCCGATTACAAAAGTTTGTGCAACAGCCTGTATTCTTCTTGAAGCTTCCATGCAGAACGGAGTTTCCGAAGTTTTCAGTTCCTTGAAAATCAAGCGCAGATAATTAAACACCGTTATCATTATTGCACTGCTCATATACATCAATATATAATCCCAAAATATCAAAGTTCCGTCAATAAAGCCGCCGATAGAGCCAATTACAACAACTACTGCCGCTATAACATTTAATATAAGCAGGAAGCCGAAAACCGTATGTAAATCTTTACATACATTCTGAAAACTCTTTTCGGGGCTTTTTACTTTCTTTTTCATAATTATTCCTCCAAATAATCCTTATATGTTATTCTGTAATTGCAAG
Organism: uncultured Clostridia bacterium; assembly: GCA_937891895.1. Classification (GTDB taxonomy): domain Bacteria; phylum Bacillota; class Clostridia; order Oscillospirales; family Ruminococcaceae; genus RGIG8773. The sequence continues at coordinate 10,289 of CALATN010000002.1, forward strand.
ACCTGTTTCGCGGTTTACTTCAAAATAGTTTTCGGTGTACTTCTTGCGAAACACCTTTACAAAGTAGATTACGCTGATGATTACCAGCACGGCATTTACTGCGAGGTACTGCCAGCTGTACTGGACGAAGCCATTTTCGTGGGCTGCAAACTCGCCGAAGATTATTTCCAAATCGCACAGGCAAAGTGCGTTATGGAGTGCGTGGGTAAGCATAGTATAGAGAATATTGCGTGTTTTGCAGTAAACATATGCAAAGCACACGCCTGTAATAAATATGTTGATGAAGCCCTGAATGTTATAGAAATGCGGCAGGGAGAAGAAAATGCCGTTTGCGATACAGATTATCGGCAGGGAGTACGCTCCTCTTGCAAGCTCACACCAGCCGAAACGGCAGATAAGCTCTTCAAAGATTGGTGCACAGATTACTGCGGAAATAAAAAGCACGATAAATTCGCCCTCTGTAATATTTGGCTCAACTACCATATGATTTTTAAGAACAAGACCAGTGATGTGGCTAACAACTTCGCCAAATCCCCAAGTGAACAGCATAAGCATTACAGGCAAAGCAAAGTCAAATTTCTTTATGCTTACCGCTTCACGAAGTCTTGTGCCGTGACGCTGTTTTACAAATGTACAAACAACAGCAGCGGCAACTAAAAATCCGAATTCTGTCAGTACATTCATTAAATTGTCCGAAATTTCATAGTCATCACCTGCAACGCATAAGCCGATGACCTGAATGATAATTCCGACAAATAAGGGTACTATAAACGAAAATGAAAATGCTACTCCGCAAAGAAGGGGTTTCTTGATACGTTCTTTTGTTAATGCTTTCATATGATTGTCCTCCAAAAATTTATTTGATGCCAAATTCTATTTGGTGCCAAATTCTGTTTGGTAAGCTTACTGTGGTTATAGCATAGCATATCAATTTACGTTTGTCAATACAAATTTAACGATAAACATTAAATTTTATTCGTTTTTCACAAGTTGTTGTTACTGTTGTTGTATAAATGTGTCATTTTCACAGAAAGTTTTTGCAATTTGGACATATTGACATTATCAACAACTTATCGTATACTTTATTATATAAAGTGCGAATAGGTTGGATGCTTTTTGGATTGTTATAAAATTAACAAACTATTCATTGACGTATATAATATAATGTGTTACAATGAGATTGTGATAAATTTAACAATCATTCAAACCCTATCGCATATTCACCTTTAATGGTTTTGAAAGGAAGGATTTTAATTATGGCAAAGGAAAAGAAAGCTCCCGTTGCAGAAGCAAAGGTTGACGCTGCTGCTATGATCAACACCCTCGTTGCAAACGCAAAAATCGCTCTTGAAGAATATATGAAGCTTGACCAGGAACAGGTTGACAAGATTACTGAGGCTATGGCTCTTGCAGGTCTTTCCGCTCAGATGGAACTTGCTAAGATGGCTGTTGAAGAAACAGGCAGAGGTATTTTCGAGGACAAGGTTACGAAGAACATCTTCTCCACTGAATACATCTGGCACTCTATCAAGCACGAAAAAACTGTTGGCATTATCGAGGACAACGTTGATGAAAGCTATATGGAAATTGCTGAGCCTGTTGGTATCGTTTGCGGTGTTACACCTACAACTAACCCAACTTCCACAACAATGTTCAAGTCCATTATCTGCGCTAAGACAAGAAATCCTATTATTTTCGGTTTCCACCCATCTGCACAGGAATGCTCCAAGAAGGCTGCTATGATTGTTCGTGATGCCGCTGTGAAGGCAGGTGCACCTGAGCACTGTGTACAGTGGATTGAATATCCTTCCGTTGAAGCTACAGGTCTGCTTATGAACCACCCTGATGTTGCTACAATCCTTGCAACAGGTGGTCCAGGCATGGTTAAGGCTGCTTACTCTGCAGGTAAGCCAGCTCTTGGTGTTGGTCCAGGTAACACACCTTGCTATATAGAAAAGTCCGCTAATCTCAAGCAGGCTGTTCACGACCTTATCCTTTCCAAGTCCTTTGACAATGGTATGATTTGTGCTTCCGAGCAGGCTGCAATCATTGATGATGAGGTTTATGATGAAGCTGTTGGCTTTATGAAATATCACGGCTGTTACTTTGCAAAGCCTGAAGAAGTTCAGAAAATTCAGGATGTTGTAATTGATGTAAAGAAGATGGCTGTTCAGCCTTGGGTTGTTGGTCAGTATCCTTGGCAGATTGCTGAAAAGGCTGGCATTACAATTCCTAAGGAAACAAAGGTACTCTGCGTTGAAATTCCTGACACAGATGCTGAAAAGTATCCGCTTGCTCTTGAAAAGCTCTCCCCTGTTCTTGCAGTTGTAAAGGCTCAGGACAGCGAAGAAGCGTTTGAAATGTGTGAAAGAATGCTCCTTCACGGTGCAGGTCACACTGCTGTTGTTCACTCTTCCGACAATGGTATCATTGAAAGATACGGTGAAGTTATGAAGGCAAGCCGTATCGTTGTCAACTCCCCTGCTTCCTTCGGTGCTATCGGTGATGTATACAACTCTATGGCGCCTTCCCTTACACTTGGTTGTGGTTCTTACGGTAAGAACTCTGTTTCTGAAAACGTTACTGCAAAGAACCTTGTAAACAGAAAGAAGGTTGCAAAGAGGAGAGTTAATATGCAGTGGTTTAAGGTTCCGGAAAAGATTTATTTTGAAGCAGGCTCTGTTCAGTACCTTGCAAAGATGCCTGAAATTCACAGAGCTATGATTGTTGCTGACCCTGGTATGGTTCAGTTCGGTTATGTTGACAGAGTTATTTACCAGCTTAACAAGAACGCTAATATGCCTGTTATCGAAATTTTCAGCGACGTTGAGCCGGACCCAGACCTTACAACTGTAAGAAAGGCCGCTGCTCTTATGAACTCTTTCCAGCCTGACGTTGTAATCGCACTGGGCGGTGGTTCTGCAATGGATGCTGCTAAGGCAATGTGGCTGTTCTACGAAAATCCAGACGCTGACTTCGTTGGTATGTCACAGAAGTTTATGGATATCCGTAAGAGAGTTTACAAGTTCCCTAAGCTTGGCAAGAAGGCTAAGATGGTTGCTATTCCTACAACATCCGGTACAGGTTCCGAAGTTACTTCTTTTGCAGTAATTTCCGACCGTACAAAGAATATGAAGTACCCACTCGCTGACTACGAGCTTACACCTGACGTAGCTATCGTTGACCCAGAGTTCGTTTACACTGTACCAAAGGCTTCCACAGCTTTCACAGGTCTTGACGTTCTCACACACGCTATCGAAGCTTACGTTTCTATCCTTGCTAACGACTTTACAGACGCACTTGCTCTTCAGGCAATCAAGCTTGTATTCAAGTATCTCCCTGACTCCTACAAGACAGCTGACCCAACTGCAAGAGAAAAGATGCACAATGCTTCCTGTATTGCAGGTATGGCATTCACAAACGCATTCCTCGGTATCAACCACTCCCTCGCTCACAAGCTTGGCGGTGAGTTCCACATTCCGCACGGTCTTGCTAACGCTTACCTGCTCCCACACGTTATTGAGTACAACGGTGTAACAACACCTACAAAGTTTGCTGCTTGGCCAAAGTACGACCACTACGTTGCACCTGAGCGTTACGCTGAAATTGCTAAGATGATGGGCTTTGCTCCACAGACTGCAACAAATGAAGAAGGTGTAAAGGCACTTGCTGACGCTGTAAGAAAGCTTATGACAGAGGTTGGTATTCCGCTTTCCATCAAGGAAGCTGGCGAAAAGGACGCTCGTTCCTATATTGACCCTGCTAAGTATGAGGGTGTACTTGAAACACTTGCTTACAGAGCATTTGATGACCAGTGTACAACTGCTAACCCAAGACTTCCAAGAATTGAAGAGCTTAAGGCGCTTTATATGAAGGCATATTATGGTGCGTAAGCGACATAATATTTATTACAGGCAAGTAATATTTATTATTGGTGAGTAATTTATTGAAATAATTGAAATGTCCGCTATCGATTGGGATAGCGGACATTTTTTATTCTATAACAATCATTTTTGTCGCAGTATTTTCGCAGAACGCTCTGTCGTGCTCCACAAAAATCATTGTCGGCTGGAAATTTATTATCAGTTCTTCAATCTGTATTCGTGAAAGAATGTCGATGAAGTTCAGTGGCTCGTCCCATATATAGAGGTGTGCCTGCTCGCAGAGGCTTGCTGCAATCAGGACTTTTTTCTTCTGCCCGCCGCTGTAGCTTTCAATTTTACGCTCGAATAGTTCTCTTGAAAAATCAAGCTTACGCAGTATTGCTTTGAACAAGCTTTCGTCAATCCCCTTTCTTTCGGCGTACTCGGTAAGCGTACCGCAAAGTGCGTCGGTTTTCTGCTGTACATAGGAAATTTTCAGCTTGTCAGCACCGTAGATTTCTCCACTATGGGAAATGTTTTCACCGAGGATAAGCTTCAGAACACTCGATTTTCCACAGCCGTTTTTACCGCACAGGGCAATTCTCTCCCCTTGCATTACCTCAAAGCTGACATTATCACATACTTTTCTGCCGTCATACTCAACGGAAAGATTTTTCACTTCAAGAAGTCGTGCAGAATGAAATTTCATAGGTGATATTTTCAGCGAGTCGGCTTGCTCGATGTTACGGAGAAGCGCGGACTTCTTATCTATATCAGAAGCAATTCTTGTTTCCATTGCCTTTGCTCTGTTCATCAGCTTTTTGGATTTTGCGGCAACCGAGGCACGGCGGCTTGTGGATTTTTCCGTTTTGCTTGGGTCAAAACCGATTTTTGTACGCTCAATTTTGTCGGAATGCTCCGAAGCTTTCTTTGCGGCGGCTTCAAGGCTTTTTATTTCACGTTTCAGCTTTTCATTTTCAGCAAATTCAAAGCTGTCACGCATTTCCTTATTAGCTTGCCACGTTGAAAAATTACCGCTCTGAATTTCAATATTGGTACGATTTATTGCAAGAACGTGGTCAATACAGCTATCGAGAAATGTCCTGTCGTGGGAAACGAGAATGAAACCTTTTTTCTTTTTCAGATACTCACCAAGGTGTTGACGTGCTTCCATATCGAGGTGATTTGTTGGCTCGTCAATCAGCAGAAATGCGTTCTCACGAAGAAACATTCCCGCAAGCATTGCTTTGGTTTGCTCACCGTTAGAGAGTGTGTTCCAAGGACGCCAGAGTACATCCTCCGAAACATCAAGCAGGGACATTTCACGGTAGATTTTCCAGTCCTCTGTATCGGAAGAGATTTCCCTTATAATATCTATTGTAAGGTTGTCAGTGTTACTGACATTGTATGGGAAATACTCAAAATCAACCGAAGCGGATATTGTTCCGCTGTATTCAAGCTTGCCTAAAAGCAGACGGAGAAAGGTTGTTTTGCCCCTGCCGTTGCGCCCCGTAAAACCAAGCCGCCAATCTGTATCAATACGGAAGCTTACGTTTTCAAAAACATTCTCACTGCTTCCGTCATATCCGAATGTAAGATTTGAAATATTTATCATAGACATAATTATTACCCCCAATCATAAAAATAAGCCGCAGGGTATTCTGCGGCTTAAAGGTCAAAGGGATATAAGCCGTGCCAAAGCACAGCTATGCCAATGAAAAAAAGACGCAGAAACACCCTGTACGCACAACAAACAAGACATAGCCATAGCTACGCCGATAAACGTTTGGTTGTGTCAGAAAACAGGATTATTTACGCATCTTTTCACCTCAAATCAAAGTTTTACAAGGCTATTTTATCATAGATTTCATAGCTTGTCAAGATATAATAAATCCGTTTCTTAAAAATATTGACCTATATCAATATTGTGTGGTATAATTTTTATATATAACTTACGGAGGTACGCTATGACCACGATTTATTTTGTACGGCACGCAAAGCCTGATAAAACTATACACGATGACCGCACGCGTCCTCTTACTGCGGAAGGGCTTGCTGACTCTGAAAAAGTTACGGAATTGCTGAAGGACAGGGGCATTGACCTGCTTATGTCGAGTCCGTACAAGCGGAGTATGGACACAATCGGCGGACTTGCTGAGGTGCTTGGAATGGAGATTGTTACGGACTTTGATTTTCGTGAGCGTGAGGCTGGCGGCTGGCACGGTGACAATTTTCTGCAATACATTGAGGCGCAATGGGCGGACTTCAACTATCATATTATGGACGGTGAATGTCTTGCTTCGGTACAGGAGCGGAATATCCGTGCGCTGAAAAGGGTGCTTGCCAAGCACGAGGGAAAGACGGTTGTTATCGGCACGCACGGCACGGCTCTGAGCACGATTATCAATTTTTACAAGCCTGAATATAATTTTAACAGCTTTATGCGGATACTGAATTTTATGCCATATGTGGTGAAGATGAAGTTTGAGGGCGAGGAGTTTCTTGGTATGAGCGAGGAGCTTATCACCGAAAAAACTTGGTGATTGGAGTGCAATTCTATGCCTGAAATATGGGATTTATACGATAGAAACAAGCAGAAAACAGGTGAAGTTATTGAGCGTGAACGGGTGCACGAGATACCTGAGGAGCTTTATCATCTTGCGGTTGATATATGGGTCAAGACATCTGACGGGCGGTATCTTATCACGCAGAGAAGTGAAAAGAAGCCGACTTATCCGCTTTACTGGGAATGTACGGGCGGTGCGGTTGTAAGCGGTGAGGAAAGCATTGACGGTGCTGTTCGTGAGCTTGCGGAGGAAACTGGACTTCGTGCTGAAAAGGCTGATTTGAAGCTTGTAAACACGGTTGTTTACTCAAATTACATTATGGACGTTTATCTTTATGAGCGTGATATTGATATAACTGATGTGGTTTTGCAGGAGGATGAAGTTTGCGGTGCGAAGCTTGCTACAGAGGCTGAAATTCTTGCTATGATTGAAAATGATGAGTTTGTGGAGCGTGTATGGAAGCGCTTTGCAGATGTAAAATAAACAGGATTGGAACGATATAATGAAACGATTGGTAATCGGTATGATAGCCCACGTTGACTCGGGCAAGACGACACTTTCGGAGGCTATGCTTTACTCGGCGGGCGAAATCCGCAAGCTTGGCAGGGTTGACCATGGTGACGCTTTTCTTGACACGCACTCAATTGAGCGAAGCCGTGGTATTACGGTATTCTCAAAGCAGGCTGTTATGCGGTATGGTGACTGCGACATTACCTTGCTTGACACGCCGGGACACGCTGATTTTTCTGCGGAAACGGAGCGTGCTTTGCAGGCACTTGATTATGCGGTACTTGTTATAAGCGGAACAGATGGCGTACAGAGTCACACAGAAACGCTGTGGCGTTTACTGACGAGGTACAGGATACCTGCGTTTATTTTTGTGAACAAGATGGATATTTCATCATATGAGCCGTCTGTGCTTATGGGTGGTTTGTGCAATCGTTTGGACGGCGGATGCATTGACTTTTCGGCAAGTCGTGACCGTGACGCTTTTTACGAGGAAGCGGCTATGTGTGATGAAAGGCTTATGGAGGAATACCTGGAAAGTGGTGAGGTTTCTCCTGAAAGCTTACGCAGGGCAATTGCTGACCGAAAGATATTCCCCTGCTTTTTCGGCTCGGCACTGAAAATGAGCGGCATTGAAGAATTTCTGAAAGGTTTAGATTTTTATGCTGAACAAAAAGATTACCCTGCTGAATTCGGTGCGAGGGTTTTCAAGATTACTGAGGAACAGAATGTTCGACTTACACACATTAAAATCACGGGCGGAAGTCTGAAGGTACGCTCGGTTATTGGCGAGGAAAAGATAAATCAGATACGCATTTATTCGGGCACGAAATTTCAGGCTGTTGACGAAGTATATGCAGGTGCTGTCTGTGCGGTGACGGGGCTTGCTCACAGCTATTCGGGGCAAGGTCTTGGTGCGGAAAGCAATGCTGACACTCCCCTGCTTGAGCCTGTTCTTACCTACAAGCTTATTTTACCGCCGAAAACGGATTTGCACACGGCGCTCACTCAGATGCGCAAGCTTGAAGAAGAAGACCCGCAGCTTCACGTTGTATGGAATGAGCAGGCACAGGAAATTCACGTTCAGCTTATGGGCGAAATTCAGCTGGAAATTCTGAAGACGGTTATTGCGGAACGTTTCGGCTATGAAGCGGAATTCGGCACGGGAAGCATTGTTTACAAGGAAACTATTTCTGACACGGTTGAGGGCGTGGGGCACTACGAGCCTTTACGTCATTACGCAGAGGTACACCTTTTACTTGAGCCTGCTGAAAGAGGCAGCGGTTTGCATTTTGCAAGTGATTGTCACGTTGACGACCTTGACCGAAACTGGCAGAGATTGATTCTTACACATCTTGAAGAAAAGACGCACGTTGGCGTGCTAACGGGCTCACCTATTACGGATATGAAAATAACGCTTATTGCGGGACGTGCTCATCTTAAACATACAGAGGGCGGTGACTTCCGACAAGCTACTTATCGTGCTGTACGTCAGGGATTACGCTCGGCGAAAAGCGTACTTTTAGAGCCCTGGTACAACTTCACGCTGGAAGTTCCGTCGGAGTCGGTTGGACGTGCTTTATCCGATATGCAGAAACTTTCTGCGGAATTTGAGCCGCCTGAAACGTTGGGTGAAACGGCTGTTATTACGGGAAGTGCGCCTGTTTCGGAAATGCAGAATTATCGAAGCGAGGTTATCAGCTACACTCACGGCAAGGGACGCATAAGTCTTATTCTGAAGGGTTATTTCCCCTGCCACAATGCTGAGAAGGTTATTGAGGAAATCGGGTACGACTGCGACGGTGACCTTGAAAATACAGCAGACAGTGTATTCTGCTCGCATGGTGCGGGATTTGTTGTAAAGTGGGATGAAGTTCCGTCGTATGCTCACATAAGCGGGCGGAAGGAACGTACTGAAAGTGCTGATGAGGAAATTACCGTTCAACAGGTAAGCAGTTATCGTGCGAGAATTGCCGAGGATAAGGAGCTTATGGAAATTTTTGAGCGTACCTACGGCAAAATCAAGCGTGATGAGCGGCACGCTATGCACACGGAAAAGCACGTTCCGCAACAAAAGCCGCACAAGGCTAAGCCGCTTCCTACGGGTCCCGAATATCTGCTTGTTGACGGGTATAATATTATTTTTGCGTGGGAGGAGCTGAACAAGCTGGCAAAGGAAAATCTTGACCTTGCGAGAACCACGCTGATAAACCGTTTGTGCAATTATCAGGGCTTCAGGCAAAATAATGTTATTGTTGTTTTTGATGCGTACAGGGTTTCGGGGCATCACCGTGAGGTTGAACAGCATCACAACGTAAGCGTTGTTTACACAAAAGAGTCGGAAACGGCTGACTCTTACATTGAAAAGGTTACGCACGAACTGAGCAAGTCCCATCGTGTTCGTGTTGCCACTTCTGACGGAACGGAGCAGATTATCATTCTTGGCAATGGTGCGTTCCGTGTTTCTGCGGCAGAATTTGAGGACGAGGTCAAGCGTGTTGAGGCGGCTATAAGGGAGATTATCAGCCAATGAGAGAAATGAAAACTATTGCACACATAAGAAGTCCGTTTATGGAAAAATTCGGGATACCACGTCAGAGCGGATTGACATCGCTTTGCTCGGAGATTGTTTTTGAGCCTGAATATCGGGTTGCCGAAGCTTTTCGTGGGCTGGACGGATACTCTCATCTGTGGATTTTATGGGAATTTTCTGAGGCTGTACAAGAGGATTGGTCGCCGACTGTACGTCCTCCACGTCTTGGCGGCAACACTCGTATGGGTGTTTTTGCAACCCGCTCACCTTATCGTCCTAATCCCATTGGTATGTCCTCGGTTAAGCTTGAAAGGATTGATCTGCACACGGCGGAGGGTCCTGTGCTTTATGTAAGCGGTGCAGACATTCTTGACGGTACGCCGATTTATGACATCAAGCCGTATCTTGCTTATACTGACTCTCACCCTGAGGCGACGGGCGGTTTTGCGTTACAGCAGAAAGAGGGCGTGCTGAAAGTGGACTTTCCTGCTAAGTTACTGGAACAAGTTCCTGATGGACTTCGGCAGGGACTTATTGAGGTGCTTGCACAAGACCCGCGTCCCCAATATCAGAACTCTCCCGACCGTATTTATATGATGGCTTTTGGTGGGTTTGATGTGCAGTTTCGGGTTGATGGAGATTTGCTGAGGGTTTGTGGGGTTGTGAAAAAATAAGCATATCTGCATTTGTTTGTATATTACAAGTAGAAAAAATGCAACCGTTGTTTTCTTGTAAAAACATCTTGAAAATATTATCATTATAGCAGAGGTGATATACATGATTTTTTCAGAAAAATTACAATTGCTGAGAAAAAGCAAAGGCTTTACCCAAGAGGAATTTGCAGAGAAAATTAATATTTCAAGACAAGCGGTTGCTAAATGGGAAGCGGGACAATCTTATCCTGATATTACAAATTTAATTCAAATCAGCAATATGTTCAATGTTACGATTGATTATCTTGTCAAGGAACAGGAATGTTCAATCAAACCTGTTACGGCTGAAATTGATGATATTACCGAAATAATCAATTTCAGACTAGAAGCGAATGTTAACACCTATGCGGCATTTATGAACGAAACTGATTCCACGCGGCTTGATTCTCATGATTACAGATATGAAAAAGGTGCTTTTGTTTATCATGACACATGGGTTGGCGGCGAACAATTTGCAGGTGAAGAAGCTATCTGGAAAAATGGTAAATCAGTATATGCAATGAATTACATGGGACGAGTTCTTGACGAAAAATTCAGCGGAAATTTTCTCAAGGAAGCATTACGAAATGCTGACTCTGACATGCCTTACCGCGGACCTGAATACTATCAATCCGGAGAGTATTTGTACAGATGTAAGGTATCGGGAGATTTCACATGGTTTCAGGGATATGAAGAAATTTATTGCACTGACAAGCAGGTATATGAATGTTATTTTCACGGAGGTCTGATGCGATAAATCTGCTATAAAACAAAACACGGTATCACTCATACGAATGATACCGTGTTAATTTTTATGTAAATCAAATTACATTCTGAAGATTTCGCCTTCGAGAGTTGGTGTAGCGGAGATAGCGTTTGCTTCGTCTGTATCGATGTGCATAGCACGTGCGAAAGATGGAGATACACGACATACTACGTCGCCGAGGATTGCCTTTCTTCCGTCTGTATCAACCTTTACATATACAACTTCCTTATCCTGAACACCGAGTTCTTCTGCGTCAGCAGGTGTGAGGTGGATATGTCTCTTAGCTACGATAACGCCTTCGCTGATTTCAACTTCGCCGCATGGACCAACAAGCTTACAGCCTGCAGAACCTGCTACGTCGCCGCTTTCACGGATTGGTGCGGAAAGGCCGATGGAACGAGCGTCTGTTGCGGAAAGCTCAACCTGTGTTGCAGGACGAACAGGACCGAGGATAGAAACACCAGCAAGGGACTTCTTAGGGCCTACAACTTCTACTCTTTCTTCGCAAGCGTACTGGCCAGGCTGGGAAAGGTCCTTCTTCTTTGTGAGAACAGCGTCCTTACCGAAGAGGATTTCGAGGTCAGCCTGTGAAACGTGAACGTGACGTGCGGAAGTTTCAACGATGAATGTTTTTGACATAGTTATTACCTACCTTAAAAATATAATATTTGACATATTATAGTATACTACTTTCGGTGGAAAAGGTCAAGGGTTGAATTGGAATTTATTTTTGGTGGGTGATTTCACTCATTTTCTGTACTTCCATTAAGTGATATTTTTAAGATATTAATTGTTAAAGTATCATCTTTTAAACCGAAAGACACTTCACCTTTTTCATATTCATAAATCAAAAGCAATGTACCTTGAATAGATGGTGTGCCAAGAATACTTACTATTTTATCGTAGTTATCATCGAAAGATAAATTATACAATTTTATATCATTTTTTTCAATGAATTCGATGGAAATGACATAGAAATAACGTTGTTATCATTATCAAAATCTTCAAACTAATTTTTAATATCTTTTACTGTCATTTTATTTTACCTCCGTATCGTAAATTATGAAAAAGAGATCAATTTCACCATTATTCTCATCATCAAATGATATGATAATACGTTCATTTTCAGAAAATGCATATTGATAAATCGTTCCGTCTTCAGAATTAATTGTATTCGGTTCCCCCAAAATATCAACAATTTCTTCTTGGGAACTTTGATTTGTAATCCCCATTATATTGAACTGCGGTAAACCTCGGATATTATCCATAAAAAATGCCACTAACGTACTGTTTTCAATTTCATTTTCAGTCAAATTTCCATTAAAACTGATTTGTGCAATGTATTTATCGCCAATATATAAATTAACAGTAGTATAATCATAATCAGAAACATATCCTAAATATTCTGTCATAAATGATGTACCTAATTCCGATAAGGTGCATGGAAGAGTAAAAGTATTATTTTCAATTGATATATTTGATAATAATTCTTCCATTGTCCAATCTGTAATTTCAAATTTAATAGGGTTGTAAGAGTTTTCAGTTTCTGTCGTCTCAAACATTTGAGTTTCAGCCTTAACATTCGCTGTCGTCTCACTAATCACCGCCTCACTCAACGGTGCGGTTTGTTCTGTATCCCCAGCCTGACAAGCCGAAAAGCTAACCAAAACAGCAAAAGCCGCGAGAACGCTTAAAATTCTGTTTTTCATTTTGTTCCTCCTTGATGTGAAAATTTTCTACATAAATATTATCACGATAAAATCAACGCCATATGGTCAAGGGTTGAATTGGAATTTATTTTTGGTGGGTGATTTGGTTAATTATTTTTCTAATTTAAATGCAAATATATATCTGTTATTTCATTATTTTCATTATAATGAATAGACATTATTTGCTCATTTTTTTGGCTAATATTATATATCCAAACACCATCATTATCTTGTGTTGGATTTCCTAAACAAGCTGATAGGTTTACTGTATTATCAAACAATGAAATACCATTAATTGTGATATGTTTAACCATACTTTTGTCTACATCTAATACGGATAAAATTAAACCTGATGCATGCGCAGAAGATACATCTTCTATTGAAGTGCAATCTTTTAATACCATCAATGCTATAACTTTTTCCTCATATATTAAAGGAACGATTGCTGACGTATCCGAAAAAACTACATCTTCATCTTTATAATAATATTTCTCACCTAATTTATCAATTGATAGTGGTAACTGAATAGGTTTACCATTAAAACATATTGTATCCACCAACTTTTCTATCGTCCACCCATCCTCAGGCGGGGCAATAGTTTTCATTTCAACAGCTTCTTCAACAATCGTTGTAGCCGAGTCGCTCAGCGGTGCGGTTTGTTCTGTATTGCCATTCTGACAAGCTGACAGCGACAGGATTACTGCGATTGCGGTAAAAATGCTTAAAAGTCTGTTTTTCATTTTGTTCCTCCTTGATGTAAAAAATTTCTACATAAATATTATCACATTACCGTAATATAATCAATACTTTTTTGAATTTGCATCAGTTCGTGCCTAAAATGCCTAAAATAAAAATTAACAAAAAAGTATTGGCAAATCTTTTTCATTGTGCTATACTTATATTACGAATTTATTTGTAAGGGGGAACCTACAATGCTGACAGATATCGAAATCGCTCAGCAGGCGAAGATGCTGAAAATCGGCAGAATCGCTGAAAATCTCGGTATTTCCGAGGATGACATTGAGCCTTACGGTCACTACAAGGCTAAGCTTTCCGAGGAGCTTTTCTCCAAAACTTCCAGCAATCCCGACGGAAAGTTAATTCTCGTTACTGCTATCAACCCTACTCCTGCAGGCGAGGGCAAGACTACTATTTCCGTTGGTCTTGCTGAATCTATGGCTAAAATCGGCAAAAACGCTGTACTTGCTCTCCGTGAACCTTCTCTTGGTCCTGTATTCGGTATCAAGGGCGGTGCGGCTGGCGGCGGTTACGCTCAGGTTGTTCCTATGGAGGACATCAACCTTCACTTCACAGGGGATATGCACGCTATTACAGCTGCAAACAACCTTCTCTGCGCACTTCTTGACAACCACATGCAGCAGGGCAACGCTCTCGGTATTGACCAGCGCCGCATTATGATTGACCGTTGTCTTGATATGAATGACCGTGCGCTCCGTAACATTGTTGTTGGTATGGGCGGCAAGGTTAATGGTATTCCACGTCAGGACAGCTTCCGCATTACAGTTGCTTCTGAAGTTATGGCTATTCTCTGCCTTGCTTCTGACCTGACTGACCTCAAGGAACGTCTTGGACGTATTCTTGTTGCGTACACTTATGACAATCAGCCTGTTTACGCTCGTGACCTTGGTGCTCACGGTGCTATGACAGCGCTCCTCAAGGATGCTCTCAAGCCTAACCTTGTTCAGACACTTGAAAACACACCTGCTATTATGCACGGCGGTCCATTCGCTAACATTGCTCACGGCTGTAACTCTGTACGTGCTACAAAGCTTGCTCTTAAGCTTGGCGATTACTGCATTACAGAGGCTGGCTTCGGTGCTGACCTTGGTGCTGAAAAGTTCTTTGACATCAAGTGCCGTTTTGCTGGTCTGAAGCCATCCTGTACAGTTCTTGTTGCAACAATCCGTGCGCTTAAATACAATGGCGGCGTGGCAAAGGCTGAGCTTACAACTGAAAATGTTGAGGCGCTGAAGAAGGGTATCGTAAACCTTAAGACTCACATTGAAAATGTCCGCAAGTTCGGTGTTCCTGTTGTGGTTGCAATCAACCGTTTCCACACTGACACAGAGGCTGAAATTGCTTACATCAAGGAATTCTGCGCTGAAATGGGCGTTGAGGTTTCACTTGCTGAAATTTTTGCTAAGGGCGGCGAAGGCGGAACTGACCTTGCTCAGAAGGTTTGCGACGTTATTGCAAAGGGCGAGGCTGATTTCAAGCCACTTTACGACGAAAAGCTTCCTATCAAGGAAAAGCTTACAACGATTGCAAAGGAAATTTACCGTGCAGACGGCGTAAACTTCACAGCACAGGCTGAAAAGGCAATCAAGGAAATCGAGGCTCTCGGCTTCGGCGAAATTCCTGTTTGTGTTGCAAAGACACAGTATTCCCTTTCCGACGATGCTACAAAGCTTGGCAAGCCTGAAAACTTTGTGATTACCGTTCGTGACGTCAAGCTTTCCGCAGGTGCTGGCTTTGTTGTTGCTCTCACAGGCGACATCATGGTAATGCCCGGACTTCCTAAGGCTCCTGCCGCACTCAAGATTGACTGTGACAACAATGGTAATATTTCGGGACTTTTCTAAGAGATATGAATTCAGGGTACTCCGATTGGGAGTACCCTGTTTTAGTTTACTATGAATTTACTTATCTGTAATTGCTCCAATTCTTCATCAACTAACATTCCTGTGTTGTCAAACAAATGTCCCTGATTTTCTGGCATTGAATCTAATTTATTTTTCAGGAACAACGCCCTGTCTGTCAGTTCAACATCGCCACGTTTGGCAATTCTTTGTCGGATAGTATTTTCAGATGCAGTAAGAACAACATAATACAGATTTGCACTATATTCTTCCGCCAACATTTTTACAAGCGGAAGTTCATCTTCTATTACATAATCAATTACAACATCAAGTCCCCTATCCAGTGCCTTTCGTGTCACTGTCAATATGCAATCCCAGTTGAATTTCAGAATATCGTTCCACGGTAAAAGCGGTTCTTTATCTGCTGCTTCAACAAATCCTGCGTGGAATTCGTCACCGTGTATCAGATACACTTGATTGGTTGAACAATTATTTACAAGCTGTTTTGCAAAAGCGTTTGACAACGTTGTTTTTCCACAACCGCAGGGACCTGAAAAGAAATAAATATTTGCCATAGTTTCCCCCGTTAATCTTAAACAAAAAACGGAACTCACCAAAAGGCAAGTTCCGCAAAAATCAATTAGTTTTCTTCCTTCATCTTAGCGAAGCAGTCGCTGCAATATACAGGACGGTCTTCTCTTGGTCTGAATGGAACCTTAGCTGTGCCGCCGCAGGAAGCACATGTTGCTTCGAACATTTCTCTTTCAGCCTTAACGCTGTTCTTTCTTGCATCACGGCAAGCCTTACATCTCTGTGGCTCGTTTACAAAGCCCTTTTCTGCATAAAACTCCTGTTCGCCTGCTGTAAAGGTAAACTCGTTGCCGCATTCCTTACATACTAATGTCTTGTCTTCGTACATTTTGATTTCCCTCACTTAAATTATTTTTTAGACCTGAGGACGGACTCGCACCGACACCTTTGCCTTTACAAACAACGCTCTGGAGTTAAGCTACTTGGCCATATATTAGTTAATGAGCTTATCCTGCGAGAACAGCGTTTTCAGCTTTTTTCTCACGCGGAAAACCGCATTATCTACCGTTTTAATTGGGATATTCAATATCTCCGAGATTTCCTTATAGGAAAGTCCTGCAAGATACAATCTGAAAATGCTCCACTCCTTTTCCGAAAGAAGCGATGCAATTTCGTTGTATATTCCCTCAATTTTATCTCTCTCAACACAAATACTTTCAGGTGTCGAAAGTTCTTCTGCGTCATCCTCGATTACTTCGGAGCAAGCTTCACCAAAATTCTGTTTCATCTTGATAACGGCAGATTTTATTCCATTTGTTACACACACATCTGCAAAGCTTGAAAATTTTGCACCGTGCTCTGTATTAAATGAATTAACTGCATTTAAAAATGCAAGGAAGCCTTCCTGAGTCAAATCCTCTGCATCAGCATATGCTGAGGAAAAGAAGCATGCTCTTTTTCTTACCATACGCAAATATCGTGAAATCAACACGGAAACAGCATTCCTACCAAGCTTGTTATCTCGTTCATCACGGTAAACCTTTACAAGCTCATTGTCACTCATTGAGTTAAGCACATCAAAATCGGAGTTATTCATTTCTGAACCAACAAGGCTCATTTACTTCCCACCAATCTTAACGGACTTAAAAATGAACGCATTTCTGCAAATCATCATTTACATTGTAACCACATTTCCGAGATTTGTCAAGGAATTTAAAAAAATTGTCATTTGTTTTTTTATTTTTTGTGAATAAAATCAATAATCTATCGTGCTTTTTAGTGAGTTTTACAGGCATTGTTATTACTTTAACACTTAAAATATACATAATGCCAAAAAGGACGCAAAAGCGTCCTTTTAAATCATATTTCTCGATATTCTGATCTGCCTTCACTGAAAATATCTCCGCCGCTGCAATCGTTGCACACAATGACAGGAAAATCCTCAACATAAAGCTTTTTTACAGACTCACAACCCAAATCTTCAAAAGCAATTACTTCACAGCTTTTAATGCAGCTTGCTGCAAGAGCACCAGCTCCGCCGATTGCACAAAAATACACTGCGTTGTTACGAACAACTGCATCACGCACAGCTTGATTACGTTCGCCCTTTCCTATCATTGCACAAAGTCCGCTATCAAGAAGTCTTGGTGCAAACTTATCCATTCTTCCTGATGTGGTCGGTCCGCATGAGCCAATTGGCTTACCTTCAGGAGCAGGAGTTGGACCTGCATAATAGATAACAGCATTTTTAATTTCAACAGGAAGTTTTTTCCCTTCGTCCATAAGGGAATCGAAACGTTTATGTGCCGCATCACGTGCTGTATAGACCGTACCTGTAAGAAGTGCCTTGTCCCCTACTTTAAGTTTATCACAGTAACCTCTGAGTTCAGAAATGTTGATATTATATACCTTCGCCATAATCTGCCTTTCTAAAAATTATGCTTAACCGACAGAAATCGGTTAAGCATAACAATACATTTGATATTATACCTCAGGATTAGCTTCAGCAGCTGCTGCAAGATTTTCAAGCTCACTCATATCAAATCCTGCGAATGCAGGCTTTGCAGGAGCCGGCTTTTCTTCAACCTTAGGTACTTCTTCTACAACAGGTGTTGGGGCTGGAGCTGGAGCAGGTGCAGGTGCTGGCTTAGCAACAGGTGCAGCAACAGGTGTTCCGCCCTTCTTCATTACATTCTGAGCATTGTCAAGCTGAGCCTTAGCTTCATCAAGTCTGGAAAGGCTCTCGCTTGAGAACATTTCAAGAACTTCCTTGAGCTTGATAACATTTTCATCAATCTCAGCGATTTCTTCTTCAACCTGCTTTCTGATCTTGTCAGCAGCAGCACGCATTTCGGAGCTCTTATCCTCAGCATCGGAAAGAATCTTGGAAGCCTTTTCGTCAGCATTCTTTACGATTGTGGAAGCCTTACCGTTTGCATCATCAATAACCTGATTAGCAAGCTTCTTAGCATCCTCATCCATCTTATGTGCATTTTCCTTAGCCTGTGTAACAATTGTGTTAGCAGTCTTCTGAGCCTCAATAAATACGTTACTGAGATCCATAGCGCTGCTGTCGCCGCCGGAAGCTGCCTTGTTCTTAGCTTCCTGGAGCTGTTCTTCAAGTTCAGCATTCTGAGCCTTGAGAGCTTCAATCTCCTTATCCTTATTAGCGAGATCGTCTTCCATAGTCTTCATCTGAAGCTTAAGAGAGTCATTATTTGTCTGGAGCTCTGTAATCTTTGCCTTATCAGCAGCAAGAAGCTCCTCGTACTTTTCGCTGTCAACACCGCTGCCGCCTGCGCTTTCAAGAAGTGCCTTCTTTTCATCAAGTTCAGCCTCGAGTGTATAAATCTTGGTATTTAACTCATCGACGTATGCAAGAACGTCTTTCTTATCAAATCCGCCGAAGCTTACCGTTTTAAGGAAACCTGTACCATCAGCCATTGTGAATACCTCCAAAAACCAGATATTTTTTCAAGCATATTTATTTAAATTACACTTGAATACAATAAAATTATATCACATATTATTATTTTTCACAAGTACATTTCCGAAAATTAGTACACAAAAAATACTTTTAAATTTTAGTGATTTATAATAATTTTATTAATTTAATTCACAAAGCAAGTTCACTTAAAGGTTTTCGTTCGCACATTCACCAATTTGCTCCGACAATCTTTTTTCCAATTTGTCAATTAGCTCCAAAATATAAAACCTGCACTCATAATTTTCAGGATTGTTCAGCATATCAATTTCTTCCGCCGTAAAAATATCATCATAATCTTCTATTTCGCCTGTCGCAACAGGAATACACAACGGCGGAAACATTACACACCACCAATTTTTACCTTTTGCTTCCCCTATTGTAATTCTGAGTGCAGTGTACTCACCAGCCGGCATAGTTACAGAATCATAAACGCGCTCATCAAACATCATTTCCGTTACTTCACAGTCGATATCATACGCTTTATTATTTTCCTCAATTACCTTTTCGGCAGTTTTCTTTATCAGGAACATATTATTTTCTGCAACTTCGGCAGACTCCTCTGCATTGCTGCAATTTTCAAAAAGATATGAACATTCTTTAAGAATAGCGTCACGCACCTTCAACTTGAGCTGCTGGTCGTCCTCACTGTCTGAATTAGCAAGTATATGGAGTCTGAAAACCGTATCTGTTATGTCTTCGTACCCTTCCGCAAATCCGCAGAAGCCTGCACAAAACACAGAGATTACTATTCCTATAAGCATTGCAAGTTCTATTTTCTTCATTTATTTTCCCTCACTTTCGTCAATCGTAGTATTGAACAGGCAAGGGAAATTTATACAATTCCAAAAATAAAAATACAAAAAATACTTGACAAACAATATAAAAAGATATATAATAATTAAGCACTTGTCGTGCGCTATCTTAGCTCAGTTGGTAGAGCACATCCTTGGTAAGGATGAGGTCGTCGGTTCAAATCCGATAGATAGCTCCATTTAGAAAGCCGTCCCCGAGTCTGCATAGGGGGCGGTTCTTCTATCGGTATATGTTTTCAGGCGGCATAAGCCGTCTTTTTTTATTTTATAATTTGCTGCAATTCATTCTCGAGCTTTTCAGCAATACTGTTAACCTTATCAAAATCAATACACTTTATATAGTACGCTTCAAGTTTATCGTGCTCTGATTTGGCATTTACAAGAGCATTCACAGCTTCATCGCGGAATTCTCTAACAGCGCCTTCATTGAATCTGATACGCATTTTACGCTGACGAATTATATTTTTATCGTAAAAACGTCTGAAGTTAATTACTTGTTTTTCAGGTATATTAAGGCAGTTTACCGGACTTGCTGTCATAATTGCAATTTTCAGTTCAGGTATAAAAATATGCTCGAATTTATTTCCGCCGAGAATAGTTATCTGACTTACACACACATCATATCCCTTTAGCATAGCAATATCGGTAAACTTGCGGAGAAACAGTTCTGAACCGTAATACAGATTATCATTGAGCAAATAAACCGTATATCCATAAGGGATATTGGTTATATATCCTTTGGGTGTAAGTGCTGAAAGCTGACGATACATTATAATATTTTCATCAAACGCCTGCTTTTTCGGGAGTATTTTTTTTGCCAGACGCTCCGTGAAGCCATCAAGCTTATCTTCGTCAAGTGCAAGCTTACCGATTTGTGCAGTATCTTCAGCAACTGACGAAAGTGCAGTAACATAACGGCGGCATATTCCGTGATAATGCAGATAGTCAGCGGTTTTTGAGATTATCTCAGGTTTGTTTTTCTGAAGCATTTTAGCATTCCAGCAGCTTCCAAGGTCTACAAGCTGTTGAACTGCACCGGGATATTCAGGTTCAAAGGTATGAGGTGACGTTCCATCAACAAACACTGTTCTTGATTTAATAAAAACAATTGCATCAAGTGAATCGGGATCGCTGGAACAATAATACAGCTCCTTTTCAGCATCGGGAAATGTTGCTGAAATTCTTTTCATAAGCGATGATTTTCCCGTACCAGGTCCGCCCTTGATTATGTAAGTCCGATAATCCGTATCAAAAATTGTATCCCCGAATCGGGTTTTGAAGCCGTCAGGTGATGTTCCGCCAAGAAAATAGATGTTTTCCATAAAATCAACTCCATTCTGAAACTGATTTATAATATGTAGCTTCTTCTTTTTTGGTGAAAAATACACTATGTAAATATATTTGCAAAATTCAGCCGTTTATTTGGGTAAAGTAACAAAATTTATTTTTCCGCTTTATTTTCCAAACAATATGTGTTATAATAATGAACAATATATAAACAAGGAGAGTAACCATATGACTGCATACAGCCGAGAACTCTGGAAATCAATTATGGAACGCACTGCAAAAAATCTTGAAACCAACAATATGAAATGCTATATTGCCGATACAAAGGATGACGTTGTTCCTCTTATCAAGGAGATTATGCAGGAGGGTGATACTGTTGCCTGCGGCGGTTCAATGACTCTTGCTGAATGTGGTGTAACTGAACTCCTTAAATCCGGTGCATACAATTATCTTGACCGTGACGGCAAGACTGGAGATGAGCTTCAGGCTGTTTTCAGAGGTGCTTTTTCTGCAGATTGTTATCTTTCAAGCGCAAACGCAATTACTGAAAACGGTGAGCTTTACAACGTTGATGGAAACAGCAATCGTGTTGCGGCTATATGCTTTGGCCCGAAATCTGTAATTATTGTTGCCGGAAGAAATAAAATTGTCCGTTCACTTGATGATGCGATTATACGCGTAAAAAGAATTGCTGCTCCGATGAACACAGCACGTCTTGGTTGTGAAACCTACTGCAACAGCAAGGGTGAATGTATGTCACTTGCTTCAGGCGGCAGCTGTATGACTGATGGATGCAAGAGTGCATCAAGAATTTGCTGTTCTTATGTTGTTACTGCTCAGCAGCGAATCAAAGACAGAATAAAGGTTATTCTGGTCAATGAGGAATTAGGATTTTAAGAAAGTTCATTTTTTATCACTCAAGGGTTGCAAAAATTGCATTTAACGCTTATTTAACTCTAATTTTTATATAAAATCATCTGTAAAAAGTTAATTGCAAAAACGTTTTCATTATTGTATAATATAATCAACACAAGGAAATAAAAACCCTTGACTCTCTCTTAAAATATTTTTTATTAAGAAAAACGGACATTGAGCAAATGTCCGTTTTTTGTTTTTTCTAAAGTTTTATTTTATTATGCCGATAAATATTTTGTAAAGTTTTTTAAAATAAGTATTGAAATCTGCGATGTATTGTGGTATAATAATTATGGATAATTATAGTTATTTTTAAGGAGCTTCATTTTACTATGGCCGAATTGATTTATAATGAGCAGGGACGCTTGCTTTTTACCGAAGAGATGCGCAAGGAATATACCATTCTTATTCCACAGATGCTCCCTATCCATTTTACTCTGCTTGAAAAGATTTTTAACAATCACGGCTACAAAGTTAAGCTTCTTACTTCAACGGGAAGAAAGATTATTGATGAGGGGCTGAGAAACGTTCACAATGACACTTGTTACCCTGCTTTGCTGGTTATCGGTCAGATGATGGACGCTCTCAAATCAGGTGAGTATGATCTGAACAAGACTGCTCTTATGATTACTCAGACAGGCGGCGGCTGCCGTGCGTCAAACTACATAAATCTGCTTCGTAAGGCTTTAAAAAACAATGGTATGGCTCACATTCCTGTTGTTTCTCTCAACCTTTCAAATATGGAAAAGAATCCAGGCTTCAAGCTGTCGGTTGACTTACTGTTTGACCTCATCATAGCTATCTGTTATGCAGACACGCTGATGTGGATTGGCAATCAGGTTCGCCCTTATGAAAACAACAAGGGTGAAACAGACAAGCTGATTGATAAGTGGGTTGACGAACTTATGGCAAGAGGCTTCTCGCTTCCTGCATTCAATAAGACAATACGCGAAATTCTTGCGGATTTTGAAAAAATTTCTTACACACAATCCGAAAAGGTCAAGGTTGGCATTGTTGGTGAAATTTACATCAAGTATGCTCCTCTTGGCAACAACTGTCTTGAAGAATTCTTACGTGGTGAAGATGTTGAGGTTGTTGTTCCGGGTCTGCTGGACTTCATTCTCTTTATGTGTGACCATCATATCGTTGACACGCAGATTTATCACGTCAGATATAAAAAATACATCGGCTCAGGCGCACTCAAGCTGTTCCTGAAGAAGATGCAGAATACTATTATTAAAAATGTGGAAAAAACACGTTTCAATCCACCCGCTCATTTTGAGGAAACAAAGAAGAATGTTCTCCCCTATGTTTCACCAGCAAACAAGATGGGTGAAGGCTGGCTTCTCACTGCCGAAATGATGGAGCTTATCGAAAGCGGCTACGGCAACATTGTCTATGCACAGCCCTTCGGCTGCCTTCCCAACCATATTGTTGGCAAGGGCATGATAAGAAAGCTCAAGGAAATGTATCCTCAGTCCAACATCGTTCCCATTGACTATGACCCCGGTGCTACCAAGGTCAACCAGGAAAACAGAATCAAGCTCATGCTTGCAATTGCAAAAGAAAATGCAGGCTGCACGGGCGACTGCT
>CALATN010000003.1 GCA_937891895.1 uncultured Clostridia bacterium
AGATATACCGTCTCGGAAACGAAAAGGTATACGCCCTGAAAAATATTGACCTTGAAATAAACAAGGGCGAGGTCTGCTGTATTCTCGGTACATCAGGCTCAGGTAAATCAACCCTGCTGAATATGCTTGCGGGACTTGAAAATTCCAAGGGCGATTATGTGGTGATTATGGATGCAGACTTGCAGCATCCGCCAAAGCTTATGACTGAAATGTATGAGTACGTTTCGAGCGGTGAGTACGATTGTGCAGGTACAAGACGCGTTTCCCGAAAGGGTGAACCGAAGCTGTTGTCATTCTTTGCAAGAAGCTTTTATAAGGTTATCAATAAAATTTCTCAGACACAGATTGTTGACGGTGCACAGGATTATCGCTTTATGACACGTCAGATGGTAAATGCAATCCTCGATATGCCTGAATACAATCGCTTTTCAAAGGGTATCTTCAGCTGGGTAGGCTTCCGTACAAAGTATATCGAGGTTGAAAATACAGAAAGAGCCGCAGGAAAAACCACCTGGAATTTCTGGAAGCTTCTTATGTATTCCTTTGAGGGAATTATGGCGTTTTCAACAGCACCGCTTGCGCTTGCAACAGTTATGGGTATCGTGTTTATTTTACTTGCGCTGGCAATGGTAATAAAAACGCTGATATGTTCAGAACCTATGGAGGGTTACCCAGTAATGATTTCCCTCGTGTGTCTGATTGGTGGTGTACAGCTGTTCTGTATGGGCATTCTGGGACAGTATCTCGCTAAGACGTATATGGAAGTAAAAGGCAGACCAAGGTATATAATCGGTGAAACCGAAGAAATATACAGAAAAAGAAAGGATGTATAACTATGAATATCTGGCATGACATTTCCCCTAACCGTATCACAAAGGATAATTTCTTTGCCGTAATCGAAATCGAAAAGGGCAGCAAGATGAAGTATGAGCTTGACAAGAAAACAGGCTTCCTTATGCTTGACCGTGTACTTTATACATCAACACACTATCCCGCAAACTACGGCTTTATCCCAAGAACTTATGCAGAAGACGGCGACCCGCTTGACGTCCTCGTACTTTGCTCAGAGTCAATCTGTTCACTTGCACTTGTAAAGTGTTATCCAATCGGCGTAATTTCCATGCTTGACAACGGTGCCCGTGACGATAAGATTATCGCTATTCCTTTCAATGACCCGACATACAATACATATCGTGACATCAGCGAGCTTCCAAAGCATATTTTTGATGAAATGTCACACTTCTTCAGCGTATACAAATCCCTTGAAGAAAAGGAAACCGTAATTGACGAAATGAAGGGCAGGGAAGAGGCAATCGCAATTGTTGAGCGTTGTATTGACAGATATATCGACAACTTCTGTAAGGGCAGAATTTCCGAATAAAAAACAAGGTCTATGGTTAATCCATAGACCTTTTGTATTTATCTGACAGCATCATAAATACGGGACGCAACTTCTTCAGGAGAGCCTGTTCCATCAACCGTAACAGTTGAATTTGTCTTGTAAACAGGAACTCTTCCGTTGTAAATTTCCTCAAGCTGTTCCTTGCTGTTGTTCATAACAAGCGGACGGTTTGTGTCGCCTGCAATTCGTGCATAACAAGCTTCAAAGGGAATATCAATGTAAACAACAGTGCCGTTTTCAGCGGCAATTTCCGCATTTTCCTTTTTCAGCAGTGCACCGCCGCCGCAGGCAATAATGCAGCTTTTTTCAGCAAGCTCACCAATAACGGCAGTTTCCGTATCACGGAAATACTTTTCGCCCTTGTCAGCAAAAATCTGAGGAATTGTCATTCCCTCACGTTCAACAATGTAGTCGTCCATATCAACCAGTGCACAACCGCATTTCTGTGCAAGAATTCTGCCGATTGTGGATTTTCCGCATCCCATAAAACCGCATAAATAAACAGCTTTCATATCATTCATCTCCGCCTTCCGAAGCATCCATTGTAAACTCTATAATCTTGTTGTGAAGTTCTTCTTCAAGACAAGCATAGAACATCGCAAACAGCACGTCTACAAGCCCGAATAGAAACATATTCTTGTTTGTAATTTCAGCAAGCGACGGAACATAATTATAAATATATGTCTTGTACCAATCAGCAGTATAAGTCGGAATTTTTTTACCCTTTCGTACAAGATATTTTGTTTCAAGGAAAGTTTCGGAAATCAGGTCATTGAAGTTTTCCGCACCCTTGTCCATAACCGCCATATATAAACGGTAAAGCTGGTCATCACTCATACAGTCATCACCGTTCTTTACGTTCTTCAGCGTAGGAATACGTACCGCAAGCGAATAAACAATCATAGGAAGCACACGGTTGTATTCTTCGTTCTGCATCTCAACACAGGTACGGTCATTGATGCGAAGTCCCAGTGCCTGAAGGCTGTCTGTGTCCGTAACATTGTTGAGAACAACCTTGAAAGCGTCCTTTATGTTTACGTTGTAAAAATCCTTTTCCGTAATGGAATAAATGTATTTAATAGCGTTGTAAAGACTTACTCCGCCTTTCAGAATCGTATCGGCAATACCGTTTATCGCCGTTGTTTCGTTGATAAAAGTCATTCAGAAGCTCCTTTCTGTCACTTCTTTTTACCGTAAGCATCCTCACGGGTAAGACGTTCCCACTGTGGCATCTTTATCTCAACATACTTCTTTTCACGCTTTTCAGGTGCAACCATTTTTGTTTCTTCCTCATTATTCTGACCTGCCATATAAGCGTCAAAAACAGTATCGAATGCCTGTGGAACGAAAGGCTTTACAGTAACCTTGTCAGAGGATACGATTGTAGCAACCTGAGGCTCAGTTTGCTGAGGCAAAGGCTGAACAACGGGAACAGGCTGTGCAGGCACAGATTTGACCGCATATTGCTCATAAGTCTTTTCAACAGGAGCGTGCGGAGTCTTTGTCTTGCTTGCAAGCTTAACCTCATTACAAAGCTTATCGGAGTAATCAAGGAATTCATCAAGCTGAGTAAGTGAAGCCTCGCCGATTTTCAGATTACGTTTCATATTGGAAAGATACTCAGACCATTCCTTGAATTCATTGTCGTCCATACCGTCACCAACATGCTTGTAAAGCGAATTGTAAAGATTCTGACAGCGTTTTTCCGTTTCAAGCGGAACATTGACAGGTTCAGCAACAGGCGCAGACTTGAGCTCAACAGCATCGTTGAGGGACATTCCCGCAGATTGTGCAATGCTTGCAAGAAGCTCATCATACTGCCTGCGGCAGGTCTTTCCTGAGCTGTTGACTCTGTCACAGCGTGTACTGTTGTCAGTAACCATAAAGAACTTACCGCAGCTTTCACACTTGCGAAGATAGAACTTACGCTGAACCATAAGTTCTATCTCAAGGTCGATAGCAGCTTTAAGGCTGTCAGGGAGATAAAGTTCAGTAGGATTGTCGCGAAGTGCCTCAAGTGCAAAGTTCATATCAACGTCGCTTGGACGGGTCATATTCTTTACATAGGAGTAAGCCTCCATAGCAACCTGGTCGTGTATCTTGAAGCAGTTTTTGTTTTCAAGCTCAGACATATCCTGACCCTCGGAAAGTGCATCGGAAAAACGTCTGTAAATAGCCTTAGAAACCTTGCCTACCGCAAATGCAGCATTAGGCAGGTTGGCTGGAGTAGAAATCTTTACGGATGGAAGTGCATTTTCAGGACAGCAAAGCTCATTTGCCGCAACAGAAACAGCAAGGTCAAAATATTCCTTGCGTGTACGTATAATTTCATCTGTAAGAGGTGCTTCGCCCTCGGAAGTACCAAAAATAAAGTCTATCTTATTTCGTGCATATTCCTGAAGTTTCACAATGCTTGTCCAGCGGTTTATAGCACGGTTTGTCTTATAGTCGGAAATACGGCGGAAAATAGCAGTTTCATAAAGAGTTTTCGGTGTAATGCATCTTGCCCATAATTCTTCGGCGGTAATTCTCTCACTGTGACAAATATATTCAATAATGCAGTCTGTTACAATTTCAGCATAATCAGTGCCGATAGAGGCTTCAATAAATGGGTGCGCACGGCTTACGATTGATTTGGCGTTAGCAACAACATTCTGTGGCAGGCGTCCGTCCTTGCGTGCAATTCTGCCTGCTTCAATACATTGCTCCCAGAAATATGTAAAATCAAATTCCATAAATTGTAGAAGGGTTTTGGATAATTCAATCTTGTGGAAATCATTGTTATCATAAACCGCAAATCTAACAATACTGT
>CALATN010000004.1 GCA_937891895.1 uncultured Clostridia bacterium
CCATTTGTCGGTGGAGGTATACTTTTGTTGGTTCTATCTTTAACTTAATTTCTTCTATCTCTCTCACCACCTTTGACTTGATTTACAAAAATACAACTTGAATTTTTTTCATGTTTAGTTTAAAAAAATTTGAGTTAATTTAACATTAAAATGTTTTGCAAGAGCGTTTACTTTGCTTACAGCTACATTGGAAATGTTTTTTTCCCATGAATTATAAGTCTGCACAGATACTCCCATTTCATCAGCTACTTGTTTCTGTGTTTCATTTTTTCTTGCTCGTAATTCTTTTAATGTAAACTGCATTTCTTCATATTCCATTTGCTTTTATTCACCTCCATAACATGAATTATTTTCATATCTGCATTTTACATGAAAATTTTTCACAAGTCAATATTTTGCTTGAATTTTATTCAAGTAACTATGCTATTTTTTTAAATTTACTTGAAAGTGATTCATATTTATAGTATTCTGTAAATGAAAGGTGGTGTATTATGGGATTATTAGGCAACAACATTAGATATTTAAGAACAAAAAATGGATTATCTCAAGATTATCTAGCAGAACAACTTGGTTATAAATCCTATACAACAATCCAAAAATGGGAATCTGGAGTTTCTGAACCTCCAGTTAAAAAGCTTAAAGAATTATCAATATTATTTAATACTGACATGAATGAAATAGCAAATTGTGATTTAACCAAAAATAAAGAACATATAGTTATAAAAGATTCAAAAGATTTCCCAAAAATAATAAATTATTATAATCAATTAAACGAAACCGGAAAATCAGAAGCAACAAAACGTGTACAAGAACTGACTTATTTGCCACAATATACAGATGTTTCAATAACAAATGAAGACGATATTGCTTTGCTGAAAGCAATCGAAGAAGCTCCAAAGACACAAGAAGAATTAGAAAGAGAACTCTTTGAACAATATCTAAAATCTGATGCCGGATAATGATAACACCTAGCATATTTTATTCACACTACCACCCTCTTTTATTTACTGGGTGCAAGTGTATCTTATCAATTATTGTAAAAAAATCCTATTTTACAGATATGATTATGCTAGCTACTGGATATTTTATTCCAGAAAATAAAAATAGGGAGAAATAAATAATTATGGAAAATATATTTGAGATTTTAAAGGCATTATTATTTGGTATTGTAGAGGGTATTACCGAATGGCTGCCTGTCAGCAGCACGGGACATTTAATTCTTTTTCAGACTTTCCTGCCTTTTTCCAAGGATATTTCCCCGAATTTCTCTGAAATGTTCAACTACGTAATTCAGCTTGGCGCAAGAAATATGCAGAACTTCGACCTCCTTAAGGAACTGGGCAGATGCCGTAAGCCAATCCTTCTCAAGCGTGGTCTTGCTAACACAATGGAAGAACTCCTTATGTCTGCTGAGTACATTATGGCAGGCGGCAATAACAACGTAATCCTCTGCGAACGTGGTATCCGTACATTTGAAACAAAGACAAGAAACACACTCGACCTCGCTGCAGTACCAATGCTCAAGAAGCTTTCACACCTTCCTGTAGTAATCGACCCATCCCACGCAACAGGTATTTCCTGGATGGTTGACCCGCTTGCAAAGGCAGCAATCGCAGTCGGTGCAGACGGCCTTATGATTGAGGTTCACAATAACCCTGCAAAGGCACTTTGCGACGGTGCACAGTCCCTTAACCCACAGCAGTTCGATACTCTTATGCAGGATGTCAAGCGCAGAGTTGAGTTTGAAGGTAAAAAGATGGGCTAACCGCTCCTTTTTAATAAACAATACAATGCAAAATCGCTTCCGAAAATACATCGGAAGCGATTTTGTATTATCAATAATTTTCTTTTCTTACTTCAAAGAAGCTCTGTGGATGAGCGCATACAGGACAAACCTTAGGAGCCTTTGTGCCCATTACAAGATGACCGCAGTTGCGGCATTCCCACATTGTCATTTCGCCCTTTTCAAATACCTGCTGCATTTCAACATTCTTCAGCAATGCACGGTATCTTTCTTCGTGGGATTTTTCGATTTTAGCAACCATTCTGAACTTTGCGGCAATAGCTGTGAAGCCTTCTTCCTCAGCATCCTTTGCAAAGTTTTCGTACATATCAGTCCATTCGTAGTTTTCACCGTCAGCCGCAGCAGCAAGGTTCTTAGCTGTATCGCCAAGTTCACCAAGTTCCTTGAACCACATCTTAGCGTGTTCCTTTTCATTGTCAGCTGTCTTGAGGAAGATTTCGGCAATCTGCTCATAGCCTTCCTTCTTTGCAACACTTGCAAAATAAGTGTATTTGTTTCTTGCCTGACTTTCGCCTGCAAATGCCGCAAGAAGATTAGCTTCAGTTTTTGTACCCTTAAGTTCTGCCATAATAATTACCATCCTTTCATTCATCGGAAAATTTTACCACAAAACTCCCGATTTGTTATTAAATATTATACATAATCGCTGAACATTTGTCAATGATTTTTGTTAAAAATTAAACGATTTATTATGCTGAATTTATTGCAAAAAAGATAGATATATGGTATAATTATAACAATAATATTCTCAAGGAGATTTTTGATGATAAAAGACATTCAGCAGGAAATTCTGCGTATAAAAAAAGAGAAGAATATAACAATCCTTGCCCATAGCTATCAGGCAGAGGAAATTCAGGAAATTGCCGATTATACGGGTGACAGCTTCCGTCTTTCCGAGCTTGCCAAAACTGATAAAAATGATACAGTAATTATGTGCGGTGTTCACTTTATGGCTGAAACCTGCAAATTGCTTTCACCGCAGAAAAAGGTTATCCTTGCCAAGGAAGGCTGCGGCTGTCCTATGGCAGAGCAGTTTACCGCTGATGAGCTTGCTGCCTTCAAAAAGGAAAATCCCGACCATACCGTTGTTGCATACATAAACACAACAGCAGAACTCAAGGCAGAATGTGATGTATGTGTAACATCAGCATCTGCTGTTGAAATCTGTAAGAAAATTGAGAATGATAATATTCTGTTTATTCCCGATTGCAACCTTGGTGCATTCGTAGCAAAGAGCATTCCAGAAAAGAATGTGAAGCTTATCAAGGGCGGCTGTCCTGTTCATGCCGCAGTAACAGAGGAAGAAGCGATTGCCGCAAAGAAGGCTCATCCGAATGCAATGCTTCTTGTACATCCTGAATGTATTCCCGAAGTCGCAAAGCTTGCTGATTACGTCGGTTCGACAAGCGGTATTATCAATTATGCACTCAAATCCGAAGCAAAGGAATTCATTATCGGTACGGAAATCTCAATTGCTGAGCATCTCCAGTTTGTATGTCCCGAAAAAGAATTCTATCCGCTTTCCAAGCACCTTATCTGCGCGGATATGAAGCGTACAACCCTTATGGATGTTTATAAGGCTCTTAACGGCGGGGGACTTGAAATTGAACTTCCTGATGAACTTATGGAAAAAGCCTCTGTATGCATAAACCGTATGCTGGAAATGGGCTGATTAAACTGATAATTACACGAAAGTGTTAATTATAAATATTGGTGGAAAGGAGGAAGATTCCCATGAAAAAGGGTATGAAGAGAATTGTCAGCGCAGTTCTCGCTGCAATGACAGCAGCTACACTTGCTGTTACAGCTTTTGCAGCTGACTATGCAATGCCACCTGTATTTACTGATACTCCTTCACAGACTGTTTCAGTATCAAACAGCGAACTCAAGGAAGCAGTAAGCAGTGCAAGTGAGGGCAATGTCACAGTCAAAGCAAATTCTGTAAAGACACTTTCTGTAAGTGCTTCTGTACTGAAGGCACTTGACAAGACTGATGCTGTTCTTGAGATTGTATCACCAAAGGCAACAGTTACTATTGATGCTTCTACAATCACAAAGACAAGAAAGCTTGACCTTTCTATGAAGGTTTACAGCTCTGCTAAGCGTGCAGTAGTTAAGATGAGAAGCAAGAAGGACTTCGGATGCGAAGTTAAGATTGCTCTTACAAACTGCAAGATGAGCGCTGAAAAGCTTGAAAATGCTCACGTATACTGTGATGGTGAAGACCTTGGACCTGTTGTTCTTAATGAAGATGGCGTTCCAGTAATCACAGTTACAAAGGGTGGCACTTACGAAATCAAGTAATTGCTTAAAAATAATCGTCCGTACAGAAATGTACGGGCGGTTACGAAATATACTTCATCAGAGGTGTATTTCGTAACCGCAAGAATTGAGTATGAAAGGCTGGATTATAATGACCCTGGCAAAAAAGTTCACAATTATAGCTATGGCTATTATTTTAGTTGCAATATGTGTAATCATTGTAGCAGGCAATAATAATGAATATGATATAAATGAAAAGCTTTCTCAGGCGGAGAACTATTTTGAAATGATGGATTATGATAAGACCATTGCAACCTATAATTCCATAATTTCAATGGACAAGACCTGCGTTGATGCTTATCTTGGACTTGCAATGGTGTATTCCGAAAAGGGTAATGAAGGAAAGGCTCTTGATATACTTGAGCAAGGACTTGATGCAACACGCAATCATACAAGAATTGCAAAGAAAATCGAAGAGATGTCAGAAAAAATGAATTCGGAAGATGAGCTTATTGTTTCTGATACAATAGTTACGGAAACTGAAATTGTTACAACCGTTCCTGTTGTTGAAACAACAGTTACTACAGAAAGCATTACAATAACTGAGGAAGAAACTACAGTTACTACAGAAGAAACTACAGTTACTACAGAGGAAACTACCGTTACTACAGAGGAAACTGAAGAGACAACTGCTGCAACAACGGAAGAAACTGTTGAAACCACTACAGCCAAGCCAACAATATCCGTGCCGAATTTTATCGGAATTTCAAAGGAAGAAGCTGCAAAGCTTGCGAAAAGCAAAAATATAAAGCTTGCATTTGAATATGAAAATAATGATACATATCCAAACGGTTTTGTATATTATCAGAGCAACAGAGAAGGTACACTTGTTGCATCAAGTACAACAGTATATGCGTATGTGTGCGTAAATGATATTGAGTATGTTTCTGAAGAAACAAAGGCATTGCGTAACCTCAGCAGTGCTTTGAAAACACTGGCTGACAGCAACTCAGGCAGGATCAGTACGGATGAAAAAAATAATGTTGTAACAATCAGTGTCAATTCAACAAAAAGATTTGTTCTTGACGAATCAGTTGTTAAAGCAATGCAGAAGTGCAGCAGTGCAACATTACGAATTGTTACTGATGATTTTATAATGTCAATTCCGACAATGAGTGTTGCAGATGTAAGCAGTCTTAATCTTTCGTCAGATTACAGCGGCAATTATAACAGAGCCACATTCACAATAGAGGAAGGTGCGGAAAGCTGTGACGTTAAAGTTGTGCTGATAAATTGTACGATCAATAGCACTGACTACGAGAATATGAAGTTGTATACCAACAATAAAAAGCCGTCTGCAGTAGAGCTTACGATTGACGAAGAACCTGTCATTCTTGTCAGTGAAAGCGGCACATATACTATAAAGTAAAGGATGTTTTTATGGAGAATATGACTTTGCAGAGGGCTGAACTACAGGAGACAGAAAATTCTGTGGAATTTGAGTTTGTTGAAAAACCTGTATATAATTTTATAAAAAGAGCGTTTGATATAGTGTCATCATTTGTAGTAAGTATATTGCTGCTTATACCAATTTCTGTTATATCGGTTATGATCATTGTAAAAGACGGCTGGAGCCCTTTTTATCTGCACAAGCGAATAGGCAGAAATGGAAAGAAATTTGGTGTATATAAATTTCGTAGTATGAAAAAAGGTGCAGATAATCTTGAAAAGATGCTTACACCGGAACAGCTTACAGAATACAAAAAAGAGTACAAACTGACTGATGACCCCAGACTCATAGGATACAAAAATCCAGGGGATGGCAACAAATGCTTCGGTTCAAAGTTAAGGCGTATGAGTATTGATGAACTTCCACAGATATTGGTGAATATTCTTATACTCGGAAATATGTCTGTAGTTGGTCCGCGTCCAATAATTGAAAGTGAGCTGAATGATAACTACACTCCGGAGGAGCAAAAGCTGCTTCTTTCAGTTAAACCTGGGCTTACGGGTTACTGGCAGGCTTACGCAAGAAATAATGTCGGCTATGAAAACGGCGAACGTCAGAAAATGGAACTGTTTTACGTGCAGAACAGATCATTTATGATGGATATAAAAATAATTTTTAAAACAATCATCACAGTTATTGGCAGAAAAGGCGCTAAATAAGATGAAAGAGGAAAAAATAATGAAAATACTTGTAACAGGCGGAGCAGGATACATAGGAAGCCATACAGTAG
>CALATN010000005.1 GCA_937891895.1 uncultured Clostridia bacterium
GGAGCCGGTGCAGGAGCCGGTGCAGGAGCCGGTGCTGGAGCTGGAGCCGGTGCTGGTGCTTCCTTCTGTATAGAAACAGATGCGGGAACAGGACTTGGCTCAGGCTTTTCAGCAGGCTTTTCAGCCTTTATATCAGCCCATCCGCTTGTCAGCATTTCGAACTCATCTTCCTGAGCTCTGCGACGTGCTTCAAGCTCTTTGAGCTTATGATTTTTTTCAGCTTCACGCTGCTTTTCAAGCTTTTCATCAACTTCCTTCTTAGCGTCATTGATTACGTTAATAATAGCGTCGTTATCAGGGAAGCACGGAAGGATAATTCTCTTACGGTTAATAACATTCTTTGAAGTATCATCACACTGGATATATATCGGATTCATCTTGTTGTTATTATTTATATATACCTTTGTGATTTTCTCAAGAGCACAACTGAAACGTGAATAAACGGGATCTTCTTCAATAATCCCCTGCTGCTCACAGATGTATGCAATGCCGTATATATGATTAGCTGTAATTGTAATATTTACATCCTGCGGTTTGGAAAGCTTTGACTCTCTGTAAACCGTTTCAAAATAAGCAAGCTTTTTCTCGCTGTACATACTTGCCTGATTATCCATTGATATAACACCACTTTCGTACAATAATTAACTGTAAATCATTATAACACAAATTATTAAAATAGTCAAACATTATCAACAGTTACTGCGATAAAATTTTAATAAGATTTTTTGACATTATGCACAATAAATTAACAAAATGGTAAAAAATGTAGTGCAATGCTTTAGCACAATTACAAAAGTTCGTGCAATTCGTCAACAAGCACTGCCGCTTCACGGAAAAACTCTGTATTAAGATTTGTACCTGTACCGCGAACATACACAACAAGCACATATGCAGAATCTTTTCCGTAAATAATCCCTGCATCGCCAAGGGTATAGAATTCCTCCTGCGGCAGATAGCCATACTTTTCGGCAACTGTTTTATCGGGAAGTGCTGCGGAAAACATTTCACGATATTCTGCGTTTTCCATACATTCTTCCATAAGCCCGCCATTGACGTGCTGGTCAATAAAAAAGTATATATCCTTGAAGTAAGCCGCTGTCTGACGTGCTGTCATTCTGAACCAGTAATTGTCATCGGTCATACGCTGGGAAAGACCGAGAGATTTTGCATATTCGTTAAAATCATTGTAGCCGATATAGTGGTAGAGCATTTTATACGCAGTATTGTCACTTTCGATTATTGCCGCACGGATAAGCTCTTCTGCAGTAAACATTGTTCCCACAGGCTCTCCGTTCACAAGCTCATACTGACTGTTAAGCAACTCCTCAGTCATTTCGTATTCAGCAGAAAGGTCAATACCCGCTCCGAGGATTGCTCTTGCGTAAATTGCCTTAATTATGCTTCCTGAGGAGAAACGTTCATCAGCATTATATTCGACGCTTCCGCCGTTTTCAGGGTTATAGTAGAGGAAGCCTGCATCTGCACCCTTTGCACGCATAAGACTATAAAGCTCATTTATAATTTCGGTTGCTCTGCCGTCAGGTATTTTAAGTTCGTAGGTTGTGATATCGAGCGTACTTGATGGGTAATTTGTTTCAAAAGCAGCTGTCGGGTTATCAATAGGACCGTCGACCTTAGGCGGCTCGGTTTCCGCCGTAGTTGTAACGACAGGCTCTGTTACTGGAATTGTTGTTTCAACAGGCTTTACACCCTTGCTGACGGTAACCTTTACTGTTGTCTTACCCTTTTCATATGGAGTACCGACAGAGATATCCTGTGAAAGAATTGCTCCCTCAGCAAACTTGTCGGAGTAATCCTCTCCTTCCATTTCAAGGGTGAAAAATCGCTCATAGCAGGCTTGCACCTCTTTGTAGCTATATCCCACAATATCAGGCATAAGCTCTTCTTTTTCACCGCTGTCGGAATTATTATTTGTAACAACCACAACTGTACCTATTACCACCATTACAAGAACAGAAACAATGATAATAATTATGCTTACCATTTTTTCTTTTTCAAAAGCCGTTTTCATTTGCTTGCCCCCATTTTATTCTATAGCTTTAAGGGAAGTTGCCATATCAATTTTTTTCAATCTGAAATAAAGAGTCACATTTACAACAACGGCAAAAAGAACTGTAAGAGCCGCCGCTGCGAGGAAACAGTAAAGCGGTATTTCAGGCGCAAACATTACCGAATCAACTTCAGCTGTATGCACGACAAAGCGTTCAAGGAAAATTCCGAGGATAAGACCTGCGGCTGTCCCCATAAGTGTCAGCAGTACGTTTTCACGGTAAACATACGCGGCAACCTCTCCGTCATAGAAGCCGAGAACCTTGATTGTTGCAAGTTCTCTTACACGCTCGTTGATGTTTATATTGGAAAGGTTGAAAAGAACAACAAAGGCAAGTGCACCTGCTGCCACGATTACAACAACGATAATCATAGACAGACTGCTTACAAGGTCACGGAACTTATCGCCGCCGTTTGATGAAAACTGCATTGTAAGAACTGCATCGTTGCCCACAAGCTTTGTGGAAAGCTCATCCTCTTTGCTGAGGTCGTTCATATTCTGCAATATGATATTGCTTCTAAATTCGTCGTCAAAGCCTGCCGTATCGTAATCGGCACGTGTCATAAACACGTAGTTGAAGGTATAGTTTTCGCACACAGCGGCAACCTTGATATTGTGCCCCTCATTGAAATGAATTTCGTCGCCGACCTGAACGTCAAGCATACGGGAAATTTTTTCGCCGATAATTACTCCGCTTTCGTCAAGGGTATATGTTTCACCTGACACGCGGTTATGGAGGTCGATAAACTTGCTGAGTTCAGCATAATCCTCAGGTACGAGGATATATGTTTCAACGTCCTCTCCGTCAGCGTTTGCAACGTCGTGGGTTTCCTGCAAAGCGAAAAGCTGTTCGGAAATTACCCCTGTATCAAGTGAATCCTGTGCCACTGAAGCGTAAGCCACGTCATCTGCGTTAGTATCAAGTATAACCATAGAGTCGTACTTGAACACCTCACCGTACTGCTTGTCAACTATTGATGTTACGGAATACTGCAAGCCGTACCCCGTAAGAAGAAGCGCTGTACAGCCTGCGATACCGATAACGGTCATAAGCAGACGTGCCTTGTATCTGAACAGATTTCTGAAAGTAACCTTTGTTGTAAATTTAAGACGTTTCCATATAAATGTGATACGCTCTAAAAGTATGCGTTTGCCTTCCTTTGGCGGCTTCGGACGCATAAGCTGTGCAGGTACGGAAACCAGTTCCTGACGGCTTGCAAAAAGGGCGGAAAGTCCCGTGCAAAGACAAGCCGCAACAGCACAGCCGATTGCGTAATCCCAGCGGAAAGGTGCAATAATGTAAGGCTGATTGTACATTGCGTGGTAGCACTCGTAAATGATTGCAGGAATAGTGTTGAAGCCAATCAGCAAACCAATCAGCGTACCCGGGATACTTGCTGCAAGGGCATAGATAATGTACTGTCCGATAATGGAAAAACGGCTGTAGCCGAGAGCTTTCAGTGTGCCGATTTGTGTACGCTGTTCCTCAACCATTCGGGTCATTGTTGTACAGCAGACAAGTGCCGCAACGAGAATGAAGAAAATCGGGAACACAGCGGCGATTGCGTCAACTCTTTCGCAGTCCTCGGCATAGTTTGCGTATGCAGGATACATTTCACGGTCGAAAACGTACATTTCCGCACCGTCAAGTTCTTCCGCAAGTTCTTGTTCAGCGTCGGCAATTTCCTTTTCCGCATCGGCAATTTCCTCCTTTGCATCGGCTACTTCCTTTTCGCCGTCAGCAATTTCCTGTTTTGCATCTGCAATTTCTTTTTCACCGTCAGAAAGTTCGGTCTTACCGTCGGAAAGCTCCTTTTCGCCGTCTGCGATTTTCTGCTTTGCATCAGCAATTTCTGCTTCGGCATCGGCTATTTTCTGCTTTGCATCTTCAAGCTTTGCTTCGCCGTCTGCAAGTTCCTTCCTGCCCTTTTCGAGTTCAGCTTCACCGTCGGCAAGCTCTTTCTTTCCTTTTTCAAGTTCAGCTTCACCGTCAGCAAGCTCTTTCCTTGCTTTTTCAAGTTCTTCGTAAGCGGGTTTCAGTTCTTCATCAGCTTCGGTTATTTTAGCTTCAAGCTGAGTAATATACATTTCGATTCCCTGTTTTGAAGCAGTTTTTGTTCCGTCATCATAGGCGGCGGGCATCATCATATAGCCTTGCAGAAGCTGATTGAGTGTATCGTCAACGGTAAACACACCGCCCTCGTTCAGGGATTTTATCGTATTATTCACGATATTCTTATCGGCAGTTCTTGTTTCGTAATCAGCAATTACTTTTTCAAGCTGCGCCACAACATCTTTAAGGTTATCCCTTGCGGCAACGCCGTCGTTGTACTCTTTTTCACCGTCAGCAAGCTTTTTTCTGCCGTCCTCAAGTTCCTTTTCAGCATCGGCAATCTCTTTCTTGCCGTCGGCGATTTCCTTTTCGGCATCGGCAATTTCCTGCTTGCCGTCTGCAAGTTCTTTTTCAGCATCGGCTAGCTCTTTCTTGCCGTCTTCTATTTCCTTTTCACCGTCTGCAAGCTGTACCTTTGCATCCTCAATTTCAATCTCAGCGTCGGCAATTTCCTGCTTACCGTCGGCAAGTTCCTTCTCTCCGTCTGCAAGCTCTTTCTTG
Source organism: uncultured Clostridia bacterium (assembly GCA_937891895.1). GTDB lineage: Bacteria > Bacillota > Clostridia > Oscillospirales > Ruminococcaceae > RGIG8773. The sequence continues at coordinate 4,686 of CALATN010000005.1, forward strand.
CCGTCCTCAATTTTCTTTTCGGCATCTGCAAGCTCTTTTTTACCGTCTTCAAGTTCAGCCTTTGCGTCATTTATTTCCTCGTAGGCTTCATCGGTAACAACGGATTTACGGTGTTCAATCTGAGTTTCCGCAAATGCTTCAAGAATGTCGGTGTTACGGGAAATGATGTCCTCGTACTCCTCGCTGTAGGGATCAACACCGTCAGCTTCGGCAATGCTCAGGTACATATCCGTATAGACTTCATAAGTAAAGTTTTCCTCGGGAACAAGCGCCCAGCCGTCGATTGAACCGTTACCGATTGTGGTCGTGCCACGCTCAAAGGAAACGTAACGAGGAAGAAGTCCCTTACCGACAACGGTATAACCGCTTGCACTCAGCATATCCTCAAGCTCACGGTCGTCGCCTGTGTGGAAGGACATTGTTCCGCCCATTTCGGAAACAGCATTGCTGAACAGCTTTTCATCAATGAAGATTTCCCCTGCCTTTTCGGGCAGACGGCCCTCTGTTATGTAGGGCTTGCTTATATTGCTTTCGGGGTTATAGGAATAGACCTTGATAATCATTTCCGCACCGTCAAGTCCGCTGAACATAAGGTCGGCGGAATAGCCTGCGTAAATCTCATCGGTTATTCCGAGTGCTTCTGCGGCGGCAACGTCCTCGTCGTCCATACCAAGCTCGGAAACAATGTGAAAATCATCAAGTGCTTGCTTATCAAGATAATCAGCGGCACTAAGCTTCATATCAGGTCCAGCCGACTTTACGCCTGCAAAGAAGCCGCTGCCGATTGCTATAATTGCCATAATTGCAATAAAACGGCTTTTTGTATTTTTCACGCTTCGCAGCGTGTTGCGAAACAGCATTTTTTTCATTCTATTACCTCTACATTACTTTGTTTTGATTACCATTCAATAGTGTCAACCGACACAGGATTTTCGTTAAGGGTAACTCTTGAAACCTTGCTGTTCTTTATCTTTATAACACGGTCGGCCATAGGTGTGATTGCCTGATTATGGGTGATAACAACAACCGTCATACCCTTTTCACGGCAGGTATCCTGCAAAAGCTTGAGGATAGTTTTACCCGTGTTGTAGTCAAGGGCACCTGTCGGCTCGTCACAAAGGAGAAGCTTCGGGGATTTCGCCAGCGCTCTTGCGATGGAAACACGCTGCTGCTCACCGCCTGAAAGCTGTGCGGGAAAGTTATTGATACGCTCGCCAAGTCCTACCTGACGGAGTACCTCTTCTGCGTCAACTGCGTTTGTACAGATTTCAGTTGCAAGTTCAACATTTTCCTTGGCAGTAAGGTTCTGGACAAGATTATAGAACTGGAACACGAAGCCGATATCCTGACGGCGGTAGCGAGTCATTTCCTTTGTGGAGAATTTGGCAACATCCTTGCCGTCAACGAGGATTTTGCCCTCGTCGCAGGTATCCATACCGCCGAGCATATTCAGCACGGTGGTCTTGCCTGCACCTGAAGCGCCGACAATTACTGCAAACTCGCCTTTTTCTATTTCAAAATTTACTCCGTCGGAGGCGGAGATTGTTACCTCGCCCATCTGATATCTTTTGTAAACGTCCTTGAATTCAACGTAAGCCATCCGTATTTTCCTTTCAAAATCAACTTTAACCTTTATTATACCATATTTATGTAGAAATGTGAATAGGTTTTTCAGAAATTTAGTGTGGAGTGTGGAGAGTGGAGTGTGGAGTGAAAAATAAAAAAGCACTCTTATTCAGAGTGCTTAATATTATTTAGTAATTGAAACTGCTTCCTCCGATAAATTCACGGACAAGGGAGTCTGATGGGACTGTACACTTGTCGAGTGGGTCAAGGTTGCGGAGGGTACTGAGCAGAGCGTCATAGTCGCCGCTTACCTTTGCAAGGTCGCTTGCCTTTTCAAGCTCGGGAAGGAGCATTGTTCTGTAGACAGACGGCTCATAAGCAAGGAATGTATCGATATCAAAGTGGGCACGGTGCTTATGAGGCATAATATACAGATCCTCGCCTCGTGTTACGCTTGGGAGCATACCGAAAACGTCGGAGGCACTTCTGCCGCGGAAAAGCTTGTCACGGCAAAGACGGCGCATAAGGCGGATTGTTCTTGGGTGGAGAACTGTATCCTCATTGCCCTGGATACGGGTACGCACGCTGACGTAGATACAGGTTGTGAAGTCGTCGGTGTCGCCTGTTACTTCGGGATTAAGGGCGTGGATACCTTCGAGGATGATTATTTCATCGGGACGGCGGCAGAGTGTTCCGCTCCAGCTTCTGCTCTGGGTTACAAAATCAAACTTAGGAAGTTCAACAGGCTCGCCTTTGAACATCTTCTTCAGATGCTCGCTGAAAAGCGGGATATCCATTCTCAGCGGTGATTCAAGGTCAACCTTGCCTTCGTCGTCAAGAGGCATTTCACCTACTCCGTCGGGGAGAAAATAGTTATCCATTGAGATGATATGCACGGACAGACCCTTTTCACGCAGACGCTTGCCGATACGGAGGGCACTGGTTGTCTTGCCTGAGCCTGACGGTCCTGAAAGCAAAACGAGTGGACGTGTCTTTGCGTCCATATATATTTTTTCCGCGGCTTCTGCAAGTCTGTAATTATAAATTCTCTCGCAGGCAGAAACGTAATCCTGTGTTCCTGAAGAAAGGCCGTTGTTGATGTCTGTTGCTCTGATATAATTCATTGCCATAAGAATTTCTCCTTAACTTGATTGTTGCTTCTATTATACTCCATAATAATGTAAAAGTCCACAACTTTTCGTGAATAATTGTGCTTATCATTGACAATTCGGTAAAAAAGGTGTATACTATACTTGGTAAGTGTTTTTTAATACTGATTTATTCTGAAAGGATATGTTGAAATGAGCGAATGTACACACGATTGTTCAAGCTGCAGCGCTAACTGTGAGTCAAGAAATCAGCCGCAGAGCCTGATTGAGCCTCTCAACGCACAGAGCAGTGTAAAAAAAGTTATCGGCGTAGTAAGCGGTAAGGGCGGCGTTGGTAAGTCCCTTGTAACAGGTATGCTTGCTACTCTTTTCTCAAGAAAGGGCTACAAGACAGCTGTTATGGACGCTGATATCACAGGTCCGTCCATTCCTAAGATGTTCGGTGTAGGCGGCAGAGCAAAGGGCACACAGGAAGGTATTCTCCCTGCTATTTCCCGTAACAAGATTGAGATTATGTCCGTTAACCTGCTTCTTGAAAACCCAAGTGACCCTGTTATCTGGAGAGGTCCTGTTATTGCAGGTGTTGTAAAGCAGTTCTGGACAGATGTTATCTGGGGCGATGTTGACTATATGTTTGTTGATATGCCTCCGGGAACAGGTGATGTTCCGCTGACTGTTTTCCAGTCAATTCCGCTTGACGGAATTGTTATCGTTGCTTCTCCTCAGGACCTTGTTGCTATGATTGTAAACAAGGCTGTAAGCATGGCTAATATGATGAATATTCCTATTCTCGGCGTTGTTGAGAATATGAGCTATGTTGAATGTCCTGACTGCGGCAAGAAAATCAAGCTTTACGGTGACAGCCACATTGACGCTGTCTGCGCTGAAAACGGTATTCCGCTTCTTGCGCAGATTCCGATTTCCCCTGATATCACACACGCTTGTGATATGGGTCTTATCGAGGATTTCAGCGGTGATTTCCTTGACCTTGCTGTTAAGACAATTGAAAATATGCAGTAATTGGTAGTTTAAGTAAATACAGCATAGTAATTTTTAATCCACTTTTGATGTAAAAGTCAAAAGTGGATTTTTATTAAGTTGATGATAAATTGGAATTTGTCAATCAGATAAAGAACGCAAATAATGGGTTTCCAAAGGGTGCTTTGCACCCTTTGGTGGGGGTCTTGGGGGCAAAGCC
>CALATN010000006.1 GCA_937891895.1 uncultured Clostridia bacterium
AACGCATGCCGGCTTCCTTGGCCAAGGCTACAATTTCATCGGCATTGAACTTCTCGGGATTGAACTTCAAGGCTGTCTCACCATACCAATCGCTAAAGATTCCTGCGAAGGACTGGATTTGTTCGCTATAGCCGAAGGTTACAGGCTTTCCTTGATATACACCACCATAGACTGAATATAGTCCGAAGTGGATAAACATCGAGAACTTGTTCTGGTGCCATTGGTTGTAAGCATCTTGTGCTATCTGTGCCGATGCATTGATGCAAAGCAAGGCCACCATTAATAGGGTAAAGATTTTTTTCATGATAGTAGGTTGTTTATATGATTTAAAATTTCTTCTTTTTGGTCGGGATGGAACCAGGTGATGTCCTCGTCCCGTTTGAACCATGTCATCTGCTTCCGGGAGTAGATGCGTGAGTTCTGTTTGATTTTTTCGATGGCAAAGTCCAATGTCCATTTGCCATCCAAATATTGAAACATTTCTTTATAACCAACGGTGTTCAGAGAATTCAAATGTCTATATTTGTATACACTTTTGACTTCGTCCAACAATCCCTCTTTCATCATTTCATCTACTCGTTGGTTGATACGTTCGTAAAGTTCTTCGCGGTTACGTGTCAAACCTATCTTGATGATTCGGAAGGGCCTTTCCTTGGTGTTACGGGTACGGAAAGAGGTGTATGTCTTTCCGGTCATGTAACAGATTTCTAACGCATGAATTACCCTTTTTGGGTTTTTAGTTTCAAATTCTTTACCACATTTAATGCATTTGTTCGTATACATTAGAATAATCTTTCTATTACTTTATTATTCCCATCACTTAATGATTATTAATTTAATAGGCAATCTTTATAAATACACTCTCTTCACTTTTAATATATACCCATTTTATAAAAAAATATTCAATTAAATTAATTAATGAAGTTGACAAGAAATATAATACAACTACTTTGAAAAGAATGAGGCAATTTTATTTGTTTATAAAAAAAGGTGCCCCATTGGGGCACCAATTAACATGGAGTCATTATAGGGAATTAATAGTTATAAAAGATATAAATGAAATTGCAAAAGAATTTATTGATGTGGAAAAAGGTGTAGAAACTGTTGAGGATGCAATTGCAGGTGCTATGGATATTATTGCGGAAGATATTTCCGACGATGCCGAACTCCGTAAGAAGCTCCGTGCGATGATTACAAAGCAGGGTATGATGACTTCCAAGGCGGCAAATCCTGAGGAAGAAACCGTGTACAACAACTATTACGAATTCTCTGAGCCTGTGTTCAGAATTGCGGGACACCGTGTTCTCGCACTTGACCGCGGTGAGCGTGAGGACAAGCTCAAGGTAAGTATCGTAATCCCTGAAATGAGCGGCGAAAATCTTACCGCTGAAAATTACGTGAAGAACAATTCTGCTTGCGGCGAGCTTGTGAAGGCAGCTGCCGAGGACAGCTTCAAGCGTCTTATATTCCCGTCCGTTGAACGTGAAATCCGTGCTGACCTTACCGCAAAGGCTTGCGAGGACGCTATCAAGGTTTTTGCTTCAAACCTCCGTCAGCTTCTTATGCAGCCACCTGTTAAGGGTAACGTTGCACTCGGTCTTGACCCAGGCTACAGAACAGGCTGTAAGCTTGCGGTTGTTGACGATACAGGTAAGGTACTTGAAACAGGTGTTGCATACATCACAACAGGCGAACAGCGCAAAATCGAGCAGGGTAAGGTGCTTGTGAAAAAGCTTATCCAGAAGCACGGCGTTTCCATTATCGCAATCGGTAACGGTACAGCTTCCCGTGAGTCCGAGGCTTTTGTTGCTGAACTTATCAAGGAAATTCCACAGAAAGTCAGCTATATGGTTGTTTCCGAGGCTGGTGCTTCGGTTTACTCCGCATCAAAGCTTGCGGCGGCTGAATTCCCTGAGTATGACGTTTCACTCAGAAGTGCGGTTTCTATTGCAAGACGTCTGCAGGACCCGCTTGCTGAGCTTGTTAAAATTGACCCTAAGGCAATCGGTGTCGGACAGTATCAGCACGATATGCCGAAGGCAAGAATGGACGAGGCTCTTTCGGGCGTTGTTGAAGATTGCGTAAACAGCGTCGGTGTTGACCTTAACACAGCTTCCCACTCACTGCTTTCCTACATCGCAGGAATCAGTGCGGCTGTTGCAAAGAATATCGTTGCATACCGTGAGGAGAACGGCTCTTTCACAGACAGAAAACAGCTTCTCAAGGTTGCAAAGCTTGGCCCTAAGGCTTATGAACAGTGCGCAGGCTTCCTTCGTGTAAGTGGTGGCAAGAATCCTCTCGATAATACAGCTGTTCACCCCGAAAGCTACGAAGCGGCTAAGAAAATCATCGACGAGTGCGGCTTCTCAATTGCTGACCTGAAGGGCAACAAGCTTGCTGAAATTCCTGCTGCAGCTGAGAAAATCGGTGTTGCAAAGATTGCCGAAACAGCAGGTATCGGTGTACCGACCGTAAAGGATATCGTCAAGGAGCTTGCAAAGCCGGGACGTGACCCACGTGACGAGCTTCCACCACCACTTCTCAGAAGCGGTGATGTAATGGAAATCAAGGACCTGAAGCCTGGTATGGAGCTTGTTGGTACGGTAAGAAACGTTATCGACTTCGGTTGTTTCGTTGATATCGGTGTACACGAGGACGGTCTGGTGCATATTTCCCAGATTTGCGACCGCTACATCAAGCACCCTCTTGAAGCTGTAAAGGTCAACGAGGTTGTCAAGGTGCGTGTCCTTGATGTTGACGTTAAGAGAAAGAGAATTTCCCTTACAATGAAGCTGAACGACAAAAAGATTCTGCGAAATAATTAAAAACAAACGCTGGAAATGTATCGTCTTTGTTGCAATTGACGAACGGCATTTTCAGCGTTTTTCTTTGGTAAATTCTGTTTGTGGATAATGCTTTGATTTGCGGCTTGAGGGGCTTGTTCAGGTTGTTGAAAATAAATAAATTTGAACAAAATATTTCCGTCAAGGTAAAGTTTGCCGAATGTCTGACAGGGGAGTATAATACAGACATACCAAACGAAAGGGAGTCTTTATTATGACCGCAACAGCAAAAAAACGTCAGAATTTATACCGTATAGTAGCCGTTGGACTTATGGCGGCGCTTGTTTATATCGGCAACTTTATGGAAATCCGTCTTAACAATGATGCCCGTGTACATCTCGGAAATTCAATGTGTCTGTTGGCAGGTCTTCTTTTCGGCGGGATAAACGGCGGTTTGTCCTCAGGTATAGGCGGTGCGCTTTATGATTTGTTCAATCCGGCTTATGTGTTGTCAGCACCCTATACATTTTTTTCAAAGTTCTCTATGGGTTGGGTTGCAGGCAAGATAAACCGTACAGGAATTAAAAGTGAGTTTAAAAGAACTCTTGTTGCCGCAATCTGTGGTCAGGTTACATATATTGTTCTTTATCTCGGCAAGTCCTTTATCGAACAGCTTATCCTCGGCAACCCCGTTGAAACAGCAACAACTGTTATGGTTGAAAAGGCTGTAACTTCCTGCATAAATGGCGTGCTGGCTGTAATAATTGCCGTACCGCTTTCAATTGCAATCAGAAAGGCACTCCGTGCATCAGGTTTCAAGGCACTTATTGATGAAAAGCCTGAAAGCAAGGGCTATTTCACACCTGTAACAATTGCCCTTACAGCATTTGCTGTAATTGTAACTGCAGGCTTCGGTATCAGACTTTCCGCTGAAAAGAAAATTCAGAAAGCCGAAGCAGAAAAGGAAGCCGCATATCAGCAGCAGATTGACGACGTTACATATCAGCTTGAATATCTTTACGAGCAGATGGGAATTGAGCCTCCTGTTATAGAGGAAGCAAGTGAATAAAAATAAGCCTGCGTGTTTTACGCAGGCTTATTTTATAGATTAGGTTTATAGAGATTTTGAGTATCTCTGTCATATACAAAATCGGGACTTTCATCCGTTTCAATTATAGTCCATTGATATGTTCTGCAAAGCAAATCAATAAAATTATCAGTAGATTTATCATAAGTTGATTCAATATTTTTAAATTGTTGTTTTAATTCAGAAATGCTTTGACTTTTTCCGAACAGAGATATTTCTCCTTTGTAATATTCAATTTCAATAATCATAGTTCAAATTCTTTATTACGCCGCATCCTCAAAAATAGAGCAAACCTCAGAAGTCGCCTTTATACCTGTTGCACCGTTGATAAGTTTTTCGCCCCAGTCAGGAGAAAGCACAGAGCCGTCCCATTCGTTGGCAATGTCGAGATATTCAACACCGCCGCCGTTGCCCTTCCAGCTCCAGCCCATATAGCCGATGTTGTTGTCGGTGCAGTACTGCATAATGTAAGCCTCATCAACGTCACCGTCAGAGTGGTTGTAGCCGAACTCGCCAACAATAATGCAGAGCCCCTGGTCGGTTGCACCCTTGATTGCGGCTTCGATTGTGTCGCTGTTCTTGCCAGCCGCACCGTACATATGAACGGAGAACATTGTGTTTCTGTCAGGGTCGGACTCGAAAACCTCCATACCGTAATCCTGAACGCACTTTGCGTACTGTCCCCAGCCTGCTGAGTCAACCATAATTGTGTTCTTTATTCCTGCCTCACGGAGTTTCGGAATAGCCTGTGTGTAACCGTCACGCCAGGTTGCGCTGTCCCACTTGCCTACCCATTCGTTGGCAATGTTGAGAATACAGTAAGCCTCTGTTCCTGCAAGTACGTCCTTCATTTCAATCCAGAAATCAGTAACAGCCATCAGGTCATCAATGCTGTCGCTGCCTGTGATGCAGTGTACCTCAACAACAGCAATCATATCACGTTCCTTAGCGTTGTTGATAACACGTTCAAGCTCTTTCATATTTGTCTTGCCGTACTGAACACCGCTGCCCAGAACAATTCTTATACTGTTCGAGCCTGTTTCAGCAATAGCGTCATAAGCAGTTTCAAGCTGGTCCTTGAACCAGGCGTGCGGGTGATTGATGCCACGGATTACGAATTCGTTTCCGTTTGCGTCAAGAAGCTTTGTTCCGTCAACCTTGAAGCCTGCACCCTCAGGGAGTAAGTCCTCAGGCTCAGCGGCGGTAGTAGCTTCAGTTGTGGTTGTAGCTTCTGTTTCCGTTTCAGCACCGCCATCGGAGCAAGCTGTAACAGAAATTGCCATAAAAGCGGCAAGTGCAATTGCAAGTAATCTCTTCTTCATTGTAAAAGTCCTTTCGATAAAATTTCCTTATTATTATACAGTAACGGAAATCCCTTTTCAAGCCGTAAAGTATACTTTGTATAACGTATTTTACGTTTGGCAAAAAAGTTTCCCGATTTTTTATGCAGATTAGTGAGTGCCGTGTGGTGCGGCTTTCCAGCGAATTAAATCCACATCATCATCAACAGTTATTTCGATATCCTCCTTTGTAGCTTCCATACGCATATCCGTACCGTCTGCTTTGCAGGAAATTTCAAGATAAAAACTCCATGGGAGATTTTTGCTGAACGACTCTGCAACATTAGCGTTAGCGTTGTGAATGTGTTCTGGAAACTGAGAATGGTATGTAGAGTAGCAGCAGCAGTAAATCCGTTCGTTTTCACAGGCTGTCATTTTTATTACAAAACATTCGCTATACTTATCAACAGGAAGTCCGCCAAAATCACATACAAGCTTCAAAGCCGCCTTGTGAAGCTTTGCAGAGAAAAATCTCTTTTTCTTGGCGGTGTTCGTGTCAAGAATCCAGGTGTGGTAAAGCGACTGATAAATTACAGTTTCATCATTGAGAAAGTAGTGACGCCCGATATCAATATGCGGATTTACAACCTTGTCGTTTTCTCTGTCATACCACATAAAATAGGTTTCGTTGTGAGTCCAGTGGATAAAGAAAATTCTTTTCTCGGTAATGTGCAGATTAACACCGTTTTTCTTTATTCCCGAGTGCTTGAAAAGAACCTTGCTTTCGCCCGTAACGGTATCTATCACGGCAACCTTGTTTCCTGTATTGATGTAGAGTTCTGTGCCGTCAAAGCATAAGTCGCCGTAGCATTCGCCCTTGTATATCAGCCTGTGTTCGCCCGTGCTCAGACAGCCAAGGTAAATACGTGCATTTTTTGTAACCTTGTAGTCTTCACCGTTTGGAGCAAACTCCTGCACATACCAGGCAACCATATCCTCTCCGAGAGCAATATCCTGAATGCTTGTGTGCTTCTCAATTTTTACTTCAGGGTCACGGCTTGACCAATGTCTGCCGCCTGCACTCAGTCCCCAGCCCAGAAGCGATGGACGGGGAGCTTCAGCGTGTGCTTCAAAGGAATAACTTTTCCCGTCAATGTCCATAATCAGCATACCGTTTTCAACCTTGCAATTCATAATTATCCTCCTTCAGGTCAGCAAATTTTATAATTTCAGGCTGCTTTGCCAAGTGTTCACCGATAATCTTTTCCATCCATACCATATCATACCAACGATTGTATTTGTAGCCGCATTGCTTAAACGTGCCGATAAGTCGGTAGCCCATACGCTGGTGGAATTTTATACTGTCATTGGTAAGATATTCGTCCTCTGTTTCGGTGCAGGCTATGCACGCATAAAGGTTGGTGATGCCTTGCTTTTTCAGTAAGCGTTCAAGCTCTGCGTACAGGATTTTTCCTACACCGCTTCTGCGGTGTTCTTTTTTTATGTAAATCGTAACCTCAACATTGTAGGCATAAGCAGCACGGGTCTTGAACGTACCTGCATAAGCGTAGCCGATGACTTCATTGTTTTTTACAGCGGCAAGGTAAGGGTATTTTTTTAGTATATTTTCAATGCGTGTCCTGAATTCATCTGCGGATGGAACATCATATTCAAATGTTATCGCTGTTTCAGTTACATAAGGTCTGTAAATTTCAAGCAACTCATCAGTATCCGCAGTTGTAACAGGACGAATTTCAATTGACATAGGCTTACTCCTTTCCGATTTCTTCAATTGCCTCTCTGAGCCATTTCAGTTCATCCTCATCAAGCGGACAGCCTCTGTGGTCAAGAGAATACTTTGCTGCAAGCTCAACTGGGTCAAGCTCTGCTGTCTGAGCGGCAGTAATGCTTGCTGTACCTGACGATGATGATTCCGTGCCCTTGCAATCAAGTATATGAGGGTAAAATTTACCGAGTTCATTCTGCTGAAAGCTTCTTGCGGCAGTGTCGGTAAGCTTTATTCTTATGAAATCGTCACGATTTGTATCCTTTTCAGCCTGAGCAATAATCTCATCAAATGTACCTGTGATATTCCTAAGTTTATATGGCTGAGGAATTTCAATTTCGGTAACGGTTCCATTGTCTGTATCAAAAACGGAAACGGTTTTATTATGTTCGGCTTCGCTGAAGGAGTAGGGCATCGGTGTTCCGCTGTAACGCACGATTGTTTCTTTTTTTGACAGTGTCTGTGGACGGTGAAGATGTCCCAATGCAACATAGTCAAAGCCTTCAAAAGCGGAAATCGGAACAAGCTCAGCACCGCCTACTGATTCGGCTGTTCTTGCAGAAATATCACTTTCGCCTGTTTTACCGCCTGCCGCAAAGCAATGTGCTGCAAAAACAAGCTTCTTGGATTTGTCTGCCTTGTCAAGTATTCTTCTGACGATTTCAGTCATTACCACTCCCGTGTCAGTCTTGCATTCAAGCACAGCTGCCGCATCGGCGGTATTGTAATATGGCAGGGAATATATCTCGCAATTGCCAAGTCTGATCGGGTCAAATGCGTCTTCAAGTGTCCCCGAAATATGAAGACCTGCTGCTTTCAAAAGGTCTGAACAGGAGGCGAGCCTTGCCGCACCGTCGTGGTTGCCTGCGCATACAATAACAGGGACTTTATTTTCAATGCAAAGCTTTGTCGCAAGGTTACTCCAGCAGTTGATAGCTTCGGCGGAAGCAACACTTGTGTCAAAAACATCTCCTGCAATTATTACAGCATCAATGCTGTTGACACGGACTATATCACATAAATTGTCACAGAATTTCCACTGGTATTCAAGCAGTGGAACACCGTGAAGATTTATTCCGAAATGAAGGTCGGAAGTGTGGAGTATTTTCATTGGGATAACCTCCTTGCAGATAATCGGTATTACTTGATAAATTATAGCACATAAGCCTTTTAAAATCAACTTTGTTCCCGAAAAGTATTGAAAAGTGTTTGAAAACGTGATATAATGTAAAAGTTAATGTGGACAGGTGTTTCCGCAAAAAGTAAAATTAAAGGGAGAGTATTAAAATGAAAAAATTTTTTCAGGAATTTAAAGAATTTGCAATGAGAGGCAACGTGCTTGATATGGCTGTCGGTGTTATCATCGGTGCTGCTTTCAAGGCTATTATCGACTCTGTTGTAAATGATCTTATTTCCCCAATCATCGGCATTATCTTCAAGAAGGATTTCAGCCAGCTTGCTATTGAAATCGGCAAGAAGACACTCGAAGACGGCACAGTTGAAAGCGTTGCAATCAAGTATGGCGCATTCATTACAGCTGTAATCAACTTCCTCATTGTTGCTTTCGTTCTTTTCCTTATTGTAAAGACAGCAAACACAGCTTCCAAGCTTGTTAAGAAGCCTGAAGAACCAAAGGCACCTACAACAAAGAAGTGCCCATACTGTCTGTCCGAAGTTGATATCAAGGCAACACGATGCCCACACTGTACTTCCGAACTTGAAGTTGAAGAAGCTAAGGAAGAGGTCAAGGCATAATGAAAATTGCTGTTCTTGAAGCCAAAACCGTGTCAAGGGGCGACGTGTCCTTTGACGAAATATATAAGCTGGGCGAGGTAAGGGAATTTCCGCTTACTCCCGTGGATAAAATCGTGGAGAATGTGGGCGACGCTGAAATCGTGCTTTGTAACAAGACACCGTTCACAGCTGATATAATCCGTGCCTGTCCCAATCTGAAATACATAGGCCTTTGCGCAACAGGCTACAACAACGTTGACATCAAGACCTGCAATGAGCTTGGAATTACCGTCTGCAACGTTCCCGCCTATTCAACAGCGGCAGTTGCACAGCTTGTTTTCTCGTTTATTCTCCACTTTGCAAGCCGCACCTCCGCTTACAACAAATTCGTGCAGAGCGGCGGCTGGATAAAGTCGGAAACCTTCTCGGATTTCCTGTACCCAATCCAGGAGCTTGCAGGCAAAACTATCGGCATTATCGGCTACGGCTCAATCGGACGTAAGGTTGCTCACATTGCGCAGGCGTTCAATATGAATGTCATCGTCAATACCCGTACCGCAAAGCAGGACGGCTCCGTAAAGTTTGTTGGACTTAAAGAGCTTTTCAGCGAGGCTGACGTGATTACAGCACATTGCCCGCTCACTGATGAAACAATGGGACTTATCAACAAGGAAACACTTTCCTACTGTAAGCCTTCCTGCGTGATAATCAATACAAGCCGTGGTCCCGTTGTAAATGAACAGGACCTTGCAGATGCGCTCAACAGCGGTAAAATCGCAGGTGCGGCGCTTGACGTTCTCTGTCAGGAGCCTATGTCAGCAGATTGTCCGCTTATCGGCGCAAAGAATTGTATTATTACTCCGCATATTGCCTGGGCACCTCTTGAAACAAGAGAGCGCCTTGTTAAGATTGCCGCTGAAAATATCAGGGCATTCATTGAGGGCAACCCTATAAACACTGTAAACTAATAAATGAAAAGAGAAACTTATTATGTTCAATATAGACGATAAAAAAAGAATTGTAATCAAGGTTGGTACGTCAACCCTTACTCATAAGACAGGAAGACTCAATATCCGCCGTATGGAGCGCTTTGTGAAGGTACTTGCAGACCTGCAGAACAGCGGCAAGGAAATTGTCCTCGTTTCTTCAGGTGCTATCGGTCTGGGTATGTCAAAAATGGGACTTTCCGAACGTCCTAAGGATACACCTATGAAGCAGGCTTGCGCGGCTGTTGGTCAGTGTGAGCTGATGTACATTTACGACAAGCTTTTCGGCGAATACAACCTTAACGTTGCACAGATTCTTCTTACAAAGTATATTATCGATACACCGCGTAAGAACAACGTTGAAAACACCTTTGAAAAGCTTATCAGCCACAACGTTATCCCTGTCGTAAATGAAAACGACACCGTTGCTATCGATGAGCTGGAGCTTGAACTCGGCGAAAACGACAGCCTTGCGGCTCTTGTTGCAATTATGAGCCACTCGGATATGCTTGTTATCCTTTCCGATATCGACGGACTTTTCGATGGCAATCCAAAGGATAACCCCGATGCTAAGCTTATTCCCGTTGTTAATGAGATTACCGATGATATCCGCGGCCTTGCAGGCGGCGCAGGTTCAGGCCTTGGCACAGGCGGTATGATTACAAAAATCCATGCTGCTGAAATTGCAATGGGTGCGGGAATTGATATGGCAATCCTCAACGGCAGAAATCCGTCTGTACTGTACGATTTGTTTGACGGAAAAGATGTTGGTACGATTTTTACAAACAAGTAACGGAGGTGCGTTATGAACTATATTGAAACTCTCGGCGCAAAGGCAAAGGCTTCGGAAAAGGCTCTGCGCTGTGCTTCCACAGAACTGAAGAACAAGGCCCTTGCAGCAATTGCAAAGGCGCTTTGCGATAACACTGACAAAATCCTTGCGGCTAACGCAATTGATATCGAAAAGGCTGACGAAAACGGTGTTTCCGTTGTAATGCAGGACAGACTCCGCCTTACAGAAGAACGAGTAAAGGCTATCGCTGACGATATCGGCAATGTCATCAAGCTTGATGACCCTGTCGGCACAACAGACAGCGGTTCTGTACGTCCTAACGGAATGAGGATTACAAAAATCCGTGTGCCTCTCGGTGTAATCGGAATTATCTATGAGTCACGTCCTAACGTTACGGTTGATGCTGCTGTTCTCTGTCTTAAAACAGGCAACGTGGTAATTCTCCGCGGCGGCAAGGAGGCTTACAACTCCAACAAGTGCCTCTGCGAAATTATGCGAGGTGCAATTGCTGAGGCAGGTCTGCCTGAGGATGCTGTTCAGTTTGTGGATGACACAACAAGAGAGGTTACCACACAGATGATGAAGTGCAGTAACTACCTTGACGTGCTTATCCCACGTGGCGGCGGAGGACTTATCCGTGCGGTAAAGGAAAATGCAACCGTTCCTGTTATTGAAACCGGCGTTGGCAACTGCCACGTTTTTGTTGACGAAACAGCTGATATCGAAATGGCTGTCAATATCGTTGACAACGGCAAGACACAGCGTCCGTCCGTGTGCAACGCTATCGAATCGCTGCTTGTTCACGAGAATATCGCTGAAAAGGCTCTCCCTGCAATCAAGGCTCGCCTTGACGGTCACAATGTTGAAATCCGCGGCTGTGAAAAAACTGCGGCAATTCTCGGTGATTGTGTTGTTCCTGCAACTGAGGAGGACTACGCTACAGAGTTCCTCAACTACATAATTTCCGTGAAGGTTGTTTCCGATATAGACGAAGCAATCGACCACATCAACAAGTATACAACAGGTCATAGCGAGTGTATCGTTACAAACAGCCTTTCAAACGCTGACCGTTTCAGAAACGAAATTGATGCGGCGGCTGTTTACGTTAATGTTTCAACACGCTTTACAGACGGCGGTATGTTCGGCTTCGGCGCTGAAATCGGCATTTCCACACAGAAGCTTCACGCAAGAGGACCTATGGGACTGCGTGAACTGACTTCAATGAAGTATCTTATCGACGGCAACGGACAAATCCGCTGATAGCTGATAAATGAGGAAAAAATTATGAGTGAAGATAAAAAGGACTTTTTTGATTATGACAGCTATATAAGCAATCAGGAAAAAAGCAAGGACGTGAAAAAGAAAAAGCCTGAACAGAAGAAAAAACAGAACAATAAAAAGCCGTCTGCCCCTGCTGCTGAAAAGGGAAACAATACACAGGCTGAAAAGAAAAAGCAGACAGAAAAAAATCAGCAGGCGGATTTTTCAAAGAAGAAGCAGGATAAGGAATCTGTCGACAACATCAAGCGTATGTTTGATGAGGCACTGGATGAAAACCGTGAGGAGCTTTCTGAGCTTACCGAAGCACCTGCTGAACCTGAGATGCCTGTAGGTAATCCTGAAGGCTTCAAGAGAAAGATGTATATGTTTTTCGGCGTTATTGTGACAATTCTTGCAGTTGTAGGACTTATTTCTACAATTGGCTTTGCGATTGACAAGGTAAAGGCTTTTGCCGATAATACACAACAGAAAAACGACTTTGCAAAGTATATATATCCTGTTGTAATATGCGACCCTGCACCGTTTAATCAGGCGGTAAAGCTCCGCAGTGATACGATGATTACTGCTGCACTGTGGGACATTATACTTTACGAGGACAAGTCCAAATACGAAACAGAATTTGATATGATTGTTGTACCTGTTGTAGATGTTGAACAGCATTGTGCGAAGCTTTTCGGCACGGGTCTGAGTGTTGAGCACCAGTCGGTTTTAGGTGCTGATATCCAGTTCTATTACGACGAAACAATCAAATCCTACCGTATTCCGTCCAATCCGAAATTCTTTACATATTCTCCGTATATTGAGGAAATCACCCGTGTGGGTGAAAGATATACCCTGCTTGTAGGTTATGTTTCACCAACTCCTGCATGGCTTACCCTTGATGAAAACGATGAACCAGTTTCAGATAAATATATGGAATATATCGTTTCAAAGCGTGGCGACGAAATGACACTTATTTCTATTCAGGAGTCCAGCAAGAAGGGTCAGGCATATTACGAGCATTACGGTATTGAAGAGGGTCAGGAATAATGAACAAGACAAATGCAATGCGTCTGCTTGAGGCGGCGAAAATACCGTTCCGTACCGCTGAATATGAGGTGGACGAAAACGACTTGTCAGGTATGCACGTCGCTGAGCAGTTGGGGCAACCTCCTGAGCAGGTGTTCAAGACGCTGGTGCTGAAGGGAGACAAAACAGGCTATTTCGTTTGCTGCATTCCCGTAAACGAGGAGCTTGACCTGAAAAAAGCCGCAAAAGCGGCGGGAGACAAGAAATGTGAAATGCTCCACGTAAAGGACTTGCTCGGTGTGACAGGTTACATAAGAGGCGGGTGTTCTCCCGTGGGAATGAAAAAGAAGTTTCCCACATTCTTTGACGAAACAGCTGAGCTTTTTGATGAAATTGCAGTAAGCGCAGGTGTGCGCGGTGCACAGATTATTGCTGAGCCTACGGCACTTTGCGGATATGTTGAAGCGAAATTACTTGACCTTACGGTCAGAAAGGAATATTGATATGACAAGCGAAATCAGAGATGTTAACCTTTGGGAAAGCGGCGAAACCAAAATTCAGTGGGTTAAGGCGAATATGCCTCTCCTTCGCAGCATTGAAGAAGAATTTTCCGCAACAAAGCCATTCGCAGGAATAAAAGTTGCTCTTTCCGTACACCTCGAAGCAAAGACAGCTTATCTTTGCCGTGTGCTTGCAGCAGGCGGCGCTGAAATGTATATCACAGGCAGTAACCCTCTTTCCACACAGGATGATGTTGCAGCTGCACTTGTTCACGGCGGTCTGAATGTTTTTGCGTGGTACGATGCAACCGAGGAGGATTACCACAGACACACATCAAAGGTAATCGAGGCAGGTCCTAACATCATTATTGATGACGGCGGTGACCTTGTTAACCTTATTCATAACGAATATCCCGAAAAAATTGCTGACGTAATCGGCGGCTGTGAGGAAACTACAACAGGTATTATCCGCCTTATTGCAATGGCTAAGGAAGATAAGCTGAAGTTTCCTATGGTACTTGTTAACAACGCTGACTGCAAGCACCTCTTCGATAACCGTTACGGCACAGGACAGTCCGTTTGGGACGGTATCAACCGTACAACAAACCTTATCGTTGCAGGCAAGAACGTTGTTGTTGCAGGCTACGGCTGGTGTGGTAAGGGTGTAGCAATGCGTGCAAAGGGTCTTGGTGCAGAGGTTATCGTAACTGAAATTGACCCTATCAAGGCTATGGAAGCTGTTATGGACGGCTTCAAGGTTATGAAGATGACAGAGGCTGCAAAGGTTGGTGACTTCTTTGTAACAGTTACAGGCTGCCGTGATGTAATTACCGAGGAAAGCTTCAAGGTTATGAAGGACGGCGCAATCTGCTGTAATGCAGGTCACTTTGATGTTGAAGTGGACGTTGCAACACTGAAGAAGATTGCTGTTGAAACAAAGACAGCACGAAATAATATTCAGGGCTACAAGCTTGAAAACGGCAAGTGGATATATGTTATTGCCGAGGGCAGACTTGTAAACCTTGCGGCAGGCGACGGTCACCCTGCTGAAATTATGGATATGTCCTTCGCAATCCAGGCACTTTCCGCACTTCACCTTGTAAAGAACAAGGGTACATTCACCGAGAAGGTTATAGATGTACCTAAGTATATTGACAATGAGGTTGCTGAAAGAAAAATCCGTTTCTGGGGTATGGAAATTGATAAGCTTACCGATGTTCAGGAAGCTTATCTCAATAGTTGGGAAGCGTAAAATTAAAGCGGTACAGTGAAAGCTGTACCGCTTTTTGTTTTTGTGCACAAGTAACAAGTGTTCGCCAAAGCGTATGTAACAATTGTAGCAAAGTTACAATTGACTTTTAAATACAATAGTTGTATACTTGTATTAGCTACTTAATACAGTAAGCAGGGGCTTGACATAGTGAGAAATATATGATATTATATATCGTATATTATTAAACGAAAGCAGAAAGGAATATACTTATGAAAGCAAAAAAGATAATCATTCCAGTTTCAATAATCGCAGGTGTTGCCGCAATCGGTGTAGCAATCGCAGCTCTCGGAAGCTCCGCTTCCACAGTTGCATATGCGGACACGATTAAAATTCAGGCAAAGACAATCGAGAATAAAATTTCTGTCAGCGGAATTGTAGAAAGTGCTGAGGTAAAGAAGGTATATTCCGAGCTTTCTTATCCTGTTGAGAAAATCAACGTTTCAGTTGGTGATGCTGTAAAGAAGGGTGACGTGCTTTGTACAATCCGTACAACTGACCTTCAGCAGCAGATTCTTCAGCAGCAGTATACTGTTGACAGCAGTGGACTCAATGAGGAATACAGCCTTTCATCTGCTGAAGAAAAGTATAATGATGCTCTTGAAGCTTATGAAAATGGTAATAACGCAACTGTAAACAATGCTAAGGCTGCTGTTGAAAAAGCGGAAAAAGCACTTGAAAATGCAAAGCGTAATGCTGATGAAGGACTGGGCTATGGCATTCCTGATGCGGTGGAAAGTGCTGATAACAAGGCTAAGTCAGCAAAGGATGCTTACGATAAGGCGGTAAAGAATTATGACAAGGCAGTTGAAGAACTCAAGCCTGCAAATCATCCTACCTCTGTAAAAAAGCTTTATGACAAGCTTGAAGAACTTAAGAAGTGTCAGAAGGAAGCTTCAAACGGAATTCCGACAGAACTTTCAAATGCTGAATCAAGATATAATACCGCAAAGGGAAAGGCAGAACATCTTGAAATAGTTCCTGAAATGTACTCTAAGAGTGAAGCTGAAACAATAGCTGCCGAACTTGCTGCTGCACAGGCTGAGCTTGCTGAAATGCAGGCTAAGTATGATAGCACATCTTTGAAGGAGCAGATTGAGGAAGTACAGAATCAGTATGATGATGCTTACGAAGCTCTTGAAGAAGCACGTGATGCAGCAAAAACAGCAATGGAAAACGCTGAGTCTGCATACAATGCTGCTGTAAAGGGACAGGATAAGACAAACCGCGATAACAACTATTCAGAGGGCGACTATAAGGATTCGGTGAAGGAAGCTGAACAGGCACTTGAGGATGCAAAAAAGAATTACGATTTTACTGTAGAACAGGTTGAATCTGAGCTTGCTGCTCTTAAAAAGGCCGCTGAACAGCAAAGAACACTTTCTGGACTTAACAATCCTCAGCTTACAATGCTTGAAAATCTCAAGGGAAAGCTTGAATATGCAGTTGTGGTTGCGCCTTGTGACGGCGTTGTAACAGCTGTTAATGCTGAAGAAGGTGTAATGGCAACCGGTGCAATCTTTGTCATTGAGGACCTTTCCAATCTTAAGGTTTCTGCAAGCGTAGGTGAGTACGATATTCCTTATGTTGCTGAGGGAATGAGTGCAACAGTAAAGTGTGATGCTGTAGCAGGAATTGAATATGGCGGTAAGGTTTGTGATGTTGCACCGACAGGTGTTCCCGGCAGCACAGGAACAAGATATGCAATTGAAGCAGATATTGATGGTGAGGATGGTAAAATTCTCGTTGGTATGACTGCAAAGCTTGCTATTATCAGTGACAAGCGTGAGAATGCGCTTACAATAACTTATGACGCACTTACAACAGACGAAAACGGCAACGATGCTGTTTATATTGCTGAAAAGGATGAAAACGGTGTATATCACGCTAAGCTTGTAACTGTTGAAGTCGGTCTTGAAACAGATTACGAAATAGAAATCATTTCAAGCGAAATTTCCGAAGGTATGTACGTGCTTACAAACACAATAATGCTTTCTGACGGCGATATTGTTATGATTAACGAAAACGCAACGGAAGAAACAGCTGAGACAGAGCAGGTGGCAGAATGAGCAGACCAATAATTGATATGAGGGGAATAGTCAAGAGCTTCTATGTTGGTACACCCAATGAGCTTGAAATTCTCCACGGACTTGATATAGTTGTTCCTGAAGGACAGTTTGTGTCAATCGTCGGCGCGTCAGGTTCAGGTAAGTCTACACTTATGAACATCGTAGGCGCACTTGACAGACAGACAAGCGGACAGTATATCCTTGACGGAATTGACGTTTCCAGACTGGAGGACGCTGACCTTTCGGGTATCCGTAACAAGAAAATCGGTTTTGTATTTCAGACCTTCAACCTTATCGCAAGAACATCTGCGCTTAAAAATGTTGAACTTCCTATGCTTTACGCAGGTGTGCCCGCAAAGGAACGTACAAAGCGTGCAAAGGAGCTTCTTGAAATAGTTGAAATGTCTGAGCGTGAAAAGCATATGCCTAACGAGCTTTCAGGCGGTCAGAAGCAGAGAATTGCCATCGCAAGAGCAATGGCAAATGACCCTGCTATAATCCTTGCCGACGAGCCTACAGGTGCTCTCGACTCAAAGACAGGACGACTTGTAATGGATATATTCCACAAGCTTCACAAGGAGCAGGGCAAGACAATCGTGCTTATCACACATAACCCTGAGCTTGCTGAGGAAACAGACAGAATTATCACACTTTCAGATGGCAACATCGTAAGCGACGTGCTGAAGAATAAACCTGAGGAAGCAAAGGAGGCAGCAGAATGAATTTCGTCGAAAACATAAAGCTTGCCCTTGCTTCACTTAAAGCAAACAAAATGCGTGCCCTGCTGACAATGCTCGGTATCATCATCGGTATCAGTTCCGTAATTATGATCAACACAATGGGCAGCATTATGGAAAACAGCGTAAACGACATCTTTGACTCACAGGGCGGTGCAAACCTTGTTGGTTTCCAGATTACTCTCAAACCAAACCCTGTAAGAGATTACTATACACAAAGCGACCTTATGACAGAGGATATGATTTACAACGTTGCTGAACGTTTTTCTGACGACGTTGATGCGTTGTCACTTATTTACGGTACGGACAGTGCGACAACAAGATTCAAGCGTGAAAAGCTTGACCTTGTAGTATATTCTATCAGCCCAGGTTACCTCAAACAGAGTATGACAGGCGTAATCAAGGGCAGATATATTTCCGACAAGGACGTTTCAAAGCGCGGTAAAGTCTGCGTAATCAGTGACAAGCAGGCTATAAAGCTTTACGGCAGCCTTGACAACGCAATCGGACAGACATTAAGTATAGATATGAATAACCAGAGCTACGATTTTACTGTTGTCGGTATCTATGAATACCAGCTTACAGGTATGATGAGCGCAATGGTAAATATGATGGGTGAGGACTGGAACAACGAAGTTTATATTCCTTACACAACAATGGCTGAAATTCAGGGCGACAGTGACCTTACGTTCTTCTACTTCTATGTCAACATCAAGGACGGCGTAAATGCAACACAGTTTGCCGAGGACGTAAAGGACTATATGAACAACCGCTTCTATCGTAACAATGACAGTATCGAGGTTTACTACGCAACAGCTGAACAGCAGATGGAAATGATGGGCGAAATCCTCGGACTTGTGTCTATGGTAATTTCCGTAATCGCAGGTATTTCCCTTGTGGTTGGCGGTATCGGCGTAATGAATATTATGCTCGTTTCCGTAACAGAGCGTACCCGTGAAATCGGTGTAAGAAAGGCACTTGGCGCACCTAACTCCGCAATCCGTACACAGTTCATCATCGAGTCTGTAATCATCTGCCTTATCGGCGGTGCAATCGGTATCGTGTCGGGTATCCTTCTCGGTAACCTTGTTGGTCTGCTTATGGACGCAACAGCAACACCTTCCGTTGGTGCAATTCTCCTTGCCGTAACCTTCTCAATGGCAATCGGCGTGTTCTTCGGCTTCTATCCTGCAAACCGTGCAGCAAAGCTTGACCCTATTGAGGCGTTGAGGTATGAATAATAAAGGGAGAAAGATAAATGTATAATTTTTTTCGTGAAGACTGCGATAAGTACATTACCGTATCAGAAGATGATATAAATCGGGTTGAAAAGAAATTGGGTATTGTATTTCCTGATGTTTTAAGAAAATACTATCTTGAACATAATGGGAAATATATTCACACGGTTGATATTCCGTGGGCTGATACTGATGATATAACAGGTGTTGCAGAAATTCTTTCATTAACAAGCGATGATGAGTTTAATGTTGAATGTATAAAGAAAAAAGAACTAAACGAACCGTATGACAAATGGGTAGGACATTTGAGAATAAGAACAAATCTAATTCCCTTGGCAATCAACGAGGGCGGAGATATATACTACTGGGATACAAATGACGGTAAGGTGTATATATCATTTAATGCTGATGAAGATGAAAACGGTATGGAAATTCCGTATTATGTTTGTTCTTCGGTTGATGAAATGTTCAGGCTTATGAATGAAGCTTACGAAAAAAAGATAAGCAGTAAGTAAGAGGATAGTGATTAAAATGCCGAAAAAAGAAAAGAGAAAAGTCAGCAAAGCAAGTCTGATAATAATATTCATTCTTGCTGCTGCACTTGCAATCTGTATCAGGCACATTATTACCTCGAATGACCGTGTTGCAAAATTTGAGAATTACCTCGGTGAGTATTACTACTCACAGGAACATCTGGAGCTTGCAATGCAGGACACCCTCGGCGATATCTACGGCGATAATGCCGAGGCTAACTTTGACAACTACGTTTACAAGCTTATTCTTGACGACATCAACGAGCATGAGCCTGATGAAATTGCAAAGTACAACACCATTTTCGGCAAAGACAGAACAAAAGAGGTTACAGAACAGCTCAGCGAATACCGTCCCGCAACGGTTACAGTAGAGGACGGTATCTGCACCGTGAAAATCAACGATTTTGTAATCGGAAAGACCTGGCGCGACCTTATCAAGTATAAGGAAACCCTTGAAACAAACCGAAAATTTATAATCGACCTGCGTGGAAACTTAGGCGGAGATATAAGTGAGCTTGTGGAAGTCCTCGGACTTTTCCACGATGACGGAACCGTGGTTTATACGGATATTGCAGGCGAAATCACCGAGAAAAAATGTATCGGTGACAAGATAATCGACTTTGACAAGCTTGTTTTTCTTTGTGATGAAAACACAGCAAGCTCCGCCGAGGTAATGATTTTCAATATGAAAAGCGATTTTCCCGACAAGGTGAGTGTTGTAGGAAAACAAACCTACGGCAAATATTATTCTTACGTTTTTGACGATTTTTCTGACGGCTACTCCTTTGCAATGGTTTCCTCACTTATGGGAAACAGCAAGGGCGAAACTTTTGACGGAAACGGGATTATCCCCGACATCATAGCTGAGGACGACGAATGTATGACAAAAGCAATCGAACTTCTGAAAGGAGAATAACAATGAAACCATCACTCAGCACAATCTGCGAAAGATTTATCGCTGCAAGAGATACAATCAGAAATGACTTTATGTGGGATAACGGCTATATTATCCACGTTTGTGCAGCAAGTCTTGTAGCAAAGGGAATGACTGCTGACTCCGAAAAGATGGCGGAATGCAAAAAGCTTGTGAACGACAAAACAGGTATTTTCTCAAGCTTCCGTGGCAACGTAAAGCTTCCTGTTATAACATATCTTGCGACCACGGAAAATCCCGTGGAAAAGATGGAAAAGGCAAAGCAGATTTACGAAGTGATGAAAAAGTATTTCTTCGGAAGCGAGTATCTTGCCTACGTTTCACTTCTGCTTACAGATATGGTTGAATTTGACAAGGCTGACAATATCGCTGAAAGAAGTATGCGTATCTATGACCTTATGAGAAAGGAACACCCATTTCTGACAGGCAGCGAAGATAGTATTTTTGCAGTTCTTCTTGCTTTCTCAGAAAAGTCAGATGAACAGCTTGTCGAGGAAATGGAAAAAGTATATACTTACTTCAAAAAGAAATTTGAAAGCAACGCTGTTCAGTCAGTTTCTCACGTACTTGCCCTTACTGACGGCGATGTTTACGCAAAGTGCAAGCGTGTGGAATTCCTTTGGGATAGCCTCAAGAACGCGGGCAGAAAGTACAGCAAGTATTACGAGGTTGCCGCACTTGCCGCATTCTCACTCAACGAGTTTGATTTAAGTGAAGCGGTTGACGATATCCTTGAGGTTGACAAGTTCCTTGAAACGCAGAAGGGCTACGGCGTTTTCAGCATTGACAAGGGCACACGCCTTATGCACGCTGTAATGCTTGTTTCAGCTGACTATTCAGGAAATACAGTTGCAGGAACGACTGCTGTTGCAACAACTCTTGCAATGGTTGCGGCACAGCAGGCTGCAATGTGTGCTGTAATTGCCGCATCTTCGGCATCAACAGCAGCGGCGGCAAGTTCAAACTAAAGGAGTAACGCTATGGAATTGCTTAAAGAACTGGGCATAAGCGGCGGCACAGCGATAATTCTTCTTATCGTATCATACTGGGTAATCAAGGGCGCTGTGAAGAACGGTGTCATTGCCGCATTTGAGGAAATCACAGGCAAGGACACACTGAAAAAGCTTCTCAAGGCAAAGTATATGAACGGGGAAGCGGCTGAACAGGATGAAAAAAAGGAAGTTGAGGAATAATGAGCAAGAAAAAAGATTGGATATGTCTTACTGTAAGCTTTCTTGGCAGTATGCTTGGTTTGTATGGCGTTATAGCATTCAATCAGTATGTGATGATGTCATTACCCTTGGCAGGCAGACTGGTTAGTATGATAGCAGTTTACTGGCTGGCGGCTTTAATTCCTGTAATTGCAATGCTTGTCTGCAAAGATAAGCTGTCTGATTACGGCTTTGTCAAAGACAAAATCGGTATGCAGATTATTGTCGGCATATTGATTGGTTTGGCAATGTCTGCCGTGCTGACTTTAATCCCACATCTTTTAGGCTTCGGAGAAAATTTTGACAGCGGAAAACGGTACAAATACCTGTGGCAGTTTATCTATGAGTTTTTCTATTGTATAGCTGCAGTTGGTCTTACCGAGGAATTTATATTCCGTGGGTTGATTTACAGCAAAATAAAGAACATTGCTCAGAAAGAGTGGGTGGCAATTCTCGCTTCATCACTCCTTTTCGGACTGTTTCATATATTTGGCGGCAACATATTTCAGATATTCACAACTGCATTTATTGGTGTTGTTTTCTGTATTTGCAGACTGAAAATCAAGAATTGTTCGGTGTTGTCACTGATAATTGCACACGGTGTATATGACGCATTGATAACTGTATGGGCATTACTTTTATTGACGTAATAAATTTTTGATAAATGACCTGTGGAGTAACTTCTTCACAGGCCATATTTTTTGTTGCAACTAACAGTTGCTGTAACTAAATTTTAATTGACATTTCTCACAATAAGAGGTATAATTTTATTATGTTAAAATGAGAAAATATTATCTTTTTAAGGCAATACCGCACAGAGCTTGTGCGGAAGATGCGAAGTCAGATTTTTCGTCAGCTTGTATAGAAATTTCGCAGGCATACTGTCGTATGTCAAGAAATTTCTGTGCAGGATGACGGAAAATATGCAAGCAGATTTCGTGCAAAGCCGTCAGGCGGGTTTTGTGCGGTGTTGCCTTAATATAGAAAGGCAGGGCAATATTATGTCAGAATTTTCAAGACGACTTCCCGTTTATCTCCTCCTTGACGTTTCAGGTTCAATGGCAGGCGACCCTATCGAAGCAGTAAAGCACGGTGTACGTGCGCTTATCTCCGAGCTGAGAGGCGACCCTCAGGCTCTTGAAACAGCGTACCTCTCCGTTATCACATTCAACTCCAGCGCACGACAGGTTACTCCGCTTACCGAGCTTATGCTCTTCAAGGAACCAACCCTTACAGCAGGCGGCGCAACAGCTCTCGGTGCAGCTCTCCAGCTTCTCAACGAGTGCATCCGCTCCGAGGTAAGAAAGTCAACCGAAACTCAGAAGGGCGACTGGCGTCCTCTCGTATTCATCCTTACAGACGGCGCACCAACTGACGAATGGCGTGAAGCCGCTGCAATGCTCAAGAGTACTAAGCCTGCCAACATCATCGCTTGTGCCGCAGGTGCATACGCTGATACAAAGGTGCTCAAGGAAATCACAGATTGCGTGCTTATGATGAATACACTCTCAGCAGGCGACCTTGCACAGTTCTTTGCGTGGGTTTCCAGCTCTGTAAAAATGTCCTCCAAGAGCCTTGACTCCAAGCCCGGTGCAAACATTGAGCTTCCACCACCGCCACAGGGCTTCGTAATTGTTCCGTAATCGGAGGTAACAATGGAAAATAACATTAACAAGCTTTCGGATAAAGACGTAACCGCCCACACAGCGGCAATGTGGAAATACAACCCCGTGCCTGAAAGTCCTGAGCCATACCCAGAAGCAAGCTGTTCATCTGCAAGTGAAAGCGGCTTTGAGGTTTTCGGCGCAACGGTCCGCGGCAAAAAGCACAAGCACGACGGTACAAACTGTGACGATTTCTATGCCTTTGAAATTTTCGACGGTACAGTTATTGCCGCAGCCGCTGACGGCGCAGGTTCAAAGCTGTTCTCGCGTATTGGTGCAAAGGCGGCTTGTGAGGCTGTCATAAAATACGTCAAGGCACGTATTTCCTCCATAAAGCGTGACAATCCGAATTACATTGAAATACTGAGTCTGCCCCTTGACAACGCTGATTTCGGCGCAATGTGTGGTCAGATTGCGGCAATGCTCCGTGACAGCTATGCCGAAGCCTTTGCGGCTGTTGAAGCGGCTTTTGAAAAGCGTAAGGATTACCCCGAATTTGAAGAAGCCGCAGGCAGAAAGCCTGAGCTGAAGGACTTTTCCTGCACACTTCTCGCTTCTGTGGTTATTCCGGTTGAAACAGCAAATGGCAGGGAATACCTTACCGCGTCAATTCAGCTTGGCGACGGTATGATTGCGGCAGTGGACGAAAGCAATGCAAATCCGCTTATTCTTCTCGGTACGGCTGACGGCGGCAGCTTTTCGGGGGAAACTGAGTTCCTTACTTCCGAACAGTTCAGAAGTCCCGAAAGCCTTATGAGCCGTACAAAAATCCGCAGGGGAAAGCTTACAACCCTTATGCTTATGACAGACGGCGTTGCTGACGATTATTACCCCAATAACCCGCAGCTGCTCCGACTTGCACTTGACCTGAAGCTGAATAACATTCTCGAAATTGCCGAGCCTGAGCTTATTACAGATGTGACAGTTCCTCAGCCTGTCGAGTACCCGTGGGTAAATGACGGCGACGTGAAATATGCTTTGCAGTACTCCAAGAATGTCCTCACGGAAACAGGTATGACACTTGAACAGCTGTGGTCAGACAAGTACGCGCAGAAAAAAGCGTCCCTTGCTTCATTTGATATCGTGCACGATAAGGACAAGGCTGAAATGCTGAAAATCTGGCTTGACAACTACGTTGAGCGCGGTTCCTTTGACGACAGAACATTACTGATTATCAATATTAACACATAAATTCCGGAGGTTTCTTATGAGCAGAATGGGTGAAGCAACCCTTGCTGACGGAAGAAAAATTCCGTATGTAATAACCGACAATCCTCCTCGTGGAGGAATGAAATACACATATTTTGCACCCGACAAATCCTACGTCGTGCAGTTTTTCAACGAGCCGAACAAAATCGACCGTAATATGACAGCACGTCTTGAAGCAATTATCGGACGCTATAACCCGACTATTCCTGAATCAAAGGGCGGTGCAATCGGTAACGATGAGAAACTTGCAAGCTATTTTGCAGGACGTTTCTGCTGGCCTCCCGACCTTGGTGT
>CALATN010000007.1 GCA_937891895.1 uncultured Clostridia bacterium
CCCAGTGGGTTCCCACAATCCCCGCTAAATTATAATTTTCTGTAAAAAACTCCGTGGAGGTTCCACGGAGTTTTGTTTATATAACTTCTTTAAGGATCAGATAAGCAACCGTTGCCAGTGACTTTGCTTCCACATAGTTGTGGTCAACCACATAATCGCCCTCATCAAGCATACGCTTGATTTCGGAGATACGCTCAAAGCCCGCAACCGCCCCCTGTATATCAGGAATAACAAAATACGATTTCTGAAGAATATGTCTGATTTCCGTCCTTATTCCCTGAGGAATAGGAACTGCTGTTTCGCTTACTTTAAACTCATATTCTTCAAGCTGGTCAAGAGGCAGGCTTGTATCAATTTTTGATGCAATATCCTCAGCCGCCTGTCTGCCGAAAACAAGTGCTTCAAGCAGGGAATTGGAAGCAAGTCTGTTATTGCCGTGAACACCTGTATGACTGCATTCGCCAACTGCATAAAGCCCCTCAACAGAAGTCATAGCCTTGGTGTTTACGTTGATGCCGCCCATAAGGTAATGCTGACAAGGATAAATCGGAATCATATCCTTTGTCATATCAATACCCTGACTCAGCAGGTACTTGTAAATCATCGGAAACCGTTTTTTCAGGAACTCAGGGTCTTTATGAGTAATATCAAGGTAGAACTCGTCCGAGTCAAGTCGTCTGCCCTCGGTTACAATTGCATGGGACACGACATCTCTCGGTGCAAGCTCAAGACGCTCATCATAATTCTGCATAAAGCGTTCCTTGTCCTTGTTGCGCAGATAAGCACCCTCACCGCGTACCGCCTCGGAAATAAGGAAACATTCGCGGGTATGCTTGTTATTGAAGGCAGTAGGGTGGAACTGTATAAGCGAAAGATTTTTTATATGAGCACCCATTTCATATGCAAGAGCAATTCCGTCTCCTGTAGCAATTGCGGAATTTGTCGTAAAGTCATAAACACGCCCGATACCGCCTGTTGCCATAATAAAATAGCGGCTGTTGAAGGTCTTATGTACCTCATCAACTGAAATATCAGCAGAAAAACCTGTGGAAGTTTTCTTCACCTTGCAAAGCAGTGCATTTTCAAGAATATCAACATTAGGCATTTTCTTTACAGCTTCCTGAAGCTTTGTGGTAATTTCAAAGCCCGTTGAATCCTTGTGGTGGAAGATACGTCGGCGGGAATGTCCACCCTCAAGTGTACGGTGAAGCTTGCCGTTTTCGTCCTTGTCAAAATCAACGCCGAGAGAAATAATCTTTTCAATTTCCTTTTCAGCCTCGGTAACAAGAATTTTCAGGCTGTCAGGATTATTCTTGAAGCCGCCTGCAATGAGCGTATCATTCGTATGCAAACGAGTGCTGTCATCCTCAGGCTTATACACCGCAGCAATACCGCCCTGCGCAAGAGCAGAGTTGCAGAGAATAAGCTCACGCTTTGTAATCAGCAGCACCTTCAGGTCTGACGGAAGATTTATTGCGGAGTAAAGACCGCCTGCGCCTGTACCTGCAATTATGACGTCATAATTTTCCATAGTTTTTCCTTCTTTATATAAATGATTTTATTTGCAATATTACATACTTATTTTATTATATCATACAATTCTCCACAAATCAAGAATTGATATATTATTGACAAAGTACGCAAAAAGAAACCCCTGTCCCAAAACGGAACAGGGGGTGAAAATCTTAACTAAATCAGTTAACGATTGTCTTTTCAGTTTCCTTATCAAAGATGTGAACCTTGTTAGGATCGATAGCAACCTTGATTGTATCCTGTGGACGAGCTGTGGAACGTGGGTCAACACGAGCTGTAAGAGGAATACCTTCGCAGTTGAGGTAAAGGAATGTTTCAGCACCCATCATTTCAGTGATTTCAACGTTAGCGTCGATAACACCTGTCTTAGCAGCGGAGAGGAACATTTCTTCATCGTGGATGTTTTCAGGACGAACACCCATTACGATTTCCTTGTCAATGTAGTTTTCGAGAACGAGCTCGTCAACCTTGGACTCAGGAAGTTCAACATAGTACTTCTTACCACGGGATGTCTTAGTATCTTCAGAACCGAATTCGATTGTGAACTTGTCTTCAATCTTTCTGAGAACTGCGTCAACAAAGTTCATCTGAGGTGAACCCATGAAACCTGCAACGAACTGGTTAACAGGGCTTGTGTAGAGGTTCTGTGGGGAGTCAACCTGCTGGATGAAACCGTCCTTCATAACTACGATACGGTCACCCATTGTCATAGCTTCAGTCTGGTCGTGAGTTACGTAGATAAATGTTGTACCGATTGTCTGGTGGATCTTTGTGATCTCAGTTCTCATCGCTGCACGAAGCTTAGCGTCAAGGTTTGAAAGAGGCTCGTCAAGAAGGAATACGGAAGGCTCACGAACAATTGCACGTCCAAGCGCAACTCTCTGCTTCTGACCACCGGAAAGAGCCTTCGGACGTCTCTCGAGAAGGTGGCTGATGTCAAGTATTCTTGCAGCCTCCTCAACGCGTCTCTTGATCTCCTCCTTGGGAACCTTACGGAGCTTAAGACCGAATGCCATGTTATCAAATACTGTCATATGAGGATAAAGAGCGTAGTTCTGGAACACCATCGCGATATCTC
>CALATN010000008.1 GCA_937891895.1 uncultured Clostridia bacterium
GCAGTGCCGAAACCTCGGAACCTGCCTGAGTGAAACGGAAGATGTTGTCGATGAAAAGAAGAACGTCCTGACCTTCTACGTCACGGAAGTATTCCGCCATAGTAAGACCTGAAAGACCAACTCTCATTCTTGCTCCCGGAGGCTCGTTCATCTGACCGTAAACAAGTACAGTCTTGTCGATAACTCCTGACTCGGTCATTTCGTTATAGAGGTCGTTACCCTCACGTGTACGTTCACCAACACCTGTAAATACGGAGATACCGCCGTGCTGGTTGGCAACGTTGTTGATAAGCTCCTGAATAAGAACCGTCTTACCAACGCCCGCACCGCCGAACAGACCGATTTTACCACCCTTGAGGTAAGGGCAGATAAGGTCGATAACCTTGATACCTGTTTCGAGAACCTCATTGGAAGCTGTCTGCTCCTCATAGGAAGGAGGCTCACGGTGAATAGCCCACTTCTCCTCAGTTTCGGGAGCAGGCTTATTGTCAACAGGCTCTCCGAGAAGATTGAAGATTCTTCCGAGAGTTGCCTTGCCGACAGGAACAGAAATCGGAGCACCTGTATCAACAGCGTCAACACCTCTTACAAGACCGTCTGTTGAAGCCATAGCGATACAACGAACGATGTCATCGCCAATATGCTGAGCAACCTCACAAGTGAGGGTTGCACCGTTAAGCTCGATTTCGATAGCATTCAAAAGATTCGGAAGGTTTTCCTTTGTGAACTGCACGTCAACAACGGCACCGATAATCTGTACAACCTTACCGATATTTTTCTGCGGCATTTACTTAATCAATCCTTTCCGCACCGCGTACTATTATAATAGTATACGGCTTAAATTTTGTAACGGAATTTTGCAATCTGTAAAAGTTTCACGGTTTCCGCAAGGAAATTCAGGCTGACAAGCCTGAAAGTGAAACTTGGAGTAATCGGGAAAATTTATTTTCCCGATTATTTTGCGCCTGAAGCACCGCCGACGATTTCCGTGATTTCCTGTGTAATTGCAGCCTGTCTTGCTCGGTTGTAGATGAGCGACAGACCGGAAATCATTTCCTCGGCGTTGTCCGTAGCGGATTCCATAGCTGTACGTCTTGCAGCCTGCTCGGAAGCGAAGCTGTCAACAACAGCGCAGAAGATTATACCCGAGATGTATTTCGGCACGATTGCGTCGAAAACAGCTGACGGAGAAGGCTCATAGACAGGAAGCTGTCTTGCACCCTTATTCTCGACAGGAGCAACCTCCAGCGGGAGAATTGCAACTCTTTCAGCCTGCTGAACAAGAGGAGAAACATATTCCGTGCGGAACAGCTCAACTCTGTCAAAGTCGCCGTTGAAGAACGGGTAAACAATCTTATTGGAAATATCCGCTGCGTGATGAATTTTCATAGTTTCAGCAACGTTGGGGAAGCTGCCCACAAGATCGTGACCGCGCTTTACGAAGTACTCAACCGCCTTCTTGCCGATAGCAAGGATTTTCACGGTCATATCCTCCGCCTTGAGTTCGTCAATACGAGCCTGTGCAAGCTTCAGAACGTTGGAGTTGAAGCCGCCTGCAAGACCTCTGTCGCCTGCGATTACCACAAGCAGAACTGTCTTTGCGTCGCGCTTCTTTGTATAGCGTGAAAAGAAGCCCGGGTTTTCAGACTGGATTTCACACATTGTATCATACAGGGCATTGAAGTAGGGACGGGCGTTATCCGCCTTTTCCTTCGCCTTTCTCAGTTTTGACGAGGCAACCAGCTCCATAGCCTTTGTAATCTGCATGGTTGACTCAACGCTCTTGATGCGGCGCTTAATGTCCTTCATATTTCCTGAAGCCAACGGACACCCTCCTTTCTAAAATTCGCCGACAATTACTTGTCTGCAAGGAACTTTGTCACAAAGCCTGCGAGCATCTCCTTGAGAGCGTCCTCGTTTTCCTTTGTAAGGTCCTTGGTTTCCTTGATGGAAGCGATAATATCAGGGTGTGTTTCGTTTGCATAAGTGAAAAGTTCTTCCTCAAACTCAGCAACCTTGTCAAGAGGAATATCCTTGAGGTAGCCGTGAGTTACAGCATAAATGATGAGAACCTGATCCTCAACTGTAAGAGGAGAGTTTCTTCCCTGCTTGAGAACTTCAACAACTCGTTCACCGAGAGCAAGTCTGTCCTTGGTATCCTTATCAAGGTCGGAACCGAACTGTGAGAATGCCTGAAGCTCACGGTACTGGGAGTAAGTCAGCTTAAGGGAACCTGAAACCTTCTTCATAGCCTTGATCTGAGCTGCACCACCAACTCGTGATACAGAAATACCAGGGTTTACCGCTGGACGTACACCTGCGTTGAAGAGGTCGGTTTCGAGGAATATCTGACCGTCAGTAATGGAAATTACGTTGGTCGGGATATAAGCGGAAACGTCGCCTGCCTGTGTTTCGATGATAGGAAGCGCAGTAAGTGAGCCGCCGCCGTAGTTTTCGTTAAGGTTACAAGCTCTTTCAAGAAGACGGGAGTGGAGATAGAAAACGTCACCAGGGTAAGCCTCACGGCCCGGTGGTCTCTTGAGGAGCAGAGAAAGTGTACGGTAAGCAACCGCGTGCTTGGACAGGTCGTCGTAAACACAGAGAACGTCCTTACCCTGTTCGAGGAAGTATTCACCCATTGCACAGCCTGTGTAAGGAGCAATATACTGAAGAGGAGCAAGCTCGGAAGCTGTAGCGGAAACTACGATTGTGTAATCCATAGCGCCGTTCTTCTGAAGTGTTTCAACAACGTTTGCAACTGTGGAGCGCTTCTGACCGATAGCAACATAGATACAGATAACGTCCTTGTCCTTCTGGTTGATGATTGTATCGAGAGCAATCGCAGTCTTACCTGTCTGACGGTCGCCGATGATAAGCTCACGCTGACCGCGTCCGATAGGAATCATGGAGTCGATAGCCTTGATACCTGTCTGCAAAGGTCTGTTTACAGACTTTCTTGTGATAATACCTGAAGCTGTACGCTCGATAGGCATTGTTTTATCTGTGAGAATAGCGCCCTTACCGTCGATAGGCTGACCGAGAGAGTTTACAACTCTGCCCAGGAGCTCCTCACCAACGGGAACAGAAACGATTTTGTTTGTGCTCTTTACAGTGTCGCCTTCCTTGATTTCAGCGTCGGAACCGAGCATTACTGCACCGACAAAGTCCTTTTCAAGGTTAAGCGCCATAGCATAAACGCCGTTCTCAAATTCGAGCAGTTCGCCCGACATACATTTTTCAAGACCGTGAATTCTGGCAATACCGTCGCCGACTGTTACAACAGTACCAACGTCGGCAAGTTCAATCTTGGACTGATAATTCTTTATCTGTTCCTTGATTATGCCTGTAATTTCATCGGGGCGTAAATCCATTGGAATATCCATCCTTTCCTGAGAATTGTACTATTGTAATAGTATCATTCCCGTAATTTGCAGATTAAGCAATAACGCCCTTGATCTGCTTCTGAATAGCGTCAAGCTTAGCCTTTACCGAGCCGTCAAGCATTGTGTTGCCGTAGTTGAGCACGATACCGCCCATAATTGTCGGGTCAACACATTCGGTAAGAATAACCGTTTTCTTGTACACGGTTTCAAGCTTTGCTTTAAGTTTTGTTCTGAGATTTTCGCTGAGAGGAATACTTGTAGTAACCTTTACCTCAGCAATATTCTTCATCTCGTACCAGCGGTTCTTGTAATCCTCCGCAATGGCGGGAACGGCTTCAGCACGTCCCTTTTCGGTGACAACGCAGAGTAGATTGTAGGTTGTCTGGGAAAGCTTGCCCTTGAAGGTCTTTTCGATAATTCCCAGCTTTTCACCGATTGTCACCGTCGGAACTGTAAGAAGCTTTGCAAACCCGGGGTTGTCGTTAAAAACAGCCGCCAGAGTATCAAGCTCAGCCTTTACTTCGTCCGCACAATCCTGCTCACACGCAAGCTCAAAAACTGCCTCCGAGTATATTTTTTCAATTGTACCCGTCATTTTTGCAAGTTCCTTTCAATGCAGCGGGTTGAATACGGAAATTTACCCTCCGCAATTATTCACCGATTTCATCAATAAAGCTCTCGATAAGCTGCTCGTGTGTCTTTTCATCGATTTCCTTTGAAACAACCTGAGAAGCAATAGACAGAGCAATATCGGAAATTTCGTCCTTAATCTGATTAACGGCGCGTTTTTTCTCTTTCTCAATGTCGGCACTTGCCTTGTCAACGATATTACGTGCTTCTTCCTTAGCGTCAGCAATAATCTCGTCGGAACGGCTCTGTGCCTTCTTTGTAGCATTCTTTACAATTTCAGCGGACTCTTCCTTAGCCGCAGCAAGCTTTTCTGTGTATTCAGCTTCAAGCTGCTTAGCGTTTTCGAGAGTCTTGTCAGCTTCCTCGTAAGTCTTTGCAACGGAATTGTTGCGCTCATCGAGTACAGCGTTCACCTTGTCGAAAAGAAATTTTTTGAATATGAGAAACAGAATGAGCGTATTCAGCAAAACGCCGATAATGGTAGTTAAGTCAATACCAAAAAATTCAAAAAAGCCCATTTTATAGAATTGCCTCCTGTTCCTGCAAATTTATGAACCTTCGGATTACTGACCGAGGAACTTGAGGAACGGATTAGCAAACAGGAGCATAAGAGCAACGAACAGACCGTAGATACCTGTTGTTTCAGCAACAGCACAGCCGATAAACATTGTGGATGTAGCTGTACCCTTGATTTCAGGCTGTCTGCCGATAGTTTCGATAGCCTTGCCTACTGCGTAACCTTCACCGATACCAGGGCCGATACCTGCGATCATAGCAAGACCTGCACCGATAGCCTGTCCTGCAAGGACAGTTGCCTGTGCATTCAATAAAGCTTCATTAGTGTAATCCATTTGTTTTTACCTCCAAAATTATATTATAATAGTATAATAGGTTTTTAGCCTTCACGTCCGTTTTTGATGTATGCCATGGTAAGCATAATGAAAACGTAGGACTGAATTACGCCCGAGAACAAGTCAAAATACATTGACAGCACCGCAGGAATACCTACCTGGAAAATGCTGAAATAATAGGTATCAGCACTAAAACCGATAAGGCTGTAAATTGCACTGCTTGCCGCACCCAGAGCCGCATAAAGCATTGTGGTAATAATCATACCGCCTGCCATATTACCAAACATACGAAGCGCCATAGCTACAGGAGTAGCAATTTCGCTCAGGATGTTGAACGGTGTAAGGATTGCAGGTGATGCAAGTCCTTTAAGGTAGCCCTTGAAGCCGTTTGCATTGATTTTATTATAGGTAATCAACACAAAACTCATAATCGCCCAGGTCGCAGTTACATTGATATCGACAGTCATACTTCTGATGCCCAGCAATGAAACCAATGCACCGATAAGCGCAAATACAAAGATTGTCGCCATGTACGGAGCATAAACTCTCATTCCTGTGCCCATATTTTCATCAACCATATTATTCATAGTGTTGACAAGCATTTCCGCAATCGCCTGACGCTTTGTATCAGGAACCTTTTTCAGATCCTTCGTAAGCCATCGGCAGAAAAAGAACGCCGCAACAATGATTATCCAGCCAATTACAATTGAAGCTGACAGCTTGATACCGCCGAACAATTCAATATAGGACGGACCCCGAACGTTAATATCCATAACGGCTTATCCTCCCTTCTTATTTAATGCTGCGTGAATAGTATATGCCATTTTCGGAAACAGCTGAGGAAGTGCGCACGCTATAAGATTGAGCGAATCGCATTTTATTCCCGCATAGAACAGCACGCCCACAATCGCAAGTCTCAGCATATACGAGCCGAACATATAGGCCTTTGCGCTTTTCAAAGGACGTTCGACCGCTCTTTCCGCAGAAAGACCGAGAATTATGAAATTGACAAGCATAACCGCCGTTCCAGCCAGAAGCCCCAACGGAACCTCCTTGCACAGACCATACACAGGCAGCGAAATAATGTAAATCACCACATCAAGGATAAGTGCTCTTGGCAGAAGGAATTTCAGTTCCTTGTTTATCATTTCACTGAATATCCGCCTTGCCACCGAGTTACCAATCCTTTCCGTACAACTTACAACTATATACTTACTTATTATATCACTTTGCCATAGAAAATTCAACTATTTCCTTATTATCTCTATGCACTAACTTTTTTTAAAAATTTCAGCAACTTTTTTTCAAAAAGGTATTGACAAATGATTTTTTATGTAGTATAATGTAAAAGCTGTCGAACGAGAGCACAATAAATCGGGGCGTAACTCAGTTTGGTAGAGTGCTTGGTTTGGGACCAAGATGCCGCAGGTTCAAGTCCTGTCGCCCCGACCATTTTTCACTTTTTGAAAAATGCGAAATTGTGAACAAAATGTAAAACCTCAAAAAAGAGGTTGACAAGTTCAAGACAGTGTGATATAATAATTAAGTCGCTGAACAAGAGCGGCGAACAGTTAAGCTGGTGTAGCTCAGTTGGTAGAGCAGCTGATTTGTAATCAGCAGGTCGGGGGTTCGAGTCCGTCCACCAGCTCCATTTTTTTGCTTAACTGCAAAACCTAATATGGAAGAGTTCCCGAGTGGCCAAAGGGGGCAGACTGTAAATCTGTTGCTTCGGCTTCGGTGGTTCGAATCCACCCTCTTCCACCAGAAAAGCCCCTGTAATTTCTTACAGGGGCTTATTTAATCTAAAAATGGATATATATTCAAGCTGACAAACTGCCCTTGCATACTCTGCAAGGCTTTTTTACGTTTATGGGATTTTGACATAATAAATACTTTTTTTCTACAATGTTAAAACAATATATATTGTATATCCAATAAGGAAGGGAAAATTTTTATGGTAAGAGAAGATTTAAGAAACGTTGCAATCATCGCTCACGTTGACCACGGTAAGACAACTCTCGTTGATGAAATGCTCAAGCAGGGCGGCGTGTTCCGTGAAAACCAGGAAGTTGCTGACAGAGTTATGGACTCAGGCGACATCGAACGTGAACGCGGTATCACAATTCTTGCAAAAAACACTTCTGTAATGTATAATGGTGTTAAAATCAACATCATCGACACCCCTGGCCACGCTGACTTCGGCGGTGAAGTTGAACGTGTACTGAAAATGGTTGACGGCGTTGTACTTCTTGTTGACGCTGCTGAAGGCTGTATGCCGCAGACTCGTTTCGTACTCCAGAAGGCGCTGGAAATGGGTCACAGAATTATCGTTGTTGTAAACAAGATTGACCGTCCTGATGCACGTCTTGATGAAATCGGCGACGAAGTTCTCGAGCTTCTCCTTGACCTTGATGCAAGCGACGAGCAGATTGAAAGCCCTATCCTTTTCTGCTCAGGCCGTGCAGGTACAGCTTCTCTCAGCCAGTACGAAGCAGGCACTGACCTCGTTCCCCTCTTTGAAACAATTCTCAGCCACATTCC
The DNA here is from genome assembly GCA_937891895.1 of uncultured Clostridia bacterium. Classification (GTDB taxonomy): domain Bacteria; phylum Bacillota; class Clostridia; order Oscillospirales; family Ruminococcaceae; genus RGIG8773. The sequence continues at coordinate 7,406 of CALATN010000008.1, forward strand.
TGCACCGCAGGGCGAGCCTGAAGAGCCGCTCCAGATGCTTATTTCCTCTATCGACTACAATGACTACGTTGGTAGAATCGGTATCGGACGCATCGAGCGCGGTACAATCAAGGTCAACCAGCAGGTTACTGTGGGCGATTACTACGAAAACCACAAGTCCTTCAACAGCAAGGTTGTTACACTTTATCAGATTGAGGGCCTTAACAGAACTCCTGTTGAGGAAGCAAAGGTGGGCGATATCGTTTGGATTTCAGGTATCGAAAACATCACAATCGGCGACACTCTCTGCGATATATCCTGCTACGAACCTGTACCTTTCGTAAAGATTTCCGAGCCTACTGTTGAAATGACTTTCTCCGTAAACGACAGCCCGTTTGCAGGCCGTGAGGGCAAGTTCGTTACTTCCCGTCAGCTCCGTGACAGACTTTTCAAGGAAATTCTCCGCGACGTTTCCCTCCGTGTAAGCGAAACAGAAAATACAGACAGCTTCCGCGTTGCTGGCCGTGGCGAAATGCACCTTTCTATCCTTATCGAAAATATGCGTCGTGAGGGATACGAGCTTTCCGTTTCAACCCCACGCGTACTCTATAAAGAAGTAAACGGCGAAGCACATGAGCCTATCGAGCGCCTTGTAATCGACGTTCCTGAGGATTGCGTTGGTTCCGTAATGGAAAAGCTTGGCACAAGAAAGGCTGAACTCCAGTCCATGAACCCTGTGGGAAGCCGTATGAAGATTGAATTCCTTATCCCTTCAAGAGGTCTTTTCGGCTACAAGTCCGAGTTCCTTACCGATACAAAGGGCGAAGGCGTAATCAGCTCCGTATTCGACAGCTATCAGCCATACAAGGGCGATATCCCACGCCGTAACACAGGTTCTCTCGTTTGCTTTGAAACAGGCGAAGCTGTTACTTACGGTCTGTTCAACGCACAGGAAAGAGGCTCACTCTTTATCGGCGCAGGCACACCTGTTTACGAGGGTATGGTTGTGGGCGCTTCACCAAAGACAGAAGACCTCGTTGTAAATGTATGTAAGAAGAAGCACCTTACAAACACCCGTGCAAGCGGCTCCGATGACGCACTCCGTCTTGTTCCGCCGAGAAAGCTTTCCCTTGAGGACAGCCTTGAATTCATCACAGATGACGAGCTTCTCGAGGTTACACCAAAGTCAATCCGTATCAGAAAGCGTATTCTTGATAATCAGCTCCGTGCTAAGCAGAGAGCTAAGCTGAAATAATTTGAACTTGTTGTGGGGGACGGGTTTCCCGTTCCCTGCGATAATTTACACAAGGAGAGGTATTGCAATGGCAATTTTCAAACCGACCTATGCGCTGAAATCCGTGCTGGAGATTACTCCCGACGCACTGAAACAGCGTGACATAAAAGCGCTTGTCCTTGACCTTGACAATACCCTTACCACCCACGACAACCCCGCACCTGCCGAGGGTGTGCTGGACTGGATTGCCGATATGCAAAGCGCCGGAATAAAGCTTCTTATTGTCAGCAACAACACCGCTGAGCGTGTTACACCATTTGCGGAAATGCTGGGTCTGCACTTTGTTCCCAACGGCGCAAAGCCGTTACCTAAAGGCTTCAAGCGTGCGATTGCCGAGCTTGGCATAAGCAAGAAGCAGGTCTGCGCAGTTGGCGACCAGATTTTCACCGATATTTTAGGCGCAAATATGGCGGGTATACGTTCGATTTTTGTTTACCCTATCGAATTTGAGCACAGTACGTTCTTTAAGGTGAAGCGTGCGATTGAGAAGCCGCTTCTGCCGAAGAAGTATGATAAGTTTTAAGGGTGCAACGCTATGACTAAAGAACAGCTTGCCAACTACAATATGACCGCTGAGGAGCTTGCCGAGTGGGACAGCCTTTCAAAACAAATTTACGAGGACTGCGCAAAAGCTGGTGTTCCGAAACAATACGTTGACCCACGGGTGAAGCCGTACGATTTTGAGAACAACAGAGGTTACTGCAAGGAATACGGCTACTATGACGTTTACACCGAGAGAGGCTGCAATAATATACGTTTTCTCGGCAGTAAGGCTGATATGCGGTTTTACCTGCTGAAGGAAATTCTTTTCGGTTTCGGCACGCAGACGGAACTGCAAAACCGTGCAAGGCTTACTCTTGAGTGGAAATTGAAGTACCACGCAAAGTATGACTCACGCAAATTCCACTTTGAATACAGGATAAACAAAATCCACGAAATTCTCGGGCAGGAATACTCCGCACAGCTTATCAGGGAGCACACCGACCATATGAACCGCTGGTTTCCCGACAAGCACTGGGAGTTTGATTTGACCGAGAGAAAATTCATTGAAAAATCTAAATCGGAGGAGATAGAATGAGCGCAAAATTCGGACCCGCAGGTACAGCCGAAAGCTTCAAGACAATGGGCTACAAGAAGTCCGTTCAGCTTGGTGAGTATCTTGAAAAATTCGGACTTGACCACTTTGAATATCAGTGCGGACAGGGCGTTCGTGTTGGCGAACAGGCGGCACGTGAAATCGGCAATGCTCTTGCTGAAAAGAACATCACCGTTTCCGTTCACGCTCCTTACTTTATCTCCCTTTCAAGCGTTGAGGAGGAAAAGCGTGACAACTCCATCAACTATATTTTGCAGTCAGCGGCGGCGGTAAACGCAATGGGCGGCAACCGAATTGTTATCCACAGCGGCTCTTGCTCAAAGATGACCCGTGAGGAAGCGCTTGAACTTGCAAAGGCTACGATGAAGAAGGCCCGTGAAGCGCTTGTTACCGAGGGACTGGGACACATTCACTGCTGTCCCGAAACAATGGGCAAAATCAATCAGCTTGGCGATTTGCGTGAGGTAATGGAAATCTGCAAGATTGATGATACCTTTATCCCCTGCATTGACTTCGGACACCTTAACGCACGCACCTTCGGCGAAATCAAGGGCAAGGCTGAGTACGCCGCAATTCTTGATACCATTGAAAATGAGCTTGGTGCTGACCGTGCGAAGATTTTCCACTCCCACTTCTCCAAAATCGAGTATACCACAAAGGGCGGCGAAAAGAAGCATCTTACCTTTGAGGACACGGTTTACGGTCCACAGTTTGAGCCGCTTATGGAGCTTGTTTACGAGAGAAATCTCTCCCCTGTTTTCGTCTGCGAAAGTGCTGGTACTCAGACCGAGGACGCACAGGCGATGAAGAGGTATTACGAGGGGTTGAAGTAATATTATGGAACTTACTTTAAAAGATTTGCTTGAAAAATCAAGTATTGATTTAAGCAGGACACGCTTAATCAGGCATGCGCTTAATAATGAAAAATGTAAAGAATGTAATGAGCTTGGACATTTTGATTTATATAATTCTCATCAATCTGTTGACTTTTCTGATGTAGGTGATTATTGGATAGTTTTCAAAAGTGGATTAGGTACAACTGCAATCTTATATAATGTATACAAAGTTATAGGAAAGACTCCCGATACTCAATATTCATTTCCAAACAACTTTACTGATGGTCCAAAAAATGAATGTGCAATATATTCACTTGAAGTTATAGATGAATTCAGAGAGTATACTGACAGATTAGTAATTGATTGGGGAAAAGATACTGTTAATTGGTGTAAATATAAGCTTGATTTGAAAATAACAGCTCTTAAAGACACAACAGCAAAATTCGAGGGATACGATTATTTTACACTTACGTTTTCAGAGTTAGAAGATATAATCAATGCAGGTAAAAGCACCGAATGGTATACTGCCCTTTCGAAAATTCACGCTATTTATCTTATTGTTGACAACACAAACGGTAAACAATATATTGGTTCGTCAAAAGGCTATAACGGTCTTTGGGGCAGGTGGGACACTTATGTGAAAACTCACGACGGCGGTAATATTGGATTAATAGAATTATTGAAACAACATCCTGACAGATATAAAAACTTTTCTTTCACAATTCTTCAGCTTCTATCTAAAAAGTTATCAGATAATCAAATAGATGATATAGAAACCAAATGGAAGAAAAAACTCAATACCTATTACCCTTTGGGTTACAATAAAAACTAAAGAGGTGCAAAAATGAAAAACGTACTGATAATAAACGGCCCAAACCTCAACCTTTTAGGTGAGCGTGAGCCGGGCACATACGGCTCCGACACATACGACAGCATCTGCGCTGAAATCAGGGCTAAGGCTTCTGAGCTTGGCTTTGATGACTGCGAGTGCTTCCAGTCCAACCACGAGGGCGAAATCATTGACAAGCTTCACGCGGCGCGTCTTGACAAGTGCGGCGTAATTCTCAACGCTGGTGCATACACCCATTACAGCTATGCAATTCGTGACGCTATTTCTGCAATAAAAATTCCCGTAATTGAGGTGCACATCTCCAACATCTGCGCACGTGAGGAATTCCGCCACAATTCCGTTATCGCTCCCGTTTGCTCGGGAAGTCTTTTCGGCTTTGGCAAGGATGGCTATCTCCTTGCGCTTCAGGCACTTGCTTACAAAACCAACAACTAACGGAGGACTCCTATGAACTTTTCCTACTGCCCACAGTGCGGCGAAAAGCTTTTCCCTAAGGTCTGCGGCGACGAGGGTGCAATTCCCTACTGCGGAAGCTGCAAAAGACCTTTCTTTCCCTTTTCCTACGCTTGCGTAATATGCCTCTGCGTTACCGAGGACAACAAGGAAATCGCGCTCATCCAGCAGGACTACGTTTCCAACAACTACATCAACGTTGCAGGCTACATCAAGCAGGGCGAAACTCCCGAGTCAACCGTTGTCCGTGAGGTCAAGGAGGAAATCGGGCTGGACGTTGTTTCCTACAGATACATCGGAAGCTACTACTATGAGAAAAAGGACAACCTTATGCTTGGCTACATCTGCAAGGTGAAGAAGGACGAATTTGCCTTATCCGTTGAGGTTGACAAGGCGGAATGGTTTCCTCTCAAATACGCACAGCAGATTTTGCGTTACGACAGCATTGGCTGGAATTTGCTGAATGATTATCTCCACGGCATTTACTTGGAGGAAAATGGTGAAGGCAATGTTTAAAAATGAACTTGTTTCAGCAGCGGCTAAACAGCTTGCTTCTGATTATTGCTGTAATGCCGAGGATTTTGCTTGTAAAAACAACACGGTTACCCTTGCAGGCATTACAGATGGAAGAAGGATTTTTCGTGCCGAGCCTGATTTTTTCAAGGTTGGAACTATGGGCAACGGTGCTGTAATAACTGCCGCAGGTGAAATGCTTGACTTTGCAAACGAACTTGCTGAAAAATACGGCGGTGCAGAAATTTTTGAGCTTACCAAAGTCCGTAAAATCAATGAACAGCTTGCCAAGTACAACAAGGCTATTGCTTTCAACAGCATTTTCTACCTGCCGCTTGTTCCGTATGAATATGTTCCGAACAACAATTTTAAGCTGAAATTTTACGAAAAGCCCGAAATTATTTCTGAACTTTATCCCATAAAGGGCTTCAATAATGCTCTTATGTACGACTCAACAAAGCCACGTCATGACGTGCTTGCAGTGTGTGCATTTGATAACGGACAGATTATTGGTATGGCAGGTGCAAGCAATGACAGCCAGCGTTTCTGGCAGATTGGCATTGACGTGCTCCCCGAATACCGCGGAAATGGAATTGCAGCCGAACTTGTTTCGGCACTTACAAAAGCGGTTTTTGACCACGGTGCAATCCCCTATTACAGCACGTGGAGCGGTAATATTGCTTCGCAGAATACTGCAAGACGTGCAGGATATTATCCTGTATGGACGGAAATGAACGCTTTTGATATTGAATAAAATAAAATTTTTGTGAAAACTCTTGCAACTTCGGGAAATAATGGTATAATAATAGTATTGTTTTATTTTACAGGAGGATTTTTTCAATGAATACAGCTCTTTTAAACGTAATGCTGGCAGCAACAGCAAATGCGGCTGCGGCAGGTGATCCAGCTGCACAGCAGGCAAGTATGACAGGTTCCATCATTTATATGATTTTCTCTTTCGGTCTGCTTTTTGTTGTTTTCTATTTCTTTATGATTCGTCCGCAGAAGAAGAAGGAAAAGGAAGCAAAGGCTCTCCGTGACAATCTCCAGATTGGCGACGAGGTTACAACAATCGGCGGTATCACAGGTATTGTTGTTCGCAAGACTGAGGATACAGTTGTTATCGAAACAGGCGGCGACCGTTCCAAGATCCGTGTTAAGCTTTGGGCGATTTCCGAAAACGCTACAATCCACGATATGCCTGAAGAGGAAATAAGCAAAAAATAAGCTTTTGTAGGGGCGGATTCCTTATCCGCCCTGTTTTATTTTCAAAGAAAAAAGAATAAAGCTCCCCCATTCCGAATATAATTAAGCAGTATTCGGAACGGGGGAATTTTTATGCGTAAAACTCCTGAGGAGCGCCTTCGCAAGGAACGTATAATGACGGTTATGCACTCAATTCTTGCCTGCGTCGGTGCAATCACTGTCACTCTGTTGTTTTTCTCGTGGGTTGCAACAGTTATTGACCTTGAAAACGGCGCATTCAGACTTATGTCAAGCATTGCCCTTTGCGCGGGTTGCTTCGGTGCAAGCTTTGCCGCGGCAAAAAGGCGTCGGAAGGACGGTCTGAAAACGGGTCTGAAATGCGGAGCAATCATTTTCGGGGTAACCCTTTTAGGCGGGATAATCTTTGTCAGAAACTTCTCCTTCGGGGGATTTTTTACCAAAGTGTTAATAATAATGATATGTTCTTCACTGGGTGGTATAATTGGTGTAAATTCTCGCCAAAGATTTCGTTAAATTGACTATTGCAATACGACAAAATATGTGGTATAATACTTGTAATCTATTTTTATCGGAGGGTTTCTTATGAAGCACATTCTTACAATCAACAAGGCTAACCTGAAGAAGACTGCTGCTAAGGGCGGCTGCGGCAAGTGCCAGGCTTCCTGTCAGTCTGCTTGCAAGACTTCCTGCACAGTTGCTAACCAGAAGTGCGAAAAGTAATTGCGTACTGAGGAATGAAGTATTAAGGGACAGTAATGTCCCTTATTTGCTTTATTGAAAAGATGTATTTCCCGACATTTTCTATTGTTGGGGATTTTTTCTATACTTACACATTGAAAAGGATTGAAGATTATGATACACAAGTATAAACTCAATGGACTCAATATTGTTCTTGACGTGCACAGCGGCGGTGTTCACCTTGTGGACGAGCTTACATACGATATTCTCGACAACGTCGAACCACCATTTGCTGATGAATGTCCCGAAAAGGTTGTGGAAAAGCTCTCCCGCTTCTACGCACCTGAGGATATCAAGACCTGCTACAAGGAAGTCGTTGAGCTTTATAATGACGGTATCCTCTTTTCCGAGGACGATTACGAAAGATTTGCAAAGTATTCCGTTGCGGCACCTGTAAAGGCTATGTGTCTGCTTGTTGAGCAGGACTGCAACCTCCGCTGCGAATATTGCTTTGCTTCAACAGGCGACTATGGTCTTGGCAAGCGTATGCATATGGATTTCGAAACTGGTAAGAAGGCTATGGATTTCCTGCTTGAAAATTCGGGCGACCGTGAAAATCTCGAGCTTGACTTCTTCGGCGGCGAGCCGCTTATGAACTGGGATGTTGTAAAGCAGCTTGTTGAGTACGGCAGAAGCAAGGAAGCAGAGTACGGCAAGCGTTTCCGTTTCACTATCACTACAAACGGTATGCTTCTTGACGAGGAAAAGATGGACTTCATCAACAAGGAAATGTCCAACGTTGTTATGTCCGTTGACGGAAGAAAATGCGTAAACGACCGCGTGAGAAAGCGTGTTGACGGAACAGGCTGTTACGACAGAATTATGGACAAGTACAAGCAGCTTGCTGAAAAGAGAAATTATGAAAATTACTATGTAAGAGGCACATTTACAAAGTACAACCTCGACTTTGCTGAGGACGTTGTTCACCTCTACAACGAAGGCTTTGACCAGATTTCCGTTGAACCTGTTGTTGCTGAACCGACTATGGGCTACGCACTTACAGAACGCGACCTGCCTGCAATCTTCTCTGAGTATGAAAAGCTTGCAAACATTATTCTTGAACACGACAAACAGGGCAAGCACTTCAACTTCTTCCACTTTATGCTTGACCTTGACCAGGGTCCTTGTGCAATCAAGCGTCTGCGCGGATGCGGCAGCGGTAACGAATATGTTGCAATTACTCCTGAGGGCGATATTTATCCTTGTCACCAGTTTGTCGGCTACGATGAATACAAGATGGGTAACCTCAACGACGGCAGCTTCAATATGGAAATGAAGAACGATTTTGCCAAGGCACACATCTACACCAAGGAAGAATGTAAGAAATGCTGGGCTAAGTTCTACTGCAGCGGAGGCTGTAACGCTAACAACTTCATCTATGCGGGAAATATCCTCAACTCCTACAAGCTTGCCTGCGAAATGCAGAAGAAGCGTCTTGAATGTGCAATTATGATCAAGGCGGCTAAGGCACTTGAGGAAGCCGAGAAAAACTCTTAAAAGAGTTCGCTGAATAAGCATTTTACTGACAGCATATATTTTAATAAAATAAAGACGGGCGGATATGGAATCCGCCCCTACTTATATACACAGGGATGTGACTCTATGATTAAACTTCTGGTAAAAACCTTTGTCAAGGACAGCGAAAATACGGGTGACAAAACCGTGCGTCAGAATTATTCCATTCTCGGCGGTGTAATCGGTGCAGTGTGCAACATTTTCCTTTTTGTGCTGAAGCTTATTATCGGCACGATTATGAACAGTATCGCCATTACCTCCGACGCTTTCAACAACCTGTCCGATATGGGAAGCTGTATCGTTGCGATAATCGGTGCAAAAATGGCAAACCGTCTTCCAGACCGTGAACACCCATTCGGTCACGGCAGATTTGAATATATTTCATCGCTTATCGTGTCCTTTATCATTATGCTTGTGGGCTTCGAACTTTTCAAGGGCGGTATTGACAAAATCCGTAACCCTGAGGAAATGAATTTCAGCGTGCCTATGACAATTATTCTTGCGGCATCCGTACTGGTTAAGCTGTGGATGTTCTTCTGCTACAACCACATTGCAAAAAAAATCAACTCCTCCGTTATGAAAGCAACCGCACAGGACAGCATCAACGATGTTATTTCCACAAGTGCGGTAATCGTTGCGACAGTTATCGGATATTTCCTGCCCTTCCAGATTGACGGCTTTATTGGTGTAATCGTGTCAATTCTCATTATGTACAGTGGCTTCAATCTTGCCAAGGACACTATTGACCTGCTTCTCGGCACTCCGCCGTCCCGTGAAACCATTGACGCAATCACGACTATGGTGCTTTCCGACAAGACTATCGTGGGCACTCACGACCTTATCGTCCACGACTACGGCCCGGGACGTGTTTTTGCTTCGGTGCATGCGGAAGTTCCTGACAAGGCTGACCCTGTTCAGGTGCACGAGGTCGTTGACGAAATTGAACGTAAAATTTTCGAAAAGCTTGGCATTATGACAGTTATCCACACTGACCCCATTGCCGTTGACAACGAGTATGTCAACGAACTGAAGGAAATGGTGTACAAGTGCGTTGTTGCAACAGATTCAACCGCCACAATCCACGATTTCAGAATTACTGACGGAGAGAACAGAATAAATCTCATTTTTGATATGGTTATCAGCAGCACCCACAAGCCTGCGGAGATAAATAAAATCAGCGAACTTGTGAAGGAACGCATCCGCCGTGAGGACGAACGCTTCTTCCCTGTCATAACTGTTGACGAGGCTTTCCATGACTGATTTCCGCACGATTACCTGCAACGGCAGGGAGATAAAATGGATTTTAACACGTAAGCGTGTGAAGAATTTAAACCTGCGTATCAAGCCTGACGGGTTCGTTTACGTCAGCGCAAACAGCCGTGTTACAATCGGACACATTGAGGATTTTATCCGCGAAAAGTCGAATTTTATCCTTGACGCGCTTGACCGATATGAAACCAAAAGTATGGAACCACAGTTGCCCGTTGCTGATGAAATCTACGAAAATGGTGATACTTTCAGTTATTTCGGAGAATATTATACTCTTAGTATAGAAATTACCCAAAAAGAAGCCGTGTTTTTACATAATAAGGAAATTATCGTACAAACAAAAAGTGAAGAACGTGTCGGCAAGCTGCTGGAAAAATTCTATGCTGGGGAAACGAAAAAGCTGTTTGAATCGCTTAATAAACGAACCTGTGAGATGTTCCGTGCCAAAGGATACGACGTGCCAATGGCGGAACTTCAGATACGGAAGATGACCTCACGCTGGGGCAGCTGTCACTATACAAAGGGAAAAATCGTGATGAACAGCCGCCTTGCACTTTACCCCGAAATGTGTGCGGCATACGTTTTCATTCACGAATACGCCCACTTTATATTCCCCGACCACAGCAGGAATTTCTATGCGGTTGTGGGGCAGCTTATGCCCGATTACAAAATCTGCGTCAACATTTTAAAGTATTAAATTTTGAAATATTTGACTTTCAAAGTTGCATTTTGCCCCTGCATTTTGGCTAAAATTACTTTTTTTCAAAAATTTTGGATTTTTTTCTGAAAAACTCTTGCAAAAAACGTTTCTATGTAGTATACTATCTATTGTAAAGTTGGGTAGTATTTTGCTTTTTGCCAGATACTGCCTTAAAATGTAATTTATAGGGAGGATTTTTACCATGGCATTTAAAAATGAATACCTCGCAGGCGTTTATGCTCAGGTTGAAAAGCGTAACCCGGGCGAACCTGAATTCCTTCAGGCTGTAAAGGAAGTTCTCGAATCTTTCGAACCTGTTGTTGAACAGGATAAGTCTTTCGAAACAAACGGCATCATCGACAGAATCGTTGAGCCAGAACGTTTCATCTCCTTCAGAGTTTCCTGGGTTGACGATAACGGCAACATCCAGGTTAACCGCGGCTACAGATGCCAGTTCAACTCTGCAATCGGTCCTTACAAGGGCGGTCTCCGTTTCCACCCATCCGTAAACGCAAGCATCATCAAGTTCCTCGGTTTTGAACAGTGCTTCAAGAACAGCCTTACAGGCCTTCCAATCGGCGGCGGTAAGGGTGGTTCCGACTTCGACCCAAGAGGCCGTTCCGACGGAGAAATCATGCGTTTCTGCCAGAGCTTCATGACTGAACTCTATCGTCACATCGGCGCAAGCGTTGACGTTCCTGCTGGTGATATCGGTGTTGGCGCAAGAGAAATCGGCTACCTCTACGGTCAGTACAAGAGAATCTGCAACAACTTCGAAAACGGCGTTCTCACAGGTAAGAGCATTTCTTACGGTGGTAGCCTTATCCGTCCTGAAGCTACAGGTTACGGTGCTGTTTACTTCTGTGATGAAACACTCAAGAAGTGGGGCGAAGATATCAAGGGTAAGACATTCGCAGTTTCCGGCTTCGGTAACGTAGCTTGGGGCGCAGTTCTCAAGATTAACGAACTCGGCGGTAAGGTTCTTACAATTTCCGGTCCTGACGGATATGTTTACGATGAAAACGGCATCACAGCTGAAAAGGCTGCTTACATGCTCGAAATGCGTTCTTCCGGCCGTGATAAGGTTCAGGATTACGCTGACAAGTTCGGTGCTAAGTTCTTCGCTGGCGAAAAGCCATGGGGCGTTAAGGTTGACGTTGTTATGCCTTGCGCAACTCAGAACGAAGTTGGCATTGAAGACGCTAAGAAGATCGTTGCTAACGGCACAAAGTTCTACATCGAAGTTTCCAACATGCCTACAACTAACGAAGCATTAGCATACTTAATGGAAAACGGCGTTGTAGTAGGTCCTTCCAAGGCTGCTAACGCTGGTGGCGTAGCTTGCTCCTGCATCGAAATGGGTCAGAACGCTGGTCACACTGTATTCCCCCCTGCTCAGGTTTATGCTCAGCTGGAAGACATCATGGTTAACATCCACAAG
>CALATN010000009.1 GCA_937891895.1 uncultured Clostridia bacterium
TAATCTTGTCCATAATCGCCTCAACCGTAGTAGTAGGCGGAATCTGAACAACCTCAATGCAGTTTGATTCCTTGTCAAACTGATAACGTGAACGTACCTTTACAGAGCCGCGTCCCGTGCGGTAAATCTTCTCCAGTTCGTCTTCATCATAAAGCATAAAGCCGCCGCCCGAGAAGTCAGGTCCTTTGAGCGTAGTGAGAATATTATGTTCAGGATTGCGGATAAGTGCAATCGTAGTTTCGCAGATTTCCGCAAGATTGAATGAGCAAACTGCACTTGCCATAGAAACCGCAATACCAACATTTGAGTTAACCAGTACTGACGGGAATGTCGCAGGCAGGAGAGTAGGCTCAACAGTTTCATTGTCGTAGTTAGGCACAAAATCAACTGTGTCCTTGTCAATATCACGGAAAAGTTCGTTACAAATCGGGTCAAGCTTTGCTTCTGTATATCGTGACGCAGCGTAAGCCATATCACGGGAGTAAGCCTTACCGAAGTTACCCTTGCTGTCAACATAAGGGTGAAGCAGTGCCTCATTACCACGTGCAAGACGTACCATAGTCTCGTAAATAGCAGCATCACCATGAGGGTTTAGTTTCATCGTCTGACCAACAATGTTAGCCGACTTTGTCTTAGGACCCGTCAGAAGTCCCATCTTGTACATCGTGTAAAGAAGCTTTCTGTGTGAAGGCTTGAAGCCGTCAATCTCAGGCAGCGCACGGGAAACAATTACACTCATTGCATAAGGCATGTAGTTCTTTTCAAGCGTGTCAGTAATCTGTTCCTCAGCAACAATACCGCTGCCTGCAATATATGCGTTAGGAATAGCTTTTTTTACAGCTTTATCTTCAGTTTTCTTGCTTTTTCTTGCCAAAACAAGTCCTCCTTAATTTTTGTAAATCAGCTTATGTCAGCCAGTTCAAGATACTGATTGCCGTACTGCGCAATGTAATCCTTACGTCCCTGAAGATTGTCACCAAGAAGCAGGTCAAACATATTTGCAGTAGCCTCAATATCAGTCGGAGTAACCTTGATAAGACGTCTTGTGTCAGGATTCATAGTAGTCAGCGACATCATCTCAGGTTCGTTTTCACCAAGACCCTTTGAACGGTCAATCTTGTATTTCTGTCCCTTAATCATTTCAAGAATTTCAGCCTTTTCCTGTTCGTTGTACGCAAAGTAAGTCTTGTCCTTTGTGTTGATTTCGAACAGAGGAGTTTCCGCAATGTAAACATATCCCTCATTGATAAGTGTCGGAGTAAGTCTGTAAAGCATTGTCAGAATAAGCGTTCTGATCTGGAATCCGTCAACGTCGGCATCCGTTGCAATAATAACCTTGTTCCAGCGGAGATTATCAAGATTGAAGTTGGAAAGCTCCTTGTTAGCCTTTGAAGTAACCTCAACGCCGCAGCCAAGCACCTTGATGATGTCAGTAATGATATCATTCTTGAAGATTTTTGCGTAATCAGCCTTCAAGCAGTTGAGAATTTTACCTCTTACAGGAATAATAGCCTGGAATTCAGCATCACGTGCAGTCTTACAAGCACCAAGCGCAGAGTCACCCTCTACGATGTAGATTTCACGTCTTGTCAGATCCTTTGTACGGCAGTCAACAAACTTCTGTACCATATTTGCAAGGTCAATTTTCTGTGTAAGTGTCCTCTGAAGATTGACTCTTGTCTTTTCAGCAGTTTCACGGCTGCGCTTGTTTACAAGTACCTGTTCCGAAATTTTTGTGGCAAAATCAGGATTTTCAATAAAGAAAACTTCAAGCTGATGCTTGAGAAAATCAGTCATCGCATCCTGGATGAACTTGTTTGTAATAGCCTTCTTAGTCTGGTTAGCATAAGAGGTGAGTGTGGAGAATGATGACGAAATCAGTACCAGACAATCCTGAATATCCTCCCACTTGATAGACTTTTCACCCTTGTTGTACTTGTTGTTATTTTTCAGATAAGTGTCAATAGCTGACAGAAATGCCTTGCTTACAGCCTTGTCAGGTGAACCACCGTGTTCAAGGAAACTGGAGTTGTGATAGTATTCAAGCAAGGCCGCCTTGTTGGAGAAAGCAAAAGTAACCGAAAGCTTGACCTTGTATTCAGGCTTGTCCTCACGGTCACGACCCTTTCTGTCGCACTGCCAGTACTGAGGCGGAGTAAGGTATTCCTCTCCGATAATCTCATTGATATAATCGGAAATACCATTTTCATATAAATAAGTTGTCTCCTCAAATTTTCCGTCAGTAGTCTGATAACGGAATACAAACGAAACATTCGGATTGACAATAGCCTGCTTCTTGAGTATATTTTCAAAGTATTCACGGCTTACATTTATGTCTGTGAAAACCTCAAGGTCAGGACGCCACTTGGTCTTTGTACCTGTTTTTTTGCGGTTTGTTTCTTCTTTTTTCAAGCCGCCAATGTTTTCACCCTTTTCAAAGTGAAGATTGTACTTGAAACCATCACGGTGGATTTCAACATCCATATATTCCGAAGAATACTGCGTAGCACACGCACCAAGACCGTTCAGACCAAGGGAGTATTCATAGTCACCGCTTGCATTGTTCTGATACTTACCGCCCGCATAAAGCTCACAGTAAACAAGTTCCCAGTTGTAGCACTGTTCCGTGTTGTTGTAGTCAACAGGACAGCCGCGTCCGAAGTCTTCAACCTCAATGGACTTGTCCTGATAGAAAGTAACAATAATCTTGTCACCGTGACCGTCACGTGCCTCGTCAATTGAGTTGGAAATAATCTCAAAAATTGAGTGTTCACAGCCCTCGATACTGTCCGAGCCAAAAATTACCGCAGGACGAAGTCTTACTCTGTCCGCACCTTTAAGCTTGGTAATACTGTCATTTCCGTAGTTCTTTGTTTTTTTACCCGCCAATTTCAATCTGCCTTTCTGTTAAGATTTTACAGTTATATTCATAGCAAGCTTTGCCTTTGTAATATGTGTTTCAGTTCCATCAGAACTAATCCTGATTAAATGACGTCCGTTGGAAACAATAACATCCTTGTCGCAAAGAGCGTAGTCAAGTACACCCTTCTTGATAATTTCCTCACTTCCGTCAGCAAGTCGCTTGATAAGCATACGGCTTGCAGGCATAATACCCGACATCTTGTCACCGTCTGCCTCATTTATCTTGTCCAGCTTTTCAGCATTGATAACATTTCCCTCAATAATCATATCCTTTTCGGAACGATGCTTTGACTTTGCACCGTTTAACGCACCGCCGCTTTTGAGTGACTCCCCACCGAAAAGAATGGAGAATACGTTGAGAAAACCGAAAATACTCTTTATTATTCGAACAGGGAAGAGGAGTACATCCTTGAACGTAATTCCGCTTTCAAGCTTTTCGCCGCCATAAGGCTGACGTATGTAGTAAAGCACACCGTTCTTATCTTCCTGCGGATGCAGGTAATCGTAAGCCTCATCAGCAACAATCTCCGACATCGAGGAATTGTCAAGATTTAAGTAAGCAACCGAACGTGGACCCGTAGCCGCAACAGCACCATACTGATTTCTTGCATAGCCTGCAGTAGAAAAGTAAATACCATTTTTCTTAGCCGCCCAGCTTGGATTTTCTTCAATGGTGTCGCCGTCAGTGTATTCGTTGTAACGCCCCTTGATATCCATTACACCAATATGAAGCGAGTTGGTGTTTGCACCCATACTTACAGCAAGCTGGTCACCCTTGCAGTCAAACGAACCGAAAACAAACTCATTTGAAGCACGAACAAGTCCCTCGCTGTCATCAGACGGGTCAAAGCTTCTGTGGTAAACGCTTCCCACACCTTCAAGATTTACACCATAAACAAGCTCATCACCGCATACACCCAGTCCTGTAATCTGTACAGGAAGTAAATCTGCATCAATCATCTCAGCATTCATTCCCATGAACGTCGCACCGCTTCCGCTGGTTTTCCATTCCTTTTTCTGCTGAATGCTTCTTATGGTTTCTCTGTATTTTGTAATCTTACCGCAAGGAATTTCGGTAAGCAGCTTTTCACTTTCATCGTAGCTGAAAATCTTGTTGTCAGCCGAATAAATAATTGTCATAAAATCAAGTCCTTTACGCTTTGAATGATACCGCAACCCAGTCATTTGCCTCACGCTGTTCAACAAGTGTGTAACCCTTAGCCTTGACAGCGTCAATAACTTCGTGACAACGTTCTGAAATAATTCCCGAAAGAATGAGAGTGCCGCCCTTTTTCACAAACTTTTCAAACAGCGGACTCATAGCAATCAGTACGTCAGCAACAATATTTGCCGCAATAACATCATATCCGCCGCCGATTTTTTCAACCAGTTCATTGTCATCAATAACATTTCCGCAATAAGCTGTGTACTTCTCAGCAGAAATGTTGTTCTTCTCAGCATTTTCTTTTGCAATCTTCACGCTGTTCTGGTCAATGTCAACAGCTGTAACTTCCTCCGCACCAAGCAGAATAGAAGCAATCGAAAGAATACCGCTTCCGCAGCCAAGGTCAAGAAGTCTGTCACCCTTGTTGAGATTTTTCTCAATCAGTTCAAGACAAAGCTGAGTAGTGTTGTGCTGCCCCGTGCCGAAGCTTGAAGCAGGGTCAATTTCAAGAATAATGCGGTCATCACTCTTGTTGTATTCCTCCCAGGATGGCTTGATAACAAGCTTGTCACCAACAGTAAGCGGCTTGAAATACTGCTTCCAGTTATTAGCCCAGTCCTCCTCACGAACATTAGCAAGTTCAACAGCGAGTCTGCCGAAAGCCTTGTCTTCATCACGTCCGCCAAGGGCAACCATCTCCGAACGAATAGCCGCAAGCATATCCACACCCTGCGAGTTGTCAGGCAGATAAACCGTAACGCAGGTCTCGCAGTCCTTTAAATTCATAAGGTCATCATCAATGTAATCCCAGTTGCCGGTCTTGTCATTGAGAAATTCCTCAAAATCCTTAGCGTCCTTGATAACAAAGCCCGTAACACCAATTCTGAGCAAGCAGCCGCAAACAGGGTCAATACCTTCAGTAGTTGTGTAAATGTTAACTTCAGTCCAGTTCATATAAAAAATCCTTTCCAGATATTGTTTTTAAAACATACATATTAATTGTACAC
Source organism: uncultured Clostridia bacterium (assembly GCA_937891895.1). Lineage (GTDB taxonomy): Bacteria > Bacillota > Clostridia > Oscillospirales > Ruminococcaceae > RGIG8773. Next base: position 5,095 of record CALATN010000009.1, read on the forward strand.
CATTTTATAACAATATTCAAGAGTTGCAACGAATTTTTGTGCAAAAAAACAAACTGCTGTAAAAACATTTACAGCAGTTCAATATAATATTTTACTCAGCAATCTTCCCTAATAACATTTGCTATATAAAATTTGTCATTTTATCATAGCAATTCTGATTTGTCAATAGGGGAGAATAAAAAGCACCCTGCAAGAGGGTGCTTAATAATATTCAATTAAACCTTCTTTAATCAGAATTAATTGTGGAAGCGAAATATCTTTTTCAAGGCATTCCTGTATATACCCTGAAAATTCTTCATACGTCATAAGTTCGTATGCAATTTCAGCATATTCATCAGGCTCACAGTTAAATCTATCATTATATGCTCTGAATAATTTATCCATAGCATCATCATATTTGCCTTCCCACATCTGTTAATCACCAACCTTTAGCAGCAATTGAAAATCAAAGCGGCTTCCGAAAAATCAAAAGCCGCTTTGCAATAATTATTACTTGATTTCGCCCATCTTGTTCTTGTAGTCATCCTTAAGACGCTGAAGAACAACAGAGTCATCCTTACGCTTCTGCTTAGCGTCTTCCTGAATCTGTCTTGTTTCCTCAATACCGTCAACGATAATCTGCCATGTCTTTTCAAGAGTTTCAATCTGAATAGAGCTGCCAGTAGCCATCTGAGTTGTGAGCTTAGTCTGAGCAACAGTGTTCTGTGCATTCTTAAGAAGAAGCTCATTAGTCTTTTCATCAAGAGCCTGCATAGCCTCAGCCTGAACACGCTGTCTCTTGAGCATAATAGCCTGAGCAAGAGCCTGCTTGAATACAGGCATTGTGATGATGAATGCAGAGTTGATCTTTCTGATAAGGTTAAGGTTGGAGAACTGCATAGCCTTAAGCATAGGAACAGTCTGCATAGCAACGTTTTCAGCAATCTTGAGGTCCATTACACGCTGCTCGAATACCTGTCTTGTCTGTTCAAGAGTCTGAAGGTCCATAGCAACAGCACCCGAATCAGGGTTAGCTTCGAGCTTCTGACGGTAATCAGCAATATACTGGTCAAGCTCTACGCAAGCCTGTTCACCCGCCATAATGTAAAGGAGGAGCTCCTTGTAGTAATTGATGTTAGCGTTGAACATAGTTTCAAGCTTAACGTTGGAAGCTTCGATTTCCTTTTCGTATTCACGGAGCTGAACGTAAATCTTGTCAACATCCTCACCCATAGTGTGATACTTTGCAAGAAGCTTGTCAAGCTGCTTTCTGAGGTTAGCAAAAAGACCCTTCTTTTCTTCAGTAAGTTCCTTGGCATCGAACTTTTCCATAATAGCGGAAAGATGCTGGAGAAGCTCACCTGAATCGTTGATCTGATCCATGTTCATAGAATTGAGAACCTGGTCGGAAGCCTTGGAAATCTCGATAGCAACTTCGTTACCGAACTTAACGATGGAGTTTACATCGTTGATGTTGATTGTGCTTACAAGCTTTTCAACCTCTTCGTTCTTCACGAGTTCCTGCTTGAGGGATTCGGTTGTGTCAACCATAGAAAATTCCTGTGCTTCTTCAACCTTGACATCAAGGGTCTTTTCTTCAGTTGCTGTAACAACAACCTCTTCTGCTGCAGCTGCAGCTTCTGTGGATGGGGTAAATTTAAGTGCCATTTGTTATCGTCCTTTCTTGAATAATTTACTGAAAAATCCGCCCTCACCCTTAGGCTCGGGAATTGAATCGGGGATTTTAAAACGTGGGATGTGCGCATTATAAACAAACTCATTAAGAGTATGAGTTTCAAATGCCATTTCGCTTACGAAGGTTTCAATGTTCCTGTAACCTGTCGGCGTGTAAATTAGAATGTCAATACCCAGAAGATTGTACAGAACAAGCTGAATACACTCAACCTTGCTGAAAGTATCTTCAATAACGTCAATGATAATCAATTTCGGAATATCCTTTGTGAAGTCATACTTCTGCAGAAGCTTCAACACTTCACGGTCAAGATTTGTTCCAACATACAGAACCATTGGCATAAGCTCGCTCGGGTCAAGTTTGAGAAAACCGCAGTCAACAGCTTCCTGCAGCTTGTTGAAAATCAACATCTGTAAGTTGTCTGAAAGATAGTTGTACTTGTTCAGCGGCGAAGCCTTGAGCTGCTCTATAAGTATCTGTTCTCCATTATAGTATGGTTTATACACATCAAGCTGAGTTTCAGCATATTTTTTGTAGCTTGGTGATTTAATAATAACTCTGGAATTCGGAGAAAGCTGCCACTTGATATTGTCCCAGTAATCACCCATATCACCGTTTTTCACGCCGCTTATTTTTGCAAAAATATTCGGCACAGTAACTTTTGTTTCTGAAGCACCGAAGCCTGTTCGGTATTTTGAAGGCTGGTGCCAAAGAACATTGATTTCGTCATAAGTGGTTTTAAGAGTCAGCGATTGCATATCCGTGAACTGAAAATCACGGAAAATCGAACTTCCGTTGTAAAGCAGCTCATCAAGCTCCTTTGAAGCATTGTATGCAACCGTTGCAAGCTTAGCTTTAACAAGCTTGTCAGGATATGGCGTAACAGGAACAGAGCAAGGCTGCTCAAAAATCTGCATGCGTCCTTCAAGATTGTTTCTCTTTACAGTAGTAAGCGCAGAAAGATTTGTGCAGATATAAAGTATGTCAATTCCTATTCTTGACATAAAGTGCAGGAAATTAACAACTGCAGGAACAATATTTCCGTAATACATAAGAACGGGAATTTCAAAGTGATTGTTCCTGTAGGTTTCTGAGTTAAGACATCTGTTCATCCATACAATCAGCGGTTTTGCAAATTCAAGCATTGCCTCACCGCTTAAATTGCCAAGTATTGTCGGAAGTGTTTCCTTAGCAAGCTTCGTCCTTACTTCATCGCCTTCAATGTTTATCAGTCCGCAAAGACCGTTCAGTAATGTATCATTGCTGTCAGTATTGATGCCGTCAAAAATTGAAAGTTCATCAGGAGTAGGGGCTTTAAGCTCATGTTCAATATAAATCAGCAGCTTAGGACATTTTATCAAATCCTCACGAAGCTGATAAAGCTTGTTATGGAAGCTTGCCTGTGCATCTTCTTCAGTAGGAGAGCCAATCAATCCCGCAAAGTAAACGGGAATGAGCTCTTCCGGCTTGAAGTGGTTGCCGCGGGACATAAGTCTGTCAGCGTGTGACTCAAATATATCCTTTGTCAACGTTTCTTCCGTAGTTGTAATTGTCTGAACAAGCTTATTGTTTTCAGTAGAAAAGCCTTCAAAAATCATATAAAATAACCTTTCGGTGAAATTACTATAACACAATTATACTATATGATATATAGTATGTCAATATGCTTATGCATATTTTCCAAGAATCTGAGCAGCATTTCTGAGAACAACAGCTGTTTCTTCAAGGCACTTCTTAACAGAAGCACTGCTTGTTTCGCTGTTCATTTCCATAGCATGGTTAAGAGCATCACGGCTTACTTCAACCTGAGTCTGATACAGAGAGTCAAGCTGACCGATAGCATTATTTTCCATCACCTTATAAGCAGCCTTAAGGTCTTTCACAGTCTGATTTCTGATATCATCATAATTTTCAAGAGCCGTATCAATTACATCAGTCTGACGCTTCTTGCGAAGGATATTCTTGAATGAGGACATTGCACCTGATGGGAATGCATCACTGCTTCCTGCGGAAGCCGCATTCATAACAGACTTGGAAACAAGCATATTAAAGTCGTTCATAGAGCCTTCAACAGAAACATTGGCATCATCTGCAAGCGCATTTATACCAAGCTTGTTTGCAAGCTCAGCACCAAGCTGTGCAATAATCAAATTAAGCTGCTGCTGGTGAATGTCAAGACATTTTCTGTATGCTTCACCAACCTTGTCGACAAGGAATGAGTAGAAGTGTTTGTCAATATCTTCAGGAGAAGTAGTGTTACGGCTTTCGAGAATATCCTCACGAAGCTTTGAGAAGAAGCCGTACATCCACTGTTCAGCTTCCTGCTGCATTTCAGTAATGCTGAGCAGAATTTTCGGTTTTTTGCTTTCAAGAGCATTTGCAAGAGTTGAACACTCGTGTTCAATGCTCTGAGAAATGTCATCAAGCTTTTTTCTGTCCATAGCCATCATTTCGTAAATCATACGAATACGGGCAGCTGTGTCCTTAATCATAAGGTTAAGCATAGTAAGTACACGCTGAGTACGGATAATATCTTTCTGAAGAATAATCTCACGTTTGAGTGACATCTCAAATTTCAAGAACTCATTTTCGTAGAATTCCTGAAAGCCCTTGATGTCAGGACGATTAAGACCGATTTTACGTCTGTATTCGTCAATACCGCTTACACCGTAAACAAATGCATTAGGCATAATTGACTCACAGCGTTCGCTTACACGGTTGATGATTTTTTCAATATCCTCCTGTGTGTTCATAGCGTCAATCATATTGACAAGAACATACAGCTTGCTGAAGCTGAGAGGACGGATATGGCTTGCAAGGAAGAGCTGTTCCGATTCAGAGAAAGGGGAGAGCGCACTTGCAATATAGATAACCGCATCAGCATTTACAAGGTAATCCTGAACCTGCTTGTCAAGACAGTCAAGGTCACTCAAACCGGGAGTGTCAACAATTCTGATTTCCTTGAGAATTTCAGCATTATCGTGAATATCAATGTAATCGAGAGTGTCAGGGAAAGCTCTCATAAGCTTTTCAAGTCTTTCACGTACAAGGTCATCTGCTGTGAGAGTGATTCTCTGACCGTTTTTCAGTACAGCCTCAGCCTTAGGAATTTCGCTGTAGCTGATGGAGTTTATTGTGAAAGTTTCAGGCGCAACATTTACAGGAGCAATTGACTTGCCGAGAATAGCGTTAATAATTGTACTCTTGCCACGCTTGAAGTCGCCGAGAACAACAAGAGAAAATGGCTCTGTACGGCGCTTTGTGATAGCCTTGTCCCAATCACGGAGGTGTTCTGTGAATTCGTCACCGAGAATAGTGCAGAGAGGCTTGTTGTTGAGCAATTCTTTCAGCTCATTCTGTACATATTCAATATCAGGCTCCGCAGCAGCGTAATTGAGAGATGTTGTGTTTTCTGACATATTAAGCACCCTCCTTTGCTGCATCAAGTATAATTTCGCATCTTACTTCCAAAGCCTGCTTGTTTACGGTATGTACATCTTCCTTGTTAAGGTCAGTACGCCAGCTGTAAAGAGTTTCACAGCTAAGAAATTCAAGACCTGCAAGGATTCTCTTTTCAATTGAAGAGCAATCAGGCGGAAGAACGATATTTCTTGCTGGAGTAATATGAAGAACATCATAAAGCTTCATAAGCTCGCCAAGCTCAAGCTTGTCCTTTTTGTATGTTTCAAGTATACCCTTGTTGTGAAGTGAAGAAATAATATTTGGATAATCCTGTGGATTTGTCAGACAGATAATACCTGCACGGTCACTTGTGATATCCGAAAGCTTGAGCCATTCGGAAATAGTGCCGGCAATCTGCTTTACGGAGCTGTCATTTTCAGATGGAGTATAATCTTCAAATTCATCAAGATTGTTTACACCGAAGTACGGTGCTGCCATATTGAAGATGCAGTGATTATTCTGAATATGACCGCATTCGCAGCCGACAAGAAAACGCAGTTCTTCTTTCGTACATACTTCAGCAAGTCCCGATGTTACAACAATAAACGGGTCTGTTCCGTCTGCCGCAACAGAATATATTTCATATTTGTTTGGCGCATTTCTTACGTAAGCGGTAGGAACGCTTATCTGCATTCTTTCAGCGCATACCTTAACAGCGTCATATACTTCGGAGTGCTTGAGTGAGCCCGCAACGTCAGTAGACTGGAAAAGTCGTTTAACCTTATTAGGAATTTCCTTGCTGATAAGATTCTTGTGAACCTTGGACCAGCTGGAAAAAGTAGTGATTTTCTGCTTTACCGAAAAATCAGCATCAAAAGCATAGTCCATAGCACCGCCAACAATATGATCCTTATAAGAGCGGGTACGGGCATTAAGGTAAGCAGAAAAGCTTGTATCTATATCAAGCAGCGGATTATGATCCGCTGTATCAACTGTACCGAACATAATCGGAAACCTCCTTAAAAAATCTGTATCAGCAATTATTGCATATTATCAGTAAGCGTCTTGTGCAGATTATAGGTTTCTGCCAGCAGAGAACCAGTATATTCGGCAATTGACTGAAGCTTTTCTCTTTCGTTGTCAGACATAGTTTTCTTTTCAGCCTTGAGTTCATTAAGGCTGTCAAGTGTTTTCTGTGTGTCAAGAAGGATAATTTCTGTTTCTTCTTCAATCTTAGCCTTGAGTCCCTGGAATGATGCAAATACCTGCTGACGTACAGTTTCTGTAAAGTCGGAGTTGATTTTCATTTCGTGGAACTGCTTCTTTACACCCTGCTTGAAGCTTGCCTTGTATTTGTCAATTCTTTCCTGAACAAGGAACTTGTCTACCGCAAACTTACCTGTAAATGTACCGGCAAGACCTGCAACAGCCATAATGCAGAGTGCAGCAGGACCAACAAGCGGAACACCAAGGAATGTGGTAGCTGCAAAGAATGTAAGGAAGAAGCTTGCAAAGCCTGAAGCACCGCCGAGAAGCGCACCCTTGATACCTGCTTCACGGAAGCCGATGAACAGACCGCCTGTGCCGACACTACCGATAGCAACACCGATAATCTGGTCAACAACACCACCGTTTCTGGAGTGCTTCTGTGGAACGGCAAACATTTCCTGAATACGGCTTACAGAAGCAAAGAATTCATCTTCAAATGACTGTAAACGTTCAGCTTCATCACTGAGGGCAATATTGATTTCATTCTGAATCTGCTCACAGATAAGCTGTGCACGATTTTCAATGCTTTCCTTGATTCTTTCAGTGAGCTTTGCGTAAACAATTTTAAGCTTGTCACGCTTCAGATCTTCAGCACTCATCGGATAGTCGTCAATAACCTTCATTGCTGTCTCTTCAATCTGTACCCAGTAGCTGTCAAGAATAGGCTGTAAGCCTTCGAAAACCTTGTTGGCAGCATCATTGATACGAACGAATTCAGCACGCTTCTTGGTACGGATTTCATCAATTTCTTCAATAGCAGCAGTGTACTTATCCATAAATTCGTCCGTTTCCATCATCAGAGCGTTTTCACGGATAATAATAGAGTTGATAAGCTCAGAACTGGAGCTGATAATCTTGTTTGCAAGAATTTGCAGAGTGATAGCACCACGTTCCTGAGTAAGCATAGATTCAAGTACACGTTCAAATGTAGGAAAGTTACTTTCCTCAAGCATAGCAGCGTCGCCGCTTTCCTTAGCCATAAGAGCCTTCTTTGCATAGACACCGATAACTTTCGGAGTACCGATTTTACGTTTGTAAACAGCAAATTCCTTTGAGTTTTCACCCATTACCATCTTTGCCTTTTCCATAACATAGCTTCCGATACGCTTTTCAACTGTATCAACAATTCGATCCTCGTCTTCCTTTGAGAAAGTACCGAAGCAGTTTACCGCAAAGATAATTCTGCCCATATCACTTGTGAGCATCTTCTTTTCAAGAAATTCCTTTTCAAACTGAGAGAAAGGGGAGTTTGCGCTGATAACAAAAACAGCAGCATCAATTTCAGGAAGAATTGACAGTGTAACATTAGTCATCTGTTCATCATCATTGAGACCCGGAGTATCAATGATGTCAACATTGTTCTTGCAGAAAGCAGTATCATAATAAACAGTAGCCTGCTTAACAGTTTCAGCCTTCTTTTCTGATTCATAGGAAAGTTTTGTAACATAGTCAGCAAGCTTGTTGATATCAACCTTTTCTTCGTCACCGTTTTTGTATTCAACCATAACATATGGTTCTTCGCTATATGTAACTCTGTTCAGAGTTGCAGTAGCAGGGAGGACGTCAGCAGGGAGAACCTCCTGTCCGAGCAATGCATTGATGAGAGTACTCTTGCCACGCTTGAATTCGCCGACAATAGCAACCTCAAAATGCTCCTTTGCAATTTTTTCAATGGTTTCACCAATTGATTTGGCAGTGTGCTCCAGACCAATGTATTCGCAGTATTCCTTCAGCTGAGTAAGATTTTCCGTAAGATCGGAAACCGTCTGCTTGAATCCGGAATAGCTGCCATAATTTAATACCTGTTCCATAGAAATCCTCCTACATTATTTTTATGAAAACATTGATTATGTGAAAATAAACCTAAATATACTATTTTATTATACCATAGTTTTGTAAGGATTGTCAATCGTGTTAATAATTTTTGTACACATATTGCGAAAATGTTAATTCAAACTGTTGAATATGCTAAAAGAATGAATCAAATTATGTTGGAATACCAAATTTCAAGGCTTTGTGGATAACTTCCAGCCTGAAATTATTGCCGTCATAAATCTCACCGTCAACTGAAATGAAAAATTCTTCCGAAGCCTTTACATCAACAGTTTTGCAGCGCGTGTAGCAAATATACTTCTTAAACTGTTCAGCGTCAAGATGCTCACCCTTTTCGTATAACCCGATAAGCGAAGCAAACTTCGGTACGGATACTGTCTTTACCAGACATAAATCCAGCGTCCCGTCATTAAGCGAAGCCCTTGGCGCACACCTGTATTTTCCGCCGATAAACTGACCGTTTGCAACCGTGCAAAGCAGAAATTTTTCATTGAAAAACGGCTTTTCGTCAACCGTAATCTCAGCCTTGTTCTTCATTGCCTTAAGAATTGCCGTCACAATACCTGTGTTGTAAGCATTCTTACCGCCAATCAGAGGCTTTCTGCGCACGCTGTTCATGGTCTTTACAGCATAAGCGTCAAACCCGAAATTCACAATGTTCACCGAATAAATGTCATCATTAACTTTAATTAAATCAATGCTTTGATTTTCAGCACGGCACAGCTTTTCAATGTCAAGAAACTTTTCAGCACCACCGTAATTCTTAACAAAATCATTGCCGCTTCCGCAGGGGTAGCAGGAAACGCTTGCGTTTTCAAATCCGGCGGCACCGTTAACAACCTCACTCAGCGTACCGTCACCACCGCAAGCATAGAAGCGTACTTCTTCATCGTGTTTGCCGCACCATTCACGAATAAATCGTATAGCATCCTTAGGCGCAGTAGTGTTGTAAATCTTCCAGTTGAAATCCGTTTTTTCAAGCTGTTGACGGATGTGCCCCGTGCTATCTTCCTTGCCCGATTTCGGATTTATGATAAAAATGTGCTTCATAAGCAATTTACCCCTTTAGTAATGTTGATAAAAATATAATAACCCATTATACTTATTTTACAACATTTTGACAATAAAATCAATACAAAAATTTCCTCTTTGCCATTGCAAAAATTGCAAATACATTGTATAATGTAAATATTCGTAAATGGAGGTAAAATATATGGAATTCAGACCTTGTATAGATATCCACAACGGAAAAGTAAAGCAGATTGTAGGAGGCAGCCTTGCTGATAAGAATAATAAAGCCGATGAGAATTTCGTGTCCGATTACGGTGCAGAGTTCTACGCAAACCTGTATAAATCCAAAGGCATAAAAGGCGGACATATCATAATTCTCAACGCCGCCGACTCCGAGTATTACAACGCAGATTTAAAGCAAGCCTACTCTGCACTTGCTGAGTACCCAAACGGCTTGCAGGTAGGCGGAGGAATAACCGCAGAAAATGCCGCAGGTTTCCTTGAAAAAGGTGCGTCTCACGTCATTGTAACATCCTACGTCTTCAAAGACGGCAAAATCAACTTTGACAACCTGAAAAAGCTTGTTGCAGTAACAGGCAGGGAACACCTGGTAATCGACCTTTCCTGCCGCAAAAAAGATAACGACTACTACATAGTAACCGACCGCTGGCAGAAGTTCACAGACGTCAAGCTTACCCCCGAAACAATGGATATGTTCGCCGAGTATTGCGACGAGTTCCTTATCCACGCAGTAGACGTCGAGGGCAAAGCAAGAGGCGTCGAACAGCAACTCGCCGAAATGCTTGGTAACTGGAGCAAAATCCCCGTAACATACGCAGGTGGAATAGGTTCATACGACGACCTTGACGTGCTGAAAAAACTGGGCAGGGGACACCTCAACTTCACCGTAGGAAGTGCCATCGACATCTTCGGCGGAAACCTTGATTTTGAGAGAATTTGCGAGTACAGCTAAGGAGGACATAAAATGAGCAGAAAGACAGGCTTTAAAATTTTCATAATCGCAGGGATAAGTATCATTGGAGTAAGTCTCATTGCTGTCTTGATTGCAATGGCTTGGGTAATTATATTTGCAAACAACTATGATGCTGTCTACAGCAGAAAAGTAACCCTTGATACTTCCGCAGGTCTTACTGCACAGCAGCGTACCGAAGATTTCTCACAGCTTTGTGAACATCTTGAAGCGTATGTTCCCACGCTTTATGAATATGAGAAGCTTTACGGCATAAGCTACGATGAAACTAAAGCTTATTACAGCACTCTTGCCGCAAATGCCGAAAATGATTTTGAGTATTGTACGGTAATCCGAGGCTTCCTGAATAACATTCCGAGTGCACATATGGCTGTTGGATTTCCGTCATTATCAAAAATTGATGAGGTTTTTTCAGCAAGACTTTCCAAAAATAAATCCTTTGTAAATGCACAGGATTATTGGTTGGACGTGTATCATAATGAGTGTAGAAAATATTATGACAAGGAAATCAAACAAGTGGTTTTTGCCTACTATTCGGGCGAGTACAGAGGTGTTGCCGAGCCGATTGACAACGACGTTTACGGTGTAAACAAAGCAACCCTGCTCACAGTAAACGGAGTATCAGCTGACGAATTTGTAAAGCTTACCTCATCGGTTTACAAGCTCAAATACGACCATTCAAACCTAAGACCATTTCGTGATACTGTTATTTTCAATGACAGCATCGGTGAAGAATGTACAATTGAGTATCTTGACGCAGACGGAGAAAAGCACAGTGCAAAAATGTATTATGGTGCGGAAGCCGATACGGTGATTGCATATAGAGATTATTTTATGTCAATTGACGGTGCAGCGACAGATATCATTTCAGCAACTGACAGCGAACAGGCTTCCTATACAACAATAGGAGATATGACCGCAGAAAAAAGCGAGGAACACAACCTGCTGTATGTATGCATAAATTCGTTTGAATCGGAAACAGCTGACGGAACGGTTATGGCAAATTCTCTGAAAAGCATTTCCGAGGGAACGGACAATATAATTATTGACATCCGCAAAAATCGAGGAGGATATTACGACTATGCCAAAGCGGTTATCGGTGCACTTTCCAATAGCGATATAGAATTTTACAGCGAGGTGTATGTTACCGAAGCAAGCTATAACAAATTCAAAGAAGAGCGTGCTTACGTATTTGATGAGTCAACAGGCTTGTATAAGACAATTATCAATGAGGGTGTTGAGGGAACAGCGGCAGAAAAGAAAAATATCTACCTGCTTGTTTCTGACCAGACAGGTTCATCCGCTGATAATTTTGCTTACGAATTCAAGAAAAACAATCTCGGCACAGTTATCGGTACAAACAATACAGGCGGCGAACGTAACGGAACAATGTGTTTGGATTATCTTGATATAAGCGGAATTTACTTTGCCTATACCAGATATGCGGCTATGAATTCTGATGGTACGTTCAGTTCCGTCACAGGAACAGCCCCCGATATCTATCTTGGGCAGCCTATTGAAGCGTATTTTATCCGTGTCAGGCTTGAAGCCGAGGGCAAGGATATAAACAACCTTGAAAACCGTCTGAAATGGGACAGCGTCCTCATCGAAACGGTAAAGATGATTGAAGAAAATCCTTGATTTTGAGAGGATTTGTGAGTATAAGTAACATTTATCATCAACAACTTGGAGTGCAAATGAATTATGAATATATATTATTTAATGATAGAAGCTGTCCCAAATGAAGATAATGACGAACGTGAAGAAGTCGATGGTGCGTATATTAACTTTTGGGTAAAGGCAAATGAATATGAAACTGCTTTGAAAGAGGCAATGGAATATATTGATAATGAAAATTGGCAGTCAATAAAAGTTAAAGATTCATTTATTGCAAAAAGAGAGTTATACATTGATGAACCTGATTCATTGGAATGTTACGATGAAGCCTGTGAGAATGGAATTGCTGCTATTTTTTATACTTGGTAAATTTTATTTAGGAGATTAAAATATGACAGAAGCTGCAAAAAATATTGCTATTGATTTTTATAAAAGCTGTGAAGAAAAACATAACTTTTCGGAAACGATTGTGTTTGATGCTATGAACTTTTTATCAGATGATTTTACTCAGTTTTGGGAAGGAGATAAACAATTCGTTATCAAAGCAATTGAAGCCATAAAGTTAAAAGATGAAAATGCAGAATTTTTTATTGAAATGTACGGTTGTGATGGCGAAAAAGGAAATATTGATTTTATTTATTCAGATTCAATAATCATTAAAACTGTATTATCTGATTCTGAAATAAATGATGAATTTGAAAATTCAGGAGAAGATACATTTCCAACAGATGTATGTGATTTTACGGTTGATAAAAGCTATCATTTCATAAATGATGATGGAACTTTATCAGATTTTTCAGAAAAATGTGTACTTAATGATAATCAAAATTTATTCAGTGCGTGGTGGGATTAATAAAAGCCTGAGAAGAAAATATCTTCTCAGGCTTTCTCATTTACCCTTTCCAATACCCACCAGTATGGAAATTTTCATTTCCAAGCGGTTTAGCTGTCAGACGAAACATAACGCATCCATCAGGACAAACAACCGTCTTGCTGTATTGACCATCACCGCCAATGTTCCGCAAATCTCCGCCGCTTCTGACCGCTTCCATAATCGGAAACAGAACAGTCATAGCCTTGCTGCAAATTCCATAACCGTCTTTGTTCACAGGACAGCCGTAAGTGCAAGTATATATGTCACCGATTTCCTCACCGTTTCGACAGTAATTTTCTGTTTTGTTGCCATTCATAAATCCCGTAACTTTGATTTCAAATTCGTATTCTTCGTCATACCACTTTTTCATAGTTGTCACTCCTTATCTGAATATGCAATTCCATCCACCTGAAACATGAGACCATCTTCGCCGCCCTTGTGTGCAAATTCTGTCTGAATGGATTTCCGAACAGGATATTTACCGTTGAAACGTTCCTTGATAATCTTTTCCATTATCGGAATATTCCACACATCTCTGAATAAGCAATCCATCTGAACAACATTTTCAAGCCCAAGACCAACCATTTTCAGTCTCTGCTCCATCTGGTCAAATGCACCGTTTACCTGTGCTTCAATAGGTTGTCCAACATTGCCTGCACAGTAACCGATAAAATACAGATTTCCAGCCTTGATTATTCCGCTGTGTGCCCAATCTTCATTAACATCAAATCTTTCAATTTCGCTCATTTTATGTCCTCACTTTCAGCAACTCACTTCTCCAGCATCTTCCTCAGATACTGCCCCGTGTAAGACTCCTTACAAGCCGCAATCTCCTCAGGCGTGCCGCACTTAACAAGCGTGCCGCCCTTTTCGCCGCCCTCAGGGCCAAGGTCAATGATGTAATCCGCACTCTTGATAACATCAAGATTATGCTCGATAACCAGTACCGTGTTGCCCGTGTCAACAAGCTTCTGAAGCACGTCTGTCAGCTTGTGTACGTCAGCCGTGTGCAGACCCGTAGTAGGCTCGTCAAGAATGTAAATCGTACGCCCAGTTGCACGCTTTGAAAGCTCCGTAGCAAGCTTTACTCTCTGCGCCTCACCGCCCGAAAGGGTTGTAGCAGGCTGTCCGATTTTGATGTAGCCAAGACCAACATCCTGAAGCGTCTGAAGCTTTCTCGCCAGCTTCGGAATATTTGCAAAGAACTCAACACCTTCATCAACCGTCATTTCAAGCACGTCATAAATCGACTTGCCCTTGTAGTGAACATCAAGAGTCTCACGGTTGTAGCGATGTCCCTTGCAGACCTCGCAAGGCACATAAATGTCAGGCAGGAAGTGCATCTCAATCTTGATAATACCGTCACCGCTACAAGCCTCGCAGCGTCCTCCTTTTACGTTAAAACTAAAACGCCCCTTGCTATAGCCTTTTGCCTTAGCGTCCACTGTTGATGCAAACAAATCACGAATCTGGTCAAATACTCCTGTATAAGTTGCCGGATTGGAACGTGGTGTTCTTCCAATTGGAGACTGGTCAATATCAATTACTTTATCCAACTGCTCTAGCCCTAAAATATCATCATGTTTTCCCGGAATACATCTGGCTCT
>CALATN010000010.1 GCA_937891895.1 uncultured Clostridia bacterium
CACCACACTCCGTACCGAAAGCAGACTTGAAGCAGGCGATGAACTTTGCGTAATTCAGGCTGAAAAGGAAGACGATGAGCTTGGCTGCTCGAATGTTATTATTGCCGGATAAAACAAATCCCGTATCTTATCGGATACGGGATTTTTGTATTTCTTTTAGTTTACAGCCTTTTTAAGCTCCTCAACCTTATCTGTACGCTCCCAGGCAACACCCAGGTCTTCACGTCCCATATGACCGTAAGCTGCAAGCTGACGGTACTGTGGCTTGCGGAGTTCAAGTGTGCTGATGATTGCGGCAGGACGAAGGTCGAATACCTTGTCAACTGCTTCTGCAAGCTTATCGTCAGCAACCTTGCCTGTGCCGAATGTATCAACCATGATGGAAACAGGCTTTGCTACGCCGATTGCGTAAGCAAGCTCAACCTCGCACTTTTCAGCGAGACCAGCTGCAACGATATTCTTAGCAACGTATCTTGCAGCATAAGCGGCACTACGGTCAACCTTTGTCGGATCCTTACCGCTGAATGCACCGCCGCCGTGACGAGCATAACCGCCGTATGTATCAACGATAATCTTACGTCCTGTAAGACCGCTGTCGCCCTGTGGACCGCCGATTACGAAGCGTCCTGTTGGGTTTACGAAATATTTTGTATCAACGAGAAGCTCAGCAGGAACGATTGGCTTGATAACCTTTTCGATGATATCCTCACGGATTTTTTCAAGGGAAACCTCTGCTGCGTGCTGAGAAGAAACAACGATTGTATCAACTCTTACAGGCTTTCCGTCCTCATATTCAACAGTAACCTGTGTCTTTCCGTCAGGACGGAGGTAAGGGAGAACGCCTGTCTTTCTTACGTCAGTAAGCTTCTTAGCAAGCTTATGAGCGAGGGAGATAGGCATAGGCATAAGCTCAGGAGTTTCGTTGCAAGCGTAACCGAACATCATACCCTGGTCGCCTGCGCCTGTGGACATATCGTCGTTGCTTTCGCCTGCCTTGTGTTCGAGTGCCTCGTCAACACCCATAGCGATGTCGGAAGACTGCTCGTCGATAGACTGGAGAACGGAGCAAGTGTGGCCATCGAAGCCGTACTTTGCACGGTCATAACCGATGTCGATAACAACCTGTCTTACGATTCTTGGAATATCAACATAGCAGTTTGTTGTGATTTCGCCCATACAGAGCACCATACCTGTTGTTGTTGCAGTTTCGCAGGCAACACGTCCCATAGGGTCCTGTTCGAGGATAGCGTCAAGAACTGCGTCGGAAATCTGGTCACAGATTTTGTCAGGATGACCTTCTGTTACTGATTCAGATGTGAAAAGCATTTTTGCCATTTTAATCAATCCTTTCTTTTGATTTAAACAAGAACAGCGCTCGGAAACTACTCCAAGCGCTGTGAATTTTTACTCTTAAAAATTCCTCATCTCTCGGATAATTCCGCAGGATTTAGCACCTTTTTTGCAAGCAAATTCATTATTTGCAATCAGGTTGCCGGGCTTCACAGGACCAGTTCCTCCGCCACTCTTGATAAGGGTTATTCAATTAACAATATAAGTATAGCACGATTGTCGCTATTTGTCAACAGGAAATTATTTGTTCCAGAAATAAATTACTGCCGCACAGGTTGCAATAACGAAAGCTGCAATAACATACACAAAAGCGTAACGCTTTATGTGGCTGCCTTCTGTTGTTGCTGAAGCGTTCTCTGGAAGAACGTGTGCCTTACGCATAACCGTAGACAACGGCTTATAGAGAAGCATTGTGATAGCACTGTTCAGCACCGCTTTAAGCAGATTGAACGGCAGGAAAACGGGAACAAGCATTTCTGCAACAGCCTCTCTCGGTGTTTCCATATAAAGAGGAGTAATAAGGTAATTCCACGCAAGCATTATGCAGACCATAACAACCGAACCCGTTACGAGTCCGATTACTGCACCTGTGATTGTATGTACTTTCTTATAAATGATTGCCGCTGTACAAGCAAATGAAACAGTTGACAGGAAGTTCATCAATGCGCCTATTGGACCTGTTCCGCTGATTGTTACCATTTCAACCAGTGACACAACCGCAGACATAAGCATTGATGCAAGCGGCCCGAAAAGGAATCCGCCGATTGTGATGATTACGTCCTTTGGCTCGTATTTGAGGAACAGAACAACAGGTATTCTGAAAATGAACACGGCAACATAAGCGATTGCTGTCATCATTGCCAGAACAACCATTTTCTTTGTGTCCATACGGTTTGATTTTTTGAGTGAGTTTTCCATAAGATTACCTCCATAAATAAATTTATTAAGTGCAACCGTAAGTGGCGCTTGCCACTTATTTTACAGGAAAAAACGCCTGCGGAAAACATTCCACAGGCGTACTCGCGCAAAATTATTGCATAATGCGTTTGTTTCTTTCATCCGGACTATACCGTTGGTCTTGGAATTTCACCAAATCAACAAAGCTTTCGCTTCGCTCGCGGACTCAAAGAACAAATCTCCGATTTGTTCTTTTTACCGCCAGTGAGGAATTTCACCTCGCCCTGAAACAGTTGCTATTTAATTGAAACAACGATTTATCGTTGTTTTTATGACGATTATTCGCCAGCTTCTTCGTCCTCTTCGTCGAAATCAAATTCGAGAAGCTCGTTGCAGCCGGGGCAGTTCATAGAACCTTCCTCAAGCATGCCCTCGTTAAGGCAGATTGTGTCGCCGCAGCTTGGGCAAACAACCTCGTAAAGCTCGTCGTCATCTTCGTCATCGAAATATTCATCGTATTCGTCGTCGCAGCAGCAATCATCATCATCGCAGCAGCAATCGTCGTCGCAGCAATCATAATCGTCGTCGATTTCATAGAAATCACGCTCAACTTCGCCGAGATCCTCATCGATTGTATCAACAACCTCTACGATTTCGTCAATCTGATCCTGCATATCCTCAGCTGTGAGAGCAATGTCCTGAAGAATGTCAGCCATTGCAGCAAGAATCTTGCCTTCCTTTGTGGATTCGCCAACTTCGAGACCTTCCATAAGGCCCTTGAGGTATGCTACCTTTTCACCAAGCTTCATAGGTTAATCCTCCTTTTCGGACTTAATAATTATTTTATGTGTATGGAAGGGCAATTATGCTCTTTCCATGTATTCGCCTGTTCTTGTGTCGATTCTTACCATTTCACCTTCGTTGATGAAGAGAGGAACCTTGATTTCTGCGCCTGTTTCTGTTGTAGCAGGCTTTGTAGCGTTAGTAGCTGTGTTACCAGCAACGCCTGGTTCTGTGTGAGCAATCTGGAGTTCAACGAAGTTTGGTGGTTCAACTGCAAAAACCTTGCCCTTGTAGGAGCAAACCTTACACATCATTTCTTCCTTAACGAACTTGAAGTTGTCAGAAAGTTCAGCGGAGCTGATTGGCACCTGCTCGAATGTTTCAGGGTCCATAAAGTAGTAGAGCTCGCCGTCTGTGTAGGAATACTGCATATCCTTTCTTTCAACGAAAGCTGTTGGGAACTTTGCGGAAGGGTTGTAGCTCTTTTCAATAACGGAGCCTGTGATAACGTTCTTAATCTTTGTTCTTACGAAAGCAGCGCCCTTACCCGGCTTAACGTGCTGGAATTCAACTACCTGCAAAACGTTGCCGTCTTCTTCAAAAGTAACGCCGTTTCTGAAATCGCCTGCTGTAATCATAAATAAACCATCCTTGTAATTTTTTTCGCAATCGTACATCGCACGATTTAGCAATTATGCTCATATATATTTTACTATATATTTTGCAATAATGCAAGTGTTTTTCACATTTTTTCCGCCGTAAAAGCAATATTTACGGATAATTTAAAAGCGGACAGATTTTATTCTGCCCGCTTTCTTGCAATTAAGCGTTAATAATTAACAATTAATACTTACGCTTACGAGCAGCTTCGGACTTCTTCTTACGCTTTACCGAAGGCTTCTCATAGTGTTCTCTTTTACGAACTTCAGCGATAACGCCGTCCTTTGCGCAGCTTCTCTTGAAGCGCTTGAGAGCGGTATCCAAAGATTCGTTTTTACCAACACGAATTTCTGCCAATTTAATTCCCTCCCTTTGCCATGAGGCAGAGGTTTATATACAAGATATAACTATTTTATTATACCGTATACACCGTATTGTTGTCAAGAGTAATTTCAAAAAAACTCAACAAAAAAACTTAACATTTTTCGGTCAGGTTATATAAATACAGTTACTTTACAACGATATTTACAAGTCTGCCCTTAACGTAGATTTCCTTTACGATGTTCTTTCCGTCAATTGCGGAAGCAACAGCTTCGTCTGCCTTTGCAATACCGAGAACCTCAGCCTGTTCAGCTTCGGCAGGAATCATAATCTTAGCCTTGATCTTGCCGTTGACCTGAACAGCAATTTCAATTGTATCGACTACGAGTTCCTTTTCGTCATATACAGGCCAGCTTTCGTATGCGATGGTATCGTTGTGGCCGAAAATGCTCCAGATTTCTTCGCAGACGTGCGGAGTAATAGGAGAAAGGAGCTTTACAATGCCTTCAGCATATTCCTTAGGACACTTTTCTGCCTTGTATGCAGCATTCATAAATATCATAAGCTGGCTGATAGCTGTATTGAAAGCAAGTGCTTCAAAATCCTCTGTAACCTTTTTAACTGTCTGATGGTATACCATTGTAAGTGTACCGTCATTTTCATCGGTAAGATTCTTGCTTTCAGCAAAGAAATTCCATACTCTTGTAATGAACTTTCTTGCACCCTCTACGCCCGCGTTGCTCCAAGGCTTTGAAACTTCAAGAGGACCCATGAACATTTCATACAGACGGAGTGTATCTGCGCCGTAGTCCCTTACGATATCACTTGGGTTGATAACGAATTCAGGGAAACGCTTACCCATTTTAATTCCGTTTTCGCCGAGAATCATACCCTGGTGAACCAGCTTCTTGAACGGCTCCTTGGTAGGTGCAAGGCCCTTATCGTAAAGGTATCTGTTCCAGATTCTTGAGTACATAAGGTGTCCTACAGCATGCTCAGGACCGCCTACATAAAGGTCTACAGGCATCCAGTGCTTGAGCAGCTCAGGGTCAGCAAACTGCTTGTCGTTGTTCGGGTCGATATAGCGGAAATAATACCAGCTTGAACCTGCAGAACCAGGCATTGTGGAAGTTTCTCTGAGACCTTTTACACCGTTTTCATCGTAGTTTTTCCATTCAGTTGCATTTTCAAGAGGTGCCTTACCGTTTTTACCCTTGTAGTCCTCCAGCTCAGGAAGGATAAGCGGCAGGTCTTCGTCTGCAAGGACATGAATCTTACCGTCCTCTGTATGAACAACAGGAACAGGTTCACCCCAGTAACGCTGACGTGCAAAAATCCACTCTCTGAAATGATAGTTTGTTGTACGCTTTGCTACACCCATCTTTTCGAGCTTTACTGTGATAGCTTCCTTCGCTTCCTCGACTGTAAGGCCTGTAAACTCCTCTGAATTGATAAGCTTGAAGCCCTTTCCGAGATAGCTGCCCTTTTCGAGAGCCTTTTCGGAAACGTCAACGCCTTCGCCGTCGATAACCTGTATCATATCGATATTATGTGCGATTGCATATTCAAAGTCACGCTGGTCGTGGGACGGAACAGCCATAACTGCACCTGTGCCGTAGCTTGCAAGAACAAAGTCACCGATGAACATTCTTACTTCCTTGCCGTTGACAGGGTTGATACATGTTACACCTTTAAGCTCACAGCCTGACTTGGTCTTGTTGAGCTCTGTACGGTCCATATCGTTCTTTTTAAGTGTTTCGTTGATATATGCCTGAACCTCATCCTTATTTGTAATACGGGGCATAAGTGTTTTTACAATTTCTCCGTCAGGAGCGAGCACCATAAAGGTGATACCGTAGATTGTTTCAATACATGTTGTATAAATGCTGAATTCGCCGCCGCCGACAATGTCAAACTTAACCTCAACACCTGTTGATTTGCCGATCCAGTTGCGCTGCATTGCCTTTGTGGATTCAGGCCAGTTGATTTCCTCCAGACCTTCAAGAAGCTTTTCAGCAAAAGCAGGCTGGTCGATAACCCACTGCTTCATATTCTTTCTTACAACAGGATATCCGCCTCTTTCGGATTTGCCGTCGATTACCTCGTCATTTGAAAGAACTGTACCCAGTTCCTCACACCAGTTTACAGGCATATCAACATACTTTGCATAACCATCAAGATAGAGCTGCTTGAAAATCCACTGTGTCCATTTGTAGAATGACGGGTCAGAGGTTGCAATCATCTTTGACCAGTCATAGTCAAAGCCAAGCTCTTTGAGCTGCTTTGAAAATGTCTTGATGTTCTCCTGTGTGAAGCCGTTAGGGTGATTACCTGTTGTAACGGCATACTGCTCTGCAGGAAGTCCGAAGGAGTCGTAGCCCATTGGGTGCAGCACGTTATATCCCTGCATTCTCTTCATACGGGAAACAATATCAGTTGCTGTGTAGCCCTCAGGGTGACCTGCGTGAAGTCCTACACCTGATGGATACGGGAACATATCAAGCACATAATATTTAGGCTTGGAAAAATCCCATACATCGGTTTTGAAGCATTCGTTTTTCTCCCAGTATTCCTGCCATTTTTTTTCAATGGCGGTATGATCGTATCTTTCCACAAAAATCATTCCTTTGCTTTATTTAGTGCGGTTGATCCGCTTATTTATTAGGTACAGTAGCTTTTGATACGCTTATCAAAAACCATAAGAAATGCTACAAGAAGGTAGCCTATTCCAAAAACAGCATATACAAACTGGAGCAATTCAGGATTTGAAACAAATCCAAATTTTGCAAGCAGTTCAACCTTGCTGATAATAGTAAAAAATCCTATTGCTGTCAGCACATTCATTATTGTCAGCGCAAGCCACGGCAGGAAGCCGCCCTTGTAGAACTTGTGTATAAGCCATATTCTTGTGCCGTTTGTTACAATTGAAGGCCCACCGAACGACAGGAACATCGACAGTACTGATGAAGCAACCATAAAAATGCAGATTGCCTTTACTATCTTTTCACCACTCTCACGATTCAGCAGTTCTTCCTCGTTATAATTTGCAGCAAAAAAGCTTTCCTGACGCGCCTCATAGCCGCCCATATTTGATGTAACATTCTTTGGTGCCGCAGGCTCCTGCGGAACTGTTTTTTCGGGAATTACAAATTCCTTGTACTCAGCCGGTACCGGCTCTTCCTTCAATTCGCTGCCGTCAAGACTTTCAAGAACAGGCATTTCAATTTCGTCCATATCATAATTGTTATTCATTGCTGTTACCTCTTACATTTCAAGTTTAGTCAATATATTTGGAAATATCAATATCCTCGCCATCACTCCAAAGACGTTCAAGGTTATAGAAATCACGGGTTTCCTTATAGAAAATATGGATTACAACGTCGGAGTAATCGAGGATAATCCAGTTTGAACCGTTGTTGCCCTGAACCTGCTTAGGCTCTCTGCCCTGCTGCTTGAGTCGGAATTCGACCTCGTCAGCCAGCGCCTTTGTCTGTGTTGAGGACGTACCGTCTGCAATTATAAAATAATCGGCAAGAATTGTCAAGTCCCCTATCTTTATAACGCGGATATCCTCTGCCTTCTTGCTGTCGAGAATCTTTACCGCAGAAGCAATAAGCTCTTCCTGTGTCATTTATACTTCAATCCTTTCTTTTTCCTTTTTCTTTTCGGTTATATAAAAATTGTACGCTTCGATTGTGTGGTGCGGGAGCATTGAGCCTTTCGCAACAACGTCCGTTACCGAGAATTTCAGCGCTTCAAGCATTGCCTTGTCAAGACTCTGATAGGCAAGCTTTCTCATTTTGTTAACATCTTTATAGTTACGGTCGGCGGAAATAAGGTCAGCAAGGTAAATTATCTTCTCCAGCTTGCTCATTCCTGCTCGTCCGACAGTATGATAACGCACTGCATTAAGCATATCGTCGTCGTGGATATTCAGCACGTTTTCAGCGTACCACGCGCCTGCCACGGCGTGAAAAAGCGGCGGTGTACCAAGCTCAACCCCAGAAACATCCAGCTTTGATTTCTTCACCATTTCAAGCTGTTCTTCCTTCGGAATTTCCTTGCAGATATCGTGGAGAAGTCCCGTCAGGTAGGCCTTTTCCTTGTCGGGATAATCATACTTTTCGGCAAGCTTTTTTGCCTCATCCGCAACGTTAAGGCTATGCTGAAAGCGTTTTTTTGACAGCCTTATTTCCAGAATATCGGTAATTTCAGCAGCGGAACACATAGGAAAATCCCCCTTTAGTCGGTATAGAGCTTGTTCTCCAGAATATATTTTACTACATTTTCGTGCACATAGCAAGATATATCGGAATTATTTTTGATTTTTTCACGTATCTCTGTTGACGAAACCTCATATGCGTCCGTACGCAAAAGCATTACATTTCCGTATCTGCGCAAGGTTTCAGCCTGTGCTTCAAGCTCGTCCATATCCGTTTCGCCGTCCTCACGGGATGCGGCAATGAGCGTACACATTGAGAGAATTTCCTCAAAATTCTTCCAGCGCTCAAACGAAAGAAGCATATCGCTGCCCATGATGAAAAACAGGTTGTCGTCGGGATAAAGCGTGTGAAAATAGCGGATTGTGTTCACGGTATAGCTTACCTCTGAAAGCGAGATTTCGTAATCGCTGACGGTTACGAAATTCATATCCGCAAAGGCAAGTCTGCACATTTCAAGGCGGTCCTCCGCCAAAGCTGGCTTGCGCTCCATATTCTGCTTGAAGGGCGAAATTGCCGTTGGCATAATGATTATTTCGTCAAGCTCGGTCTTGTCGTAAATCTGCTGAACGAGATTGACGTGGCCCTTATGCACGGGGTCAAAGCTTCCGCCGAAAATTGCCCTGTTCATTACTTTGTTTTCAGGTCGATTTTCGGGTTCTGCGGGTTGCGCTTGAAAAGCACGAACTTGCTGCCGATAACCTGTACAACCTCGGACTTTGTCTTTTCTGCAAGCTCATTTGCAGCCTCGGCAGGTGAAAGCATACAGTTTTCCTGCACCTTCATCTTGATAAGCTCACGTGCCTTGAGTGCATCGTTTACCTGAACAACGAGTGTATCAATTACGCCGTTCTTGCCGACCTGAAGAATTGTATCCTCTGTTGAAGCTATGCTTTTGAGCTTTGCTCTCTGTTTGCTGTTTAACATTTTAATCTATCCTTTCTTTAATTCCACAATGCAAAATTTTCAAATTTCCATTGGTTATCTTCCCATAAAAGTGTATAGGTGTACGTTTCAAGCCGTTCGCTTCTTGTTCCGTCGCTTCTTAATTCGTGTACGCTGTCATCAGATTGGTTGAGCAAAACGTGTTCTTTAAAATAAACAGCTTCGTCACCCTCAGTTGCTTCGGGATGCATAGAGTAAAATGCCTGATGAACAAGCTTGATCTCTGTTTCCGATACAACCTCAATCTGCCAATCACTTATCTGATAAGCTGCGTCAATTCCCCTGTTCAGACCTGTTCCGTATTCGCTTGTGCTGATATTTCCTGCTGAAAAAAGAAAATACTCATCATTGTCACAGGTTGGAATTGAACTTATAAAAGCGTCTGTGAAAACTTCTTTATATTTTTCTTTTTCAGAATTGGAATAATCCTCGGCAGCTGTTCTGAACTCATCAGCAGAGGCATACTCAAAGGCATAGAATTCCTCGCCGTCAAGCATATATTCCTCAGCTTTGTCGATAAGTAGATAAAGCTTTTCAATGGTCAGATTTTCAGCATTGTCAGTAATGATATAGCTTTTGTCAACAGGTTCTTCGGAAATTGCGGAGGTGTCCTCGCTGACAGAAGGTTCTGTTTCAGAAACTTGTATTGCACCTGTCAGCATTATCAATCGTGTTCTTCCGTCATTTTCATCAATTTCACCTGCGTAATCAGCAAACATGCCAAGCCTGTCGATAGTCGGGTCGAAGCATATATAAACCGCTGTTCTGTCAATATCGCTCACGCAGAAATTTCCCATACGGGAGATGTTTTCGCCGTTGTCGGAACAAACCGCAAGGCAATGATATATCGTTCCGTTGATTTTGTATGCACCGTCGTCAAGTATTATTGCACCCTCGGGGAATTTTCCGTCTGCTTCAAGCTCGTCGTGAAGCAGGGTTGAAGCGTACTCAAAATCCATCTGCAGCTCTGTATCGGGGTCGCAGGGAGTTTGCGTTTCAATGAAGATTAACGGGTTTGCGGTGTCGTCAGATGCAAGAGCCTGAGGAATAATTTTATCATTTATACCTTCAAGTACCTTGTCAATATCATTGATGTCGCTGATTTTAATTACAGAAAAATCAACATCAATCTGTTCTCCCATATGTGCTTGAACCGTAGTTGAGTCAATGTCCTCCGTTTCTATATTCCACTTTGCTTCGTTGTACACAAGCCGCTGAACACGCTGAATTTCTGCACCGTCGGTATCTTTCAGAAAATATGAATTTTCGGCTATATAAATTTCGTTTTCGGCGTCGTAGTAAACGGCTGAAAACGGAGTATTGTCCATTGAATAAAATTCACTGTCAACAAGCTGTATTCCGTCTTCTGAAAACAATCTGAATTTGCAGAGTGAAGAAGTTACCGATACGTTCCAATTACCTATAAAGAACTCGTTTTCGCCGTCACGGTTTATATCGCCGTAAGCAAGGATTGTCGATGTTGGATTTCTGTTTAAATCGGTATTTGTTTCGCTGATTGCTTTCTCAAGCACTCCTTTTAACCACACAAACGGCTCTTCAAAGTCAGTAAAACTCATTGCAAGGATGCTGTCTGCAATCATATTATATATTTCATCAGCAGACAGCGTATCAAGCTGTTCAGATGTTAATTTGACACGCTTCACATCCGTCGGAATAAACTCAACAGATTGCTTGAACGTTTCAAGCATTTTGTTATACACATCTTCGGTAACGAGATTTTCAGCTGTTACGCCTTCAATTGTAATATGCTCAAAGCTTTTCCCCATACACTCAGAAACATAGTCAGAAACCTCATAAATCTTTACTGCCGTTTCGGGACTTCCTTTATCGAAATAAGCGTCTAAAAAAAGATTATGCATTCCATCGGTACTGTCAACAGGTACATAGCTTATACGGTCTCTGTCAAAGCTCACCAAAAAATCCTGTTCGTTTATCCCACGGCATTTTGCCAGCACGAGATAATCTGTTGCAGCATTATTAAAATCCCGTATTTTCTCATATACACCACTGTTATCAATATCATAAAGGTCTGAAACGCAATGTGTATTGCTATATGAGGTTGTCATTATCATTTCTGTTTCATTGTCATTATCTACGTTGAGGAAAATCAGTTCATAGTCCATATCTGCACTGTGATTTTCTTTTACATATTCAATGTATAATTTGACTTTTTCTTCAGCACCTGCTTCGAAAGGAATGGTTTCTGATATTGTCTCTGTCACTGTTTTATCATCTTCCTGCGCACAGGCTGTCAATAGAAATGCACATAAAAGTAATGATATGAATTTTGCTGTTTTCATAATAATGTCCTTTCAAAATGGAGTTACTTATTAAGGAACTCATATATTCTGCTGTTGAAATCCTTTGCTTCCTCGTATGCAGAATGCCCCAGATTTTCATACATATAAATCTCACAGTTCAGCTTCTCCGCAATTTCTTCGGAAGCTTCCCCAGTGACAACCTTATCCTTTTTTCCTCCAAGCACAAACACGGGACAATTGATTTTATCCAGCTCGTCATAGGCTTCACAGGTAAGACAGGCTTTCGCAAGAGTTATAAAACGCTTTACGTCTTTAGGCTTCTGCATTATTGTAAGAAGCGGCATAAAAAGCTTATATCGTCTAACGTACTCCTCGGAATACATTTTCTCAGCCATATCCTTTACAAAGGTTTTCACATCGCCTTTTTCAGCCATTTTAATCCAATTGCTCACAACTGTTTTAACAACTTCATTGTTGCGGGAAAGCGTTACGCAAAGCACAAGTTTGTTCACAAGGTCAGGTCGGTCAATTGCAAGATACTGTGAAATCATTCCGCCCTGTGACACACCAACAACGTCTGCCTTTGTTATATTCAGTTTGTCCATTGCCTCCGCAACGTCCTTTGCAATGTCCCTTACGGTATATCCCTCGTGGATATTTTCCTTTCGGTCAAAAATATACACCTTATATTCCTTTGTAAAAATACGGAACATATACGCAAGCGAAACCGATGCACCCTTAATTCCACGAGTGTTCAGTCCTTGTATCAGAACAAGGGGCTTATCGCCATTACCAAAGGTAATATAGTCAAGATGCATATTGTCAGTTGTCAATGTACCCTCTTTTGCGTTGTAAAACATTTACGTCACCCTTTACTTTACCGAAATATCGTCAAGTGAAAGCGTTGCAACCGCATTAAGACTTTCGTCTGCACGTCTGCCTGCGAGGTAGTCGTAATAAGCCTGACAGCCTATCATTGCCGCATTGTCGCCGCAAAGGAACATTGCAGGCATATAAAGCTTGAAGCCGTTTTTCTTACATTCCTTTTCAAGCAGACCTCGCACCGCGGAGTTCGCGGAAACGCCCCCTGCAAGCGCAACGGTTTTATAGCCGTATGCCTTTGCCGCACCGATTGTTCTCTCAACGAGAATTTCGGAAATTGTTTTCTGGAAAGCTGCCGCAAGGTCGTTCTTGTTCACGGTTTCGCCCTTTTGTTCAGCGTTATGGGCAATATTTATCACGGCGGTTTTGAGTCCCGAGAAAGAGAAATCGAACTCGCTTCCTGTTACCTTAGGATGCGGAAGCTTGTAGGTATTCGGGTTGCCCTCCTTGGCCGCCTTGTCGATATGAACGCCGCCCGGATACGGGAAGCCGAGGACTCTTGCCGCCTTGTCGAATGCTTCACCTGCGGCATCGTCACGTGTTCTTCCGATTACTCGGAATTTTGTGTAGTCAAGCACTTCGATAATGTGGGAGTGTCCGCCGCTTGCCACAAGGCAAAGATAAGGCGGTTTCAGCGGTTCGTCACTTTCTGCGCTTGTTAAGTAATTTGCGGCGATATGTCCCGCTATGTGATGTGTTGGGATAAGCGGCTTGCCTGTTGCCATTGCAAGTCCCTTAGCAAAGCTTGTACCGACGAGAAGTGCGCCGATAAGTCCCGGTGCGTAGGTTACTGCAAAAGCATCGATATCGTCAAGTGTGCAGTTTGCTTCTTCAAGTGCACGCTGGACGACGTCGAGGATATTTTCACAATGACGTCGTGACGCAATTTCGGGGACAACTCCGCCGAATTTTTTATGCTCCTCAATCTGGGAGGCAACGATGTTTGAGTGGATTTTCTTTCCGTCCTCAACAACCGCTGCGGCTGTTTCGTCGCAGGAACTTTCTATTGCAAGAATTTTCATATTTTTCAATCCTTTCGGAATAATAAATCTATCCTTATTTACTCAATTGTTTTGTATATAAAACTGCATTTTCTCTCGGTTGTTCGTAAAAATTCTTACGCATACCAACACGCTCAAATCCGCTTTTTTCGTACAGCGAAATTGCCGCCAAGTTGCTTTCACGGACTTCAAGCCCCACGGTTTCAACCTCGTTTGGAAGCGTATCGAAAAAGGCTTGCAGAAGCTTTCTTCCTATGCCTTTTTTGCGATACTTTTCAGCCGTTGCAACACTATAGATATCAGCGTTGTCGAAAAGGAAAACACCTGTAATAAAGCCTGCAATTTCGCCGTCAGCTTCGGCAACCAAGGTTACCGCATTTTCCTGTGTAAGCGCGTCTGCAAAAGCCGCCTCGCTCCAGGGCTGAGGTATGCTTGCTTTTTCAATTTCGGCAATTGCGGGGACGTCCTCCGCCGCCGCTTTTCTGATTATTATATCACTCATTATTTCTTTTTGCAACCTCATCACAAAGCTCACGCAAATCGTCGATACTGCTTAATTTTCCACAGCGGTTTCTCAGCTCAGCCGCCCCGGGCATACCCTTTAAGTAGTACGCACACTGTCTGCGTGCCTCGCTCATTCCGATGCGCTCGCCCTTATATTTCACCGCAAGCTCAACCTGTCTGCACATCATTTCGAGTCGCTGTTCAAGAGTTGGCTCGGGGAGAATTTCTCCTGTTTCAATGTAGTGTCTGATTTGTCCGAAAAGCCACGGTCTGCCATAGCTGCCGCGTCCAATCATAACAAGGTCGCAGCCTGTTTCCCTGTACATTGCCGCCGCTGTTTCGTGGGAATTTACGTCACCGTTTCCGATGACGGGAATCTGCACGGCTTCCTTGACCCTGCGGATAATTTCCCAGTCAGCCTTACCGTGATACATCTGATTTTTTGTACGGCCATGCACCGCAACAGCCGCCGCACCTGCCTGCTCCATTGCCTTTGCAAAGTCAACGGCGTTGACGTTGTTCTCGTCCCAGCCCTTGCGGAATTTTACCGTAACGGGAACAGGTACAGCTTTCACCGTTGCTTCAACAATTTCAGCCGCAAGCTTGGGGTCTTTCATAAGCGCGCTGCCTGCACCGTTGCCCGCAACCTTAGGCACCGGGCAACCCATATTTATATCAATAATGTCGGGCTTGTACACCATAAGTCGCTTTGCCGCTTCTGCCATAAATTCAGGCTCGCTGCCGAAAAGCTGTAGAGCGTATGGGCGCTCGTAATCCATAACGGTGCAAAGCTCCTCGGTTTTGCGGTCGGAGTAGCAGAGTCCCTTTGCGGAAATCATTTCCGACACCATATATGCACAGCCGTTTTCCTTGCACAGCGCACGGTATGCTCTGTCCGCAACCGATGCCATAGGGGCAAGTGCGGCTGTTTTTTCTATTTTTATGTTTTTGATGTAGATGTGTTCCAAATTGGTGTTTCCTTTCGGTTAACAGTAAGCATAATATGCTTTTAAACAAATTCATTTCTAAGCATTTCCAAAAGTTCTTCTTTTTTATCAAAGGAATACTCAGAACATTCTGCCTCTCGTAATCCTATATATTTCAAAAAATATTTATTGTTTTTGAAATACACAAAAGTACCCATACAATTCAATTTGTCATTAAAAAATATCTTTGATATATTTTCTTCCGAAATATCAAAATTTGCAAGTTCATCTAAGATATATTCCTTGATTTCTTCCGTCTTTGAAATGTCATATCTGCGGCTTTTTCTGGTTGTTGAAACCATCCCCGATACTGCATAAGCCATAATAATTACCCCGCCTATGCTTAACAGTACAAGTTCAACTCTCATCGCTGTCGAAAAATCACTCAGGGATTTCTTGTGGTGCGAAACCTCGATTGTGTCGCCTACGTCAAGTCCCGTGTAATAATGCTCGTGGGAAAGTGTTTTTTTGTACTTATGCAGACCAATCTCATAGCTTACCTTTATAAATTTTACGTCGCTTGTTTCGTCAACAGGGATTTCCCGTATAAGCTCGTCAACCCGTGCCGAAACTGTACTCGGCGTGTTGCTGTCAAAACAGGGGTAAACCGTGTACAGGACAAAACCAAGCATTGAAAGTGATATGAAAATCAGCAGTATGCTGTATAGTGTTGATTTCACGAAAGCACCCCTTTTATTTAAATCAGGTCAATATCTTTTCATTTGCGTGTGCATAATAAATGGTCTTAGGATTATAGCTCATAATAAGCTTCCAGTCTTTTTCAAGTTTGGTATTGTCGTCATATGCGGCAAGATAATCTATCGGCTCCAAATCACCGACATAACAATTGCCGATGTCAAGCATAACCGAAATGCTGTCGTTACTGTGGCTTGCGGTAGAAATAATTTCGCCGTCTATGCCTACGCTATGAAGAAATTTTCTGCTTTCCTCACAGCTGATACATACTGCATTTTCTATATCAATTGGCTCGTAATTCAATCGCTTGTCCCTTGCGAAAATCTCATCTGAAAAGTGCACATACTGTTTCTGTGTATCAATCAGGATAAGCCTTACACCTTGTTTAATAAGTTCACTTACAAGACCGATATGATCGGGATGATAGTGGGTTGCCAAAATATAGGTAATATCCTTGATTTCGATGTGGTACTTCTTGATTTCCTTGTAGAATGACGGAAGCGTACCTGCATAATCCGTATCAACAAGTATGTTTCCCTTTGTCCCACGGATAAAATAGGTGTTCGTGTTTCCGTATTTTAACTTGCTTACCAAGATACCACTCCTTAAAGTGTCACGATAGCATTTGAAACTATCCTATAGCTTTTATAAATTCTGATATTTCTGCTGCTGTTTCGGCAACTGTTTTATCAGTGTTATCTACGTAGAACTGAAATTTACCCGCATTATTCTTAAACCAGTTATTATACTGAATTTGTCCTGCAATAAATTCGTCACTACCGCACATTCTTTCTTCAGGACGTGCTTTGAGTCTTTTGGTAATTTCCTCATCAGAACAAGTCATTCCAATAAAAAATGTTGATGTAATTTCTTTTGGAATACTAACTTTGCCATAGAAATCATATGGGTTCATACACGTAACAAAAATCAGATTTTTATCTTCCGACATTCTGACTGCCTCAGCAAGACAATCATCACTGAATTTATTCTCGTTCTCCGTTCCTGCGTAATCCCACCAATTTATCCCGACTTCATCGGTATCAATACAAACATAGTTATCTGATATATTGCTTTCGTTCAATACGTCTTTTATTGTGGATTTGCCAACTCCGCAAGCCGCACTTAATACTACTAAATTTTTTATATCTATTCACCTCACAAAAATGATAAATAGCATTACAATAATATCAAAACATCAACCGCTATCGCACCAAGCATTACCGCCGCTGTAACACGCTTTGCCGTACTGCTCATTTTATCGGTAGCATACTTTGCCGCAGTGTGAAATGATTTGACGAGAAGCACGCAGAGTACACCGAAAATCAGGCTGCTTCCGAGGGCAATACGTCCGTCAAAATTAAGTGCCCAGCTGTCATAATCCCATAGTGGCTTGTCAAGAAAAAACTCCAATATGTAGGAAGCCGCAAGCTCGGCGGCTGTTGTAAAAAGCGTTCCGAAAAGGAAAATAAGAGGTACGCTTTTCACCTTATGAAGCACCAGCAGAATTGCCAGTCCGCAGAAACCGTAAATCGGGCAAAGAGGCAGATGAAGCCATCCTCTTTCCGCAAACCTTCCCCACACGATTGATGTGAGAATTGTTTCGTATGTCCAGCCGATAAAGCTGTAGAAAATGAACTCGATTACGATGGTGCAGAGCCAATCAATCCTTCGCTTCATACCAGGTCTTACCCTTTGCAACATCGGCAGTAAGCGGAATATCAAGCTTTACTGCGTTACGCATTTCCTCGCCGAGAACTGCCGCTGCACGTTCTGCGTCAGTCTCGCTTACCTCGATAATCAGTTCGTCGTGCACCTGCAAAATAAGGCGCGCTTCAAGCTGTTCTGCTTTAAGTCGGTTGTATACTTTTATCATTGCGATTTTGATTATGTCAGCTGCCGTGCCCTGAATAGGTGCGTTCATTGCGGCACGCTTGCCGAAAGCCTGAATGTTCTTGTTGGAATTTTTCAGTTCAGGAATTGGACGTCTTCTGCCAAACATTGTCACAGCATAACCCTTTTCCTTTGCATCGTCAACGGTTGTTTCCATAAACTTCTGAACGTTCGGATATTTGGCAAAATAGTTCTTTATATAACGGTCAGCTTCGGCAACGGAAACACCTATATCCTTTGAAAGAGAGAATGCACCGATACCGTAGACAATACCGAAGTTTACTGCCTTTGCGGCACGTCGCATTTCAGAAGTAACCATATCCGCAGGCATATCAAAAACCTGTGCGGCGGTTGCGGTATGGATATCCATTCCCTTGTTGAAGCCGTCCTGCATATTTGCGTCGCCGCTCATATGGGATAAAATTCGCAGTTCAATCTGGCTGTAGTCGGCATCGAGAAGCACCTTGCCCTCGTCGGCAACAAAGAATTTACGCATATTTCTGCCAAGCTCCGTGCGCACAGGAATGTTCTGCACGTTTGGCTCGGCGGAGGAAATTCGTCCTGTTCTTGTTTCGGTCTGCTTGAATACGGAATGAACTCTGCCGTCATCAGCGATAACTTTCAGCAGTCCCTCAACGTAAGTTGAGTTAAGCTTTGAAAACTGGCGGTACTGAAGAATTGCGTCCACGATTTCGTGCTTGTCACGGAGATTTTCCAACACCTCTGCGTTGGTGGAGTAACCTGTTTTGGTCTTCTTGCCTGTGGGGAGTCCCATCTCCTCAAAAAGCACCACGCCAAGCTGTTTCGGTGAGCCGATATTGAACTTGTGACCTGCCATAAAATAAATCTGCTGTTCAAGGCCGTCCATATCCATTTTAAGCTGTTCGCCGAAAGCCTTTATGCCCTCGCTGTCAACCTTTACACCGTAGTGCTCCATTGACGCAAGCACCTCTGTCAGTGGCATTTCGACCTCGTTCAGAAGCCACATCATATCCTGCTTTTCAGTTTCGGCAAGCATTGTCGGAATAAGGGTATCAAGTGCCGCAACTTCGGCAAATTCGCCAAGTTCTTCATATACAGGTGAGCCGTACTCGGCACACATTCTTTCGGTCGTGTACTCATTGGAATTTGTATTCAGAACATAACCCAGTATATCTGCGTCAGCGGCAACATTTTTCAGTTCTGTGCCGTTTTCAAGGCAGAAGCGGTACACAGGTTTTGCATTTGCTGTGTATTTTTTGCACGGCGAAGAAAGAAAATCAAGCTGAGTTTTCTTGTCGAAAACCGTGTAGATTTTCCCCTCGGAAGTGAGGTGCATAATATCATCTTTAATAATGAAAGTTGCCTGTTCAAGTGCTGTTATATCTCCTGAAAATTCGCCTGAAACAGTGTACTCCTTCTTCTCTGTAGGAGCGGTTTCGGAAGCCGCTTCAACAACTGCGGAAGGCTTGATTTTAAGGCGTTCAAGAAGCTTGAACATTTCAAGATTTGTGAGAAGCTGAGAGATTTTTTCCTCGTCAGTCTCGCCTGTTTTATACGCGGAAATATCTGTTTCAACAGGCGCATTTTTTACAATCGTTGCAAGCCATTTGCTCTGCTCGGCATCCGCCTTGCCTGCTTCAAGCTTGGTGATAACGGATTTTGTTGCGGTTACATTTCCGCTTTCAAGTGCGGAGTAAAGCTCCTCAATCGTGTGGTAATCCTTGATAAGCTGGGTAGCGGTTTTCTCGCCGATACCCTTTACGCCGCTGATGTTATCGGAACTGTCGCCCATAAGCGCTTTCAGGTCGATAAGCTGGATTGGTGCAATTCCGTAGTCCTCGGTGAATTTAGCTTCGTTATATTTAACTGTACCCTTTGTTGTGTGGAGAAGTACGGTTGTATTGTCGGAAATAAGCTGGAGGGAGTCCCTGTCCCCTGTGAGAATGTAGCACTCGCCCTTTTCGTCGTCACAAAGCCTGGAGAGCGTACCGAGAATATCGTCAGCCTCGTACCCCTCGCACTCGATAACTTTTGCGCCGAGAGCGGTCAGCAATTCCTTGATCATCGGCATCTGCTGAGCAAGTTCATCGGGCATACCGTGGCGGTTAGCCTTGTAGCTTGCAACCGCTTTATGACGGAAGGTAGGTGCACGAAGGTCAAAGGCAACAGCTACTCCGTCTGGGTCAAGCTCGCCTGCCACAGCGAGGTAGATATTCATAAATCCTGTCAGGGCATTGGTGTAGATGCCCTTTTTGTTGGACAGCATTTTTATTCCGTAGAATGCGCGGTTCATAATGCTGTTACCGTCTATGGCAAGCAGTTTCATAGCTTTGTTCTCCTTATTTCACAAAAAATTCTTTCAGCTTTTTAAGAGCAAGTGCACGGTGGCTTACTTTGTTCTTTTCCTCTGCGGAAATTTCGGCAAAGGACTTGTCGCCGTACATAAAAATCGGGTCATAGCCGAAGCCGTTTGTACCACGGTTTTCGTAGCCGATTTTACCGAAGCATTTACCCTCGAAGTAGTGCTCCGCACCGTTTTCGTCGATGTAGCAGATACAACATGCAAAATCCGCTGTACGCTTTTCGTCGGGCACGTCCTTCATTTCCGCAAGGACTTTCGCCTTACGCTGTCCCTCGGGAGCATAGCGTGCGGAGTAAACTCCGGGTGCGCCGTCAAGGGCTTCAATTTCAAGTCCGCTGTCGTCAGCAAGCACGGGAAGCCCCGTCATTTCGTAGACAGCCTTTGCCTTGAGGAAAGCGTTTTCGGCAAAGGTCCTGCCGTTTTCCTCAACCTCTATATCAGCGCCCGCTTCCGCCTGTGAAACCACCTCAAAGCCTGCAGGCTCAAGAATTTCACGGATTTCACGGAGCTTGTTCTTGTTGTTTGATGCGAGAATTATTTTCATAGGATACTCCTTATGCTTTATTCCATTCAACAATTATTTTTGAACAACTTATTTTAATTTTTGCAGCACTGTTGCGCAACAGCTTTATATCTTTTCTGAAATCAATCATAACGTCAACCATTTTTCCGCAATGTGTCTTACTATCACTCAGAGATAAAATTACAGGTGTTTCGTTGCAGATTTCATCAATCAACACATCAATTTCAGATTTTTTCAACTCAATATCAGGAAATATTACAACCTCATCCTTTCTGTCATCGGTGTAATTTTCCCAACCGTCAGCGAAATGCTCCCATCCGGCGTCAGCAGCTTTTTCAATGCAGAAATTGCAGAAACGTATTGTTGATATTTCTCCGATTATGCTGCTGTTATATATTTTGTCAACATTCCAAAGCATATCTGCACCGTCAAAGCTTACCCCCTTGATAACAGCATCGTGAAAAGATAAACTACGCAGGTCATTTGCAAAAATGTATTTCATTATTCCTCGCCTTCGTTTTCGTCAGCCTTTTTCTTCTTGCCAAAGGAAATTTCCTTGAACAGGAAACCGAATTTGCCGTTCTTCAAATCCTTCTTTTCGGCAGGCTTTTCAGCTTCGTCAGCGGTTTCTTCCTTGCCTTCTTCAGCCTCGTCCTCGCCGTCAAGCTTATCCTTTATATCGTCAACGATATCCTCGAACTTGTCTTCGATTTTATCGCCGATTTCTTCAAATTTATCTTCAACCTTATCGGCAACATCTTCAATCTTGTCGCCCATATCCTCGAAGAAATCCTCTGCCTTTTCAAGCACGGATTCGTCTTCCTTTTCGTCCTCTTGTTCTTCCTTCTTATCGTCAAGGCGCTCGTAGTTGTAGTCGAAATCTGTTTCTGTTTCAAAGAGTGCATCCGCAAAATCACGTGCACAGAAATCCTGCAAATCGTCAAGCTTTTCGCCCACGCCCACAAGCTTTACAGGGATACCAAGTTCACGGTGAATGGAGATGATGATACCGCCCTTTGCTGTGCCGTCAAGCTTTGTAAGAACGATACCTGTAATTTCGGCAACCTCGCTGAAAAGCTTAGCCTGATTTACAGCGTTCTGACCTGTTGTGGCATCAAGGACAAGAAGA
>CALATN010000011.1 GCA_937891895.1 uncultured Clostridia bacterium
AGCCTCACCGACGGCTCCACCTCCATCCGTCTGTATTGCTCCTCCGCCGCCCAGTACGGCTGGCTGCAGGAGTTTGCCGGCCAGGAGGTCACCATGGAGATCGCCGCCTGCAACTGGAACAGCAAGTCCTACTGGGCGGCTTGCGTGCTCTCCGTCGTTAACGAGGACGGCACCAAGACCTACAACACCCTTAACTTCGATAACTGATCCTGTCGGATAGGCTTATCCGTCGAAAACGGCTACCCCGTGTACAGCATAAAGGGCGGACAGAAATACAAGTCTGTTGACTGTATGGTTGAAGGCGACTATTCTCAGGCGGCTTTCTTCTATGTGGCAAACGCTCTGGGCTCGGAAATCGTTGTGGATAACCTCAATACCGCTTCCGTTCAGGGTGATAAAAAAATTCTTGAAATAATTGAAAAAATGGGTTATAATAAGACAAATGCTTCCGATGTAAAGCTTAAACCGTTTGAGGCTGACGTTTCCGATATTCCCGACCTTGTGCCGATTATGACGGTGCTTGGCTGTTTCGGTGATGGAACAAGCCGTATAACTGGCGCAAAGCGTCTTAAAATAAAGGAAAGCGACCGCCTTGCCGCAATTGCTGAGGCACTTAACGCCGTAGGCGGAAAGGTAACCGTGTTTGACGATGCGCTGGAAATTGCTCCGATTGAAAAATTCCACGCAGGAACAATCAACGGCTGCAACGACCACAGAATCGTTATGGCAGCGGCAATTGCATCTACAATGTCGGACGGCGAATTCGTAATTACCGACGCTGAAGCTGTAACAAAAAGCTACCCTGATTTCTGGAAGGATTTTGCCTCACTTGGCGGAAACTACGAAGAAATCGCTGATTAACCGAGCTGAAAGGATTGAAAATAAATGTCATCATTCTGGAATCATAATTTAACCGTATCAATTTTCGGCGAGTCACACGGCCCCGCAATCGGTGTCGTTCTTGACAAGCTTCCTTCGGGTGAATTCATCGACCCCGAGGAAATCCGTAACTTTATGGCAAGACGTGCTCCTAAAAAGGACGCTACTTCCACACCTCGCCGTGAAAGCGATATGCCAAATATCCTTTCGGGTATCCATAACAACTACACTACAGGCACACCTCTTGCTGCCTTCATCAACAATACAGATACTCACTCCCAGGACTACAGCAACCTTTCCAAGCTTGCACGTCCGGGTCACGCTGACTATACAGGTGCGCTCCGCTATAAGGGCTTTAACGATGTAAGAGGCGGCGGGCATTTCTCAGGCAGACTTACCGCACCGCTTTGTTTTGCAGGCTCAATCTGCGGTCAGATTCTCGAGCGCAGAGGTATCTATACAGGTGCACATATTCTTCAGGTGCACAATATCAAGGAAGAAAAGTTTAATCCCTGCGAGGTGGATAAGGAACAGATTGTTGCTCTCCGCCATAAGAAATTCCCGACCCTCAACGATAAGAAGGGTGCAGCTATGGTTGCCGATATTGCAAAGGCAAGAGAAGCCGGCGACAGCGTAGGCGGAATTATTGAGTGCGTAATTACAAACGTTCCTGCTGGTATCGGTTCACCGATTTTTGAGGGACTTGAAAACAGTATTGCACAGCTCGTTTTCGGTATTCCAGCAGTAAAGGGTATCGAATTCGGTGCAGGCTTCCAGGTTGCTGAAATGCTCGGCAGTCAGAACAACGACGAGTTCTATGTCAACGAGCACGGTCACGTACTCACCAAGACAAACAACCACGGCGGTATCCTCGGCGGCATTTCCTCAGGTATGCCAATCGTGTTCAGAGTAGCATTCAAGCCTACGCCATCTATCTCAAAACCGCAGGAAACAGTTGATATCAGCGCACTTACAAATGAAACTCTTGAAATCAAGGGCAGACACGACCCTTGCGTTGTTCCGAGAGCTGTCCCATGTGTTGAAGCGGCGGCAAATCTTGCTATTCTTTCTCATATGCTTAACTATCCGAATTTTTGATTTATGACAACATGAGGTGATTGTATGCCTTCACTCAAGCGTGAAGAAGAATATACCATTAACAAAAAACGCTATGACACAATGCAGAAAGATTTTAAAAAAACATTTCTGATGGCAATGATTCCGTCAGCAGGCGTGTGGATTGTACTGCTGCTTTGGAATTTTATCAGAACACTTGCGATGCTTGCAGGTGGAAGTGCTTTTTTTGCTCAGGTAATCCTTAACTATGCAAACGGTACGGATAAAAAATCTGACTTGTATTTTGAAATACCATATCTCCTTATGACGTATCTGTTTGTAATTGGTTTGCTTACATTCCTGTCGTCTTTCTTCAAAAACAGAAAGCCGATGTATGCTTTGTATGCAATTTATGGAGCAGGTGCAATATGTGGTCTTGTGGGAATTATTACAGGTGATTGCACCCTTCCTGAAGGGCTGATTCATATTGCTTACGGCGGTTACGGTATATGGCTTACCGACTACATCCTGAGATTATATAAGGAAAAGGACTACCTTTCAAAGCAGGAGGGTTATCCCAACTTCATCATCGCAATTGACGAGCCAAGACCAATGGCCAATACAAGTGGTCTGTATTACAAAAAAAGCGAGTATATCAAGCGTCAGCAGAAAGAGAAAAAGGAAAGCGGTGAAGTTCCCGAAGAACAGAATTGGGAAATGGAGGATCTTCCGCTTGATGCTCAGCTTCCGAAGGGAACCCGTAAAATAGACAATATGATGTAAAACCATATCGGAGATATATAATGAATGAATTCAACAATATAGAAATGTATTCTGCACACGATGTAAAGGTAATGCTGTGTTATCTCCTTGATAAGCTGAAAAATCCCGTTACCGAGGAACAGCTTTATGAAATCGTGCAGGAAAGCGAAATTATAAACTATTTTTATTATACCGAAGCAATGGGTGACCTGATAAAGAATGAGTCGCTTATCCGTGTTGAACGTGACGGAAAAACCTATATAGAGGCTACTGAAAAGGGTAAATACGGTGCGGAGTATTTCAACGATTCCATACCATATTACTTCCGTAAGAAGCTTCTTAAAACAGCAATGTATTATTTTGCACGTATCAAGCGTGAAAACGAAGCTGATATCGAAATTACCGATGTTCCGAATGGTTGTGAGGTAACCTGCAAAATCAAGGATACAAGCTTTGATATGATGCGACTTACCCTCTATGCGCCCGATTACGACCAAGCAAAGCTTATCAAAGACAAGATTATGCTTGACCCTACAGGCTTTTATCAAAGGATAATCGGCTTTGCACTTGAAAACGAAGAAGAACAGATAAAAATTGATGTCGATTAAGAGTACCTTCAAGGTACTCTTTTTATTTACAAAGTTGACATTTATAGGGAAAACAGCTATACTAATAGGTAGAAAAAATGAAAGGATTTTTCGTATGAGTTATCTACGTTTTCAGGATGTGAGCAAAAGCTTCAACGGAACACCCGTGGTGAAATCCGTCAGCTTTTCAATAGAAAAGGGCGAGGTGTGCGGCTTCATCGGCAGAAACGGAAGCGGTAAAACCGTCGTGTTCAAGCTTATGACAGGCCTGCTTGTTCCGGATAAGGGCAGTGTAACCTTTGACGGAGTAAACCTTACTAAGCAAAACCGCTTTTTTGAGTCGCTTGGTGTAATGATTGAAACACCCGGCTTTATTCCTCATTACAGCGGTTTGAAAAATCTGAAAATTCTTAACTCAATGAGCGTGAATCCTGTTCCCACCGAGGAAATCTGCGCCATTATGACAAGACTTGGACTTGACCCTAAGAACAAACGTGGAGTACGTACATATTCTCTTGGTATGCGTCAGAAATTAGGAATAATCCAGGCGGTAATGAACAAGCCCGAACTGCTTGTCCTCGACGAGCCGATGAACAGCCTTGACACCGAGTCTGTTGCCGAAATCAGAAAACTTTTCACCGAGCTTAACGAGCAGGGTGCAACAATTGTCCTGGCCAGCCATATCACCGACGATATAGATTCCCTCTGCACAAGAAAATTCCGTATCGAAAATTCAACTGTTGCAGAAATAACTGAGGTGCACGATGAAATTCTTGTCAACTGACTTAAAGCGTGTAATAACTGAGCCTGCCTTTTTTATAAGCATCGCGCTCAACGCAATTTTGCTTTTTGGGGCAATGGTGTACTATCTTACAGTAGGCGAAACTGAAATATTGTATACAAGCGCACAGGCCCTCGCTTTGCCATTTGCCGCACCTGTCCTTGCGGCAATGCCTTACTCCGTGATGATTATGCAGGAAAAGGAAACCCGTTTCGGAACACTTATGACAATCAAACTCCGCAAAAACGGATACCAGCTTGCACGTCTGCTTACAAGCGGAATTTCAGGCGCACTTGCCCTGCTTATCCCACAGCTCGCGCTGTTTCTGGTGTGCCTTTGCATAGGCGGAGTGCCCGATTTTGCTTTTGCGGCAAAATGCCTTGTCCTGCCTATTACTTTCGGTTTTGGTTACGCCGCAATTTCCTACGGTCTGACATTTGTAAACCGCCATCGCTACGTGCCCCTCGTAATGCCACAGGTGCTTTATCTGCTGTGCATCTACGCTTTCCCGCATCTTAAACTTGAACGCTTCTATCTGCCCCTCGATATAGCACCCTCAATCTACGGCGGAGAAATCACACTTCAGCGTTTCGCTGTGCCCTTTATCCTTACGGTAAGCGCAACCCTGCTTACCCTCTACGGAAAGGCAGGTGACCGCAGATGAAATTGAGAGGTCTGCGTTTCAGCATTTCTGAGCATATCCCTGCGGCAAGATGGTGCCTTGCCCTTGCGGTAATCGCCTTTGTGGCAGTTGTCAGCGTCCATAAATACGTCGATATGGCAGGAATGGTAACTTTTTCAGCAATGGAAGTGCTTTTTCTCATATTGACCGACCCGATGAATATCGTATTCATCTATCTGCCGCTGTACCTGTTTGTGGTTTGCGGAATAATGTTCGACAGTGGCTTCGGCGGAATAGAAATTCTCCGTTGCGGAAGCCGTACAAACTGGCTCGCAGGCAAGCTTGTGACCTACCTCGTGAACAGCGTTGTCTTTTTTGGAGTAATGTTCGTAATCAACCTTATCATCTGTTCAAGAGCGTTCAATTTCAGCAATGCGTGGTCAGGTGACTTCGTTGGCTTCCGTGTAATGTCGGGTCAACCCGCAACTGACTTCACAACCGCACCCGTCCCAACAATAATCGCCGCATCCACCGCGGTGCTTCTTTTCTATGTCCTCTGCGGCACGGTAAATATGCTTGTTTCCCTTGCTTCAAACAGAGAGTCAGCCGCATTGTTCGTGTCCCTCTTTGCAGGAATAGCGCTTGGTCTTGGCAATATGCTGGTGCTTTCCAACAGCGCAGGAAGCCAGCTTCTCCGCTGTCTTGTCCTCGCCGCCGCATCAGCCGCAATGTACGTTTTCTGCATAGCCGCCGTGCGTAAAAAGGATTTCGGAGGGAAGAAGCTTTATTGATAATTATACTCTGAAAGGAATGGCATAACAAAAATGAAAAACCCTTGGGAAGAAGTAAGCCTGTCCGACTACGAAAATCATATGAGCCTTGACAGCGTTATGCAGCTGCAGACGCTCAATTCAATGATGAAACAGCAGTTTGAAAGCTGTCCCTGCAAAAGCATTATGATACTGGGCATTGCAGGCGGAAACGGACTTGAACATATCAACCCCGCCGAATATAACGCGGTTTACGGTATTGACGTCAACAACGAATATCTGCAAAAATGCAGTGAAAGATACCCGCACCTGAACAGTGTAGCAAAATTCATCTGCGCCGACCTGACGGACGAAAGTGTTCAGTTGCCCGAAGCGGATTTCGTGGTCGCTGATTTGCTGATTGAATATATCGGCTACAAAAATTTTCAACGTGTCGTAAATAAGGTCAATCCACAGCAGGTTTCCTGCGTAATTCAGATAAATACAGGCGATGGCTTTGTTTCCGACTCGCCGTATCTCCACGCTTTCGACGGAATTGAAAGCGTACACAATAAGATTGATGAGGACGGTCTTGTCAATGCAATGAAGCAAATTGACTATTTGCTGTGCGGAAAAAATGAAGAAGAACTTCCAAACGGCAAAAAGCTTTTAATGCTTGATTTCAGCAAGTAAGAACGAAAGGAGTCGTGCTGATGAAAACAATAAAAATAATAGCAATCCTAATCGTCGGCACGATAAGCGTGCTGCTTGCGTCACACTTCACCGAAAAGTACGTCGCAGAAGCCGCAGCAAAGGATAAAACCCTTGCCGAAGCAATCGTCCAGGGACAGCTTCAGGCTGAAATCGAAAAAGCCGAGGAGCAAGCCAAGGAACAGCTTGGCGATAAGCTTGCCGTTACAGATGTGGAACTGAAAGGACAGGAAACCGCTGTCACAACAGCACCCTTCGTACCAGAAACTGAGCCTATCGTGCTTACAACAGTTCCAACGGAAAGCTTCCCCACAGTACCCCTCGATACCGAAAAAACAACGGAAGCAACAGCCGTTACCGAGGAAGTCCCCGAAGAAATCATTACCGAATTTACCCGAGGAGGAATTCTCCCAACAGACAGAAAGGGAATTTCGTT
The DNA here is from genome assembly GCA_937891895.1 of uncultured Clostridia bacterium. Classification (GTDB taxonomy): domain Bacteria; phylum Bacillota; class Clostridia; order Oscillospirales; family Ruminococcaceae; genus RGIG8773. The sequence goes on from CALATN010000011.1 coordinate 6,584, forward strand.
AAAAACTCTTTTCACAATATCAGCCGACGAGCAGAGCCGTGTTACAAAATTTCTTATCGACCACTATTTCCTCAACGGAAACGTCTACGTCAAACAGGAAACACGTCCCGAACTGAAAGAGAAAAAACAGCTTGCCAACGAAATGGAAAACAGCGTGATTGCATCGCTGAATATGGTTCTCGACAGCGTGAATATGACCGATATCACAACCCTTATGACAGCCGATTACGGTAAGCTTCGTGACGATGTTACAGCGCTTCGTGACGACTTCGAAAAGAAGTATAAAAGCACTCATCAGCACGGCGAAGTGTTCGGCGCAATGTATGAGGACAGCCTTGCATATTTCAACCGTCTTATCAAGGCACTTGACCGCCTTGCGCAAGCCGCTGACGAGTACGCAAAAACTACCAATCCCATACTTGCCGTGGGACTGCTTGCAAGTACCCTCGACGAGGTCGTAATCCCCGAAATTATGGCAGTACTTGAGCAATCCTTTGACCTTGTGGAAACCTCACAGGAAATCTTCCTTGAAGGTACTCAGGGAACAAAGCTTTTGACCCGTGACGAAGTCAAGGATATAATCACAAATCCGGCCGTTGTGCTTGACACAGGGCTTGCATAAAGAAAGGAACATAACTATGGACTCAAAAATTCAGCTTCTTATCGAGAATATCGAAAAGGTAATCGTGGGTAAGCGTACCCCGATTATGCAGACAATCTGTGCACTTCTCACCGAGGGTCACGTTCTTGTTGAAGATGTGCCGGGTGTTGGTAAAACCCAGCTTGCAGCAGCATTGTCAAAATCCGTTGACGGCGTGTTCAGCCGTGTGCAGATGACACCTGACATTATGCCCTCGGACATTACAGGCTTTTCAATGCTGAACCGTGAAACAGGAGAGTTCGAATACCGCAAGGGTGCGGCTTTCTGTAACTTTCTCCTTGCCGACGAAATTAACCGTGCCTCGCCGAAAGCACAGTCTTCACTTCTTGAAGTAATGGAGGAACATCAGGTAAGTATAGACGGTACAACCTATATCCTGCCAAAGCCGTTTATGGTTGTAAGACTGCTTGCTCTGTTAAATGTGTAGTTTCCAATTACTGTCATTGTAGAAGGAATAGTTACCTCAATTAGCTTTTTCGCATCCTCAAAAACGGTTGCTCCGCCATTAGAGTTGGGGTTTGTAGCGGTTACGCCCTCGGGAATTTCAATACGTACAACATACGGTCTAAAATCGTTAGTTGCGCTTGACTGTGTGTAACCAAGAGCAGCTGTAACATCTGCATTTTGCTTCCAACCAAAGGTAACGTTGTCCTGCAAAACGTAGTAAGCAGGGAAGGTATAATACGTTCCGTTGCTTGCCAAAAGCACAATCCTTGAGGTGCTGTCAATTGTGCTTGGCTTGCTTGCCTCGTATGCATCAATAGTAGATACAGTGTTATATCCGCTATCACTCGATGCAACAAGGTTGTCAGCACTTACACAAATGGTAAATAAGCAAGCAAGAATTGCTACAACCAACAGTGTAAAAAAGATTTTCTTTTTCATAATTTTTCCTTTCGTAATTTTGTTTTGTATTAAAAAGCCATTTAATAAGAGAGTACGGAAAACCACTATATCAAATGGCAAATTTAACTGTAAAATTGTACGCAAAAATACAAAACGACGCTCTATATTGTCAAGAGATTATCGCAATTTTTTCATTTGCGCAACCTTTTATTGCATTTTTCATATAT
>CALATN010000012.1 GCA_937891895.1 uncultured Clostridia bacterium
TTGTAAAAATTGACGAAACAAAACTAGTTAGTCCTATATCTTCTACCGAACAACTTGAAAATTTGATTGAAGACGATATTGAAAGATTTGAATGGAACTGGGAAGAAAATTAGGTGAAAATATGGAAGACGGCAGAGTTTATCTTCGTTTAATGACGGAGGAAGATACAGATAATATTGTGAAATGGAGAAACCGTGATGAAGTAAGAAGCCGGTTTATTTACCAGAAGTTATTTACGAAAGAAAGCCATGAAAAATGGGTTGAAACTATGGTGGATACAGGTAAAGTCGTGCAGATGATTATCGTAGAATGCGACACGGACAGACCTGTCGGTTCGGTTTATGTGCGTGATATCGACACGGAACATAAAAAAGCTGAATTTGGCATTTTTATTGGTGAACCGGATGCTTTGGGAAAAGGTTATGGTACGGAAGCAACGGAATTGATGGTGGAATATGCATTTTCGTACCTGAATCTCCACAAGCTGATGCTTCGGGTGTATGCGGACAATGAACGTGCCATAAAAGCCTATGAAAAAGCCGGTTTTAGAAAAGAAGCATATTTGAAACATGATGTGTATGTTCAGAATGAATATAGGGATATTGTGTTGATGGGAATACTGAATGAAGAAGATAAAGAGGTGTAGTTATGAAAAAAGTAAGTTTTGTAATTCCGTGTTATCGCTCGGAAAAAACATTGGAGGGCGTTGTTTCCGAAATTAAGGAAACCATGCAAAAACTTCAGAAATACAGTTTTGAGATTATTTTGGTAAATGACTCATCTCCTGATAATACATGGCAGACGATTCAGAAGGTTTGCCGGGAAAATGATAATGTTGTAGGTGTCAATGCCGTTCTTGAAATTGCAAGAGCAAACGGAGTTACAGGCATTAAGCATCCCCCTTTATTTGGTACAACAGAAGCAGAACACTATACACGCGAACTGATCAGCTTTATCAATAATTATCTAAAAATAGATGTATTAGGCGATAGAGCATATCACGGTAAGAAAATTTCAGGTTTAAGCAACCGAGGAGAAGCACATTCTGCAAACTCCGATTTTACCAATGCCACCGCAGGAATGATGTACGATAAGGAGTTCAACTCCCCCGAAGAAATGATAACGAAATTCACAAGTTGTCCTCCGAAGCATTTTCAGAAGTTCAGCGACACACTCAATTCAATAGAGTAATCCAGATGACAGAGCAGCTCATTCTCCAGTTGCTCTGTTTTTGTATATATTCAACTATATTTGTATTTCAGTTTTGTGCAATATGGAGAAAAGAAAAATATGTATTGACTTTTGTGTTACCGAATGTTATAATAATTATGGTAACACAAAACAAGGCAGGAGAAAACCGAAATCGGCACAGACCGACAGCGGAAAACTTAAACCAGTGATACCGCACGAATTAATTGAAAGTTGGTGATAAATTGGCAAAAATGGGCAGACCTACAGACAACCCGAAAACACACGACACAAGAGTGCGTATGTCAGATGCAGATATTCAGATGCTTGAATATTGTGCAAAGAAAACTGGACTATCTAAGGCTGAAATCATACGCAAAGGCATCAGGACGGTATATGAAAATCTTAAAAACGATGAAAAATAAGCAAAAAAATAAGCCCCTGTACTGCGAATACAAGGACTTATCCCACAATTCACACGGATGCGAATTAGGTTAATATTTACGACAACAATATTATACCATATTCGCTCCAAAAAGTCAACATTTTGGAGGTTTTTTTATTTATGAACATTACAATTGAAATGAAAAAAGCGTTATTTTTTGCTATTAACGCTGCTATGAATGCGAGTGTATGGGACAAAACACCCACAGAAGAACGTGCAGAACTGTTTGAGGGATGGGACACAACAGAACACACTTGTGAAACATTCCTGCAGAAGTGCCACAGCGAAGATGTAAGCACTTTTGACGAATGCCAGGCAGACGGATCTGTTGATTGGCTGTTAGGCTATGCGTTTGCTGATAGTTGCTGTACATTTGCGGAGAAATTACACGCAGAAAACAACATTGATGCACTCTATGCCGCTTGCAAAGGACTTGCAGAAGCTTGTGGCATAGTAACTGAATGATAGGGGGCGGCATTATGATGAACGAAATGCAGACCGTTACTGCTCCTGTAGAAGCTGACGAAATGACAAAAGAACAGCTCATTGATGATATAATGGCTACACTCGAAAGAATTTGGGAGGGATTGCAGAATGGCTGAACTTCTCAAATACATCGAAAAGCGACTTGACGAACTGGGAGATAATAACCCCTCAGAACTTACACCCGAAAAGCTTGCAATTATCGTTGAGTTGATTGCATCGGGGAAAATCAAGATAGTTCGCAGCTGATACGGCTGAACTATATACCGTTTAATCTTTGTGACAGTCTTGGTTGGGTATGGTTGCAGTGTTGAGATCAGAAGAAGATCACTTTGATTTAAACGAATCTATCAAGGAGTGATGTTAATGCGACCAGTAAATTACAATGAATTGAAAAAAGAAATTCATTCACAGGGATTAACAATTGAATTGGTATCTGCTTATATGCATATTTCACCGTCAACGTTTAAACGCCGTTTTGATAAGGGTGCAGCAGACCCGGACGATATAGAGCATTTATGCGACTGTATTAAAATGGCACTCGATGACAAACGTGTCGGGGGATTTTAAATAAGTAATATCAATTTTATCTCAACACAACAATAAGGGGACGGATTTCATCTGATCCCCTTATTGCCTTATCCTCATGTTATGAGGTGAGCATCAAACAGAGCCGAAACTCTGATAATATATAAAATCTTATGACACGAGGTAAAAACAATGGAAGAAAAAGACCTTTTAACCGTCAAGCAATTCGCAGAACGTGCAGGCATCTCGACACAACGAGTTTACCAACTGCTTGCAAAAGACTTGCAAAGCTATTGCAAAGTGATTGGCAATACGAAATATATCAATATATCTGCATTAGAACGATTTACAACCAAACCTATTTGCAAGGATTTGCAAGAGGATTTACCAAGCGATTTGCAAGCACTTACCAAGGCTTTGCAAGACCAGATTGACACGCTCCAGAAGCACAACGACTTATTGACACAACAGCTTGAAGTCAAGGATAAGCAAATCAACACGCTTACCGAGAGCCTACAAGCCACCACAGCCGCTTTGACTTCCGCACAAGCATTACACGCAGGCACAATTCAAGGACAGCTTACAATGCAATCTGAACGCTCTGACGATATGCCACCAACAGAGGAAGCCAAGACGGGATTTTTCAAGCGAATTTTCAAACGGAAATAGCAGGGAACTGCAACAGCTCCCCTGTTGACTTCAAATTGCATTAGCTGTGCTACGGGTACGAACAAGCAACGAACAAGCAATGATAAATTTTATGGGGGAGTGGTACTTCTCCCCTGCTGATTTTGCATCCGTTCACAGCGTTACGTGTACGAATAAACGACGAATGAACGATAGTATTTTACACAAGGGGGAGTGCTGAAATGGACGAAATTATCATTCAGAATAAGCAGGAATTAACTGCTGACTTATTCAACGATTTTATATTGTGGATTGACCGAACAGCAAAAACCGAGAGAACATATATAATCAATCTCCGACAGTTCGCCGCCTGGATGCGTTATGCAGGAATTACACAGCCGAACAGAGCAGACATAATAGCTTACCGTGATTATCTCACCACAGAACACGATGCAATACAGCTTGACGGCAATTCCTGGAAGTATCGGACGGACAAAAGCGGAAACCGTATAAAACAGATCTGCAAGCCGAACACGGTCACGCAGTATCTACGAAGCGTTAAACAGTTCTTTCGGTGGACTGCATCGGAGGGATATTATCCTGATATTGCCGCCAATGTACACGCTCCAAAGCTTAAACACGACCACCACAGAAAAGAAGCATTGAAAGCACATGAGGTACAGACTATTGAAAACAGCATCCTGCAAGGAGCAGCGGACAAGCTGAACCAGGCAGAACAGGCGGCAAAAGATACCGCAAACAGAATACAGCGAGCCGATGAACAGAGTAAGCGGCTTTATGCTTTGTATCTGCTTGCAGTTACAGCAGGATTAAGAACAATAGAACTGTCAAGAGCAAATGTGCAGGACTTCAAGACCAGGGACGGACAAGCATTTATTTACATCTGGGGAAAAGGACACTCTGAACCCGATACAAGAAAACCGTTAGCGGCAGAAGTGGCAACAGCTATACAAGACTATTTGCAAAGCAGAGCAGACAGCTACAGCGGCAATAGTCCCCTGTTCGCTGCCACAGGCAACAGATACGGCGGCAAACGGCTTACACCTACAACAATAAGCACGATGCTTAAAAAGGCTATGCAAGCGGCAGGATTTGACAGCGACACGCTGACCGCACATTCTCTGCGACACACGGCAGGAACTAACACGATGCAAGTCACTAACGACCTTTACAGCACACAGAAATATATGCGACACGCTAGCCCTGCAACAACAGAAATTTATCTGCACATAGATCAGGAGCGGGCAGAAGCGAACGTAGCACAGAAATTATACAACCACTTTCACGGCATTCAGGACAGCGTACAAGACGATATTAACGAGCTGTTATCCGTTACCGAACATCTTACCAAGGATGAAATACAAAGCGTTCTGACATTCGCCAGAGCCTTGAAAAATTCAAAAAAATAATTTCTTGCAAGACTAATATTGAATAGCTTTGCAAGAAATTTATTAGAAAAAACACCATAAGTATATCAAGATATACATAACCCTGCCAATTTGTTTTGACAAAATGGCTATTGGGTAAAAGTAGCAAACTTGACAAACTCACCGATTGGCAGGCAATAAGATTAAGATTTCCAGTTTATGCATTATAAAATTATCATCGTAATATCAAAAGCACATACAATGTATTGACAATATGCTGATTTTGTGGTATACTATATGTGAAAAGGAGGTGCTTTTATGGCACAGACAACATTTACAATTCGCATGGATGAAGATACTAAGCGAGATTTTAACGCACTTTGCGAAAATATCGGTCTGACAATGTCAGCTGCATTTTGCGTATTTGCGAAAAAAGCAGTATCAGAGCAGCGAATTCCATTTGATTTGACAGCAAACACAGACCCATTTTACAGCGAAGCTAACATGAAGCACTTGACAGCAATCATTGACGGTATAGAGAACGGCTCACGTTCACTTACAGAACATGAATTGATTGAGGTGGACGACGAATGAAGTTAAAATGGGATGAAGAAGCGTGGAGCGACTATCTTTATTGGCAGACACAAGACAAAAAGACCTTGAAAAAGATTAACGCTTTGCTCAACGATGCAATGAGAAATCCTTTCGAGGGTATCGGTAAGCCTGAACCGTTGAAACATCGTTCAGGATATTGGAGCAGAAGAATTGACGAAAAAAATCGCATAGTATACAAAGTTGAGGGTGATTCTCTGATAATCGCAGCAACAAAAGGGCATTATGACGATAAGTAAAGCGAAAGCCCTTGCAATGCAGGGGCTTTTTTAAGTATAGCAAGCACTGGGTACGGCTCCACCATACCCCCCCCATTTTTGAACACATTTTAACACATTTTTCAAGTGTAGCAAGAAAGGTACATTGTCGGACATTTCGACAAAATACATCCACTTGTTAGGGACTCCCCTAAGACCTGAAAAATACTCTGCGTTTATCAAAAATCAAGGCTTTGAAAAGTTGCAAGCATAGAACGTGTACAGCCACGGCTATACACATTCGGGAAAAATCGCTACGCTCAGTATAAAAAATGTTTTAATTCAATTAACAATTAATTGTTTTATTATTCGTTTGTTCGCCGCTTGTTCGTACCTTTTTTGCACTAAAACAACAAACCTGTTAAGAATACTTAACGATTTTTCTATATTGTCAATTCTTGACATTAAACTTTTATTATGGTACAATAAAAATAAGCAGAAAAATGAAAAAAGTCGTAACGGTTGCAGCCGTTACGACTTCCGAACTTGAATTAAGTTCTCCTATTTTTCTTAGCACCTATATTATACCACAATTCATTGTGGTCTGTCAACGTAAATTTTATAGTAAAAAATGGAGTAAATACTTCCGTTTTTTGGTATTTTTGGTGAAAATATACCCACTTTGGATATATTTTACCCTCTTTTCGGTATGCGTTTGTGGTGTGAAGCAAGGGAGATTCTGTCAAGTTCCCTTGCTTTTTCTGTTATTATAACGAAAGGTGGTAATAACTTGACCGAACACAGAAAAGCATATATGCGTGCATATATGAAAAAACGCTGGGCAAACCTCACCAGAGAAGAAAAAGACAAGCAGAACGCTTACCAGAACGCTT
>CALATN010000013.1 GCA_937891895.1 uncultured Clostridia bacterium
ACTTAAATTCTTAAAAAAAGATGTTGCAGAGGGAAATGCAATCGCTTCAATCGTTGATAAAATTGCCATCTCACATCCTGAAATAGCTTTTAAATTTATCCGTGACAACAAGCAGGAATTTATTACTCCCGGTGATGGTGAACTTTATTCGTCGGTATACGCTGTAATGGGTAAACAGTTTGCGTCATCAATGATTCCTGTTGAATATGAACTGAACGGTATAAAGATTGACGGCTTTACTGTAAAGCCACTTTTGGGCAGACCAAACCGTACAATGCAGCATTTTTTCATCAACGGAAGATATGTGAAATCACTTGTTTGTACACGTTCACTTGAACACGCTTATCAGAACAGTATTATGGAAGGCAAGTTTCCGTCCTGTGTTCTACGATTGACAATACCGCCTTCAATACTTGATGTAAATGTGCATCCTGCAAAGATTGAAGTACGTTTTACTGATGAAAGAATTATTGCTGACAGTATTTTCTTTGCTGTAAAGAACGCTATTCTTCTTGACTCAAAGCCGGTTGAAATCAACATTAAAAAGCCTGTTGTTGATTATAGAAAGCCTGTGCAGGAAGAATTGCCTGAGTACACACAGATGAAATTCCAGCCAGAACCAATTGTTCAGGAGATAAAGCCTGTGTATCAGGAACCTATCCAGGAATACCGCGTAATCCCTGAACAGCATATTCCAGTTACACCGCCACCGCAAATAGAATACAAACCTATATCCGTGAATACAGTTATTAACAAAACACCGGAAGAAGATATTGTTAATATTCCATATACTGTCACAACAGATACAGCTTCAGATGAAGTTCCTATTGAAAATCTTGAACCGGTTACAGATATGCAGTTCAAGTACATTTCTGAATCGTCATTTGAAAAGAAAAAGGACGTGCAGCCTGAACCGCAGAAAGAAATTTATTTCAAGGTAATAGGAGAAGTGTTCAAAAATTATATTATTGCCGAAGTTGAAGGTGATATTGTTTTTGTAGACAAGCATGCTGCTCACGAACGTATATTGTTCGAAAAACTCAAAAGCGGCAAGCAGAAGCTTGTTTGCCAGATGCTTCTCAATACACCTGAGGTAATTCTTGATTTTGAGGAATTCAATGCACTTATACAAAACAAGGATTTTGTTTCGGAAATGGGTTTTGAATTTGAAATTTCAGGTTCATCCAAAGTTATTGTCAATGGTATACCAAGTATACTTGATCAGTGCGACCCATCTGACCTGATAATTGAGCTTGCAAGAAATTTAAGTGATAATAAGGCAAATCCAATGCCTGAAATACTTGATGATATGTATCATACATTCGCTTGTAAAGCCGCAATAAAAGCAAATGACGTAAATACTCTGTCTGAATTGTCCGTTATAGTAAAGACAATTCTCACGGATGAACGTATCAGATATTGTCCTCACGGCCGTCCCGTAATGTTCAAGCTTACCAAACGTGAGCTTGAAAAGCAGTTCAAACGAATAGTCTAATGAAAGGAGAGTTGTTATGTCAGAAAAAAAGAAACCGCTGCTTGTTATTGCAGGGCCTACTGCTTCAGGCAAAACAGCTCTCGGTATTGCTCTTGCTAAAGAGTACGACGGTGAAGTTATTTCTGCTGACTCGATGCAGATATATAAAGGTCTTGACGTCGCTACAGCAAAACCCACTCTTGACGAAATGGATGGAATACCGCATCATCTTATCAGTATTATTGATATGAACACAAAATTCAGCGTAGCTGATTATGTGTCACTTGCCAAAGAAAAAATAGATGAAGTAGCTTCAAAAGGTAAGCTACCTATACTTGTGGGAGGAACAGGTCTTTACATCAACTCTCTTGTTGATAATGTTAGTTTTGATAACGCAGAAACTGACGGAAGTATCAGACAAAGACTTACGGAAGAATTGGAAAAACAAGGTGTGGAAGTTCTGTATGAACGTCTTAAACAAATTGACCCGGAAACTGCAGAAATTGTACCTGTACAGAATACTGTAAGAATAATCCGTGCCCTTGAAATTTATGAACTGACGGGAACTAAATTCAGCGAATACAAAAAGATGAACAAAGGCAACGATTCACCATATAATCTTTGTATGATAGGACTTAATTATCATGACCGCGAAAAGTTATATGACAGAATCAACCTCCGGGTAAGCATTATGGTTGAAAATGGTATGCTTGAAGAATGCAAAGCGGTTTATGACAACGAAAAACTCGGAACAGCTTACCAGGCAATAGGATATAAAGAACTTATTCCATACTTCCAGGGAAATGCGGATTTAGAAGGTTGCCTTGACAAAATACGCTTGAACTCACGAAGATATGCCAAAAGGCAGCTGACCTGGTTTAGACGTGATGACAGAATTAACTGGATATATATGGATGAATTTAATGATTTTGATAAAATTATGGAAATATGCAAAAAAACAGTAGCCAAATCAAAAATTTTGTGATATAATAAATATGAGCATTTGTTTGTGCTTATAAATATGCTATTTATCCTGAAAGGAAGGGATGATTTAATGAATAAGAATATTAACCTTCAGGATGTTTTTCTTAATCAGATAAGAAAGGACAAGATGCCTGCAACCTTTATCCTTACCAATGGCTTCCAGTTCAAGGGTATTGTTAAAGGTTTTGACAGTTATGTTGTAATTCTCGAAAGTGAAGGTAAACAGGAATTAGTATTTAAACATGCAATTTCAACTATTATTCCTGCTAAACCGATTTCAATTCTTGACTCAGAACAATAATTATGAATACTATTACAGTAAGAATACTTATGTTTTTTTTATCAGTTTTCATTCTTGTAACAGTATTCAGCCAGCTTTTCCTTCAGACAAAGGAAGATTATGTTACCGAAACTGCTGTGATATATTCATCTGCTGAAAAAATTACTTTTCAGGGAATATATATCCGAAATGAAACTGTAATAAATAAAAAAGTTAATGGGATACTGAGTTATCCTTGCGCTGATGGGAGTAAAATAGCTAACGGTTCAACTGTTGCTTATGTTTACAATAATGAAAATGATATTTTTGTAAATCAGCGGATTGAAAAGCTTAAAGAGGAAGTTGAACTCCTTGAAAGTGCTCAGAATCCAGGAACAACTGAAGTTACTACTCCTGCTTTCATTTCAAAACTTATTGATCAGCAATATCAGAAAATCGCCGTTCTCATAGCGGAAAATGATTTACAGGCATTGACTGAAGAAAGAAAAAAGCTTCAGACTTTGATGGGTATATATCAGATTGTTATCAATGAGGAAAATGATTTCAATGATACGATTGATAATATAAAAGCAGAAATCAAAGAACTCGAACGAAAGCAGAAACAGCCTTCTGATGTTATTACTGCTGATAATACTGGATATTTTGTAAGCTACACAGATGGCTATGAAACAAAACTTTCACCCGAAATGCTGAACACACTTACTGTCGATAAAATCAAAGACATTATAAGTAATTCAACAAATACTGTTTCTCAAAATTCAGTTGGCAAAATCGTAGATGGATATGAATGGAAAATGGTAGGCATTGTTGATACTGAACAAACGCTATTTCATACCGGTAGCGACGTGACTGTTAAATTTGCTTCAACCCCTGATACAGTTACCGCTGTTATTGAAGATATTGTTGAAACAGATAATCCCAAAGAAAGTATAATTATTTTAAACTGTGATGAACTCACCTTTGACCTTGTCCAACGAAGAGTAGAACGTGTTGAAATAATCCTTAATGACCATGAAGGAATTAAAGTTCCACGAAAAGCGATTCGTTTTAATAAGGATAATGATAAAGGCATTTATGTCATTCTTGGACAGCGAATAATGTTCAAAAAAATTGATCCTGTTTACGAATGTGATGAATATATTCTTTCAAGAATTACTTCAGATAGTGAATATGTCAGTATGTATGATGACATAATCTGTGAAGGTGAGATTTCTGATGACCTGTATATTGAAGAAACTACAATGTCAGAAACAGAATCTGTTGCAGAAGATAATGTACCAAAAGAGATAGCTGCAGAGTAGGAGAATTATGGATTTTACAATTTCAGAAAATCTTAAGCGAATACAATATGATATCGAGGAAGCTAAAATCAGGTATAGAACCACAGATGATTCTATAAAAATTATGGCAGTAACAAAAACGGTTCCATATGATCGTGTTAATTGTGCCATAGATAAAGGAATTAGGCTTCTTGGTGAAAATCGAGTTCAGGAATTTCTTTCCAAAAAAGATTTTTATGACAAACGTGCAGAGGTTAATTTTATCGGACATTTACAGAGCAATAAAATCAAATACATTATAGATAGTGTATCAATGATACATTCTGTTGATAGTATGAAGCTTGCTGCTGAAATCAACAGACAAGCAGAACGAATACAGAAATGTATGGACGTACTTATTGAAGTTAATATCGGAAGGGAAGAAAGTAAAAACGGTATTTTTCCTGAAATGCTTGATGAGCTTGTTTATGAGGCTGCACAATTGAAAAATATACGTATAAGAGGACTTATGACAATTCCTCCGATATTCACTTCCGAAGAGGCATTTGAAAAAATGCAGAGACTCTTCAATGATTTACAGGCAAAACAGATTGAAAATACCCAAATTGATGTTTTATCAATGGGTATGTCATCTGATTATGCACTTGCCGTAAAATACGGCTCGAATATAGTAAGAATAGGTTCCGGATTATTCGGAGCAAGAAAATAAAAAAGAGAGGACGATAAAAATGAGTTTAATTGGTAATTTGAAGGAAATGCTCGGTATGGAAACAGAGGAAGATACAGAGTTTGATACCATTGACAACAATAGTGATGCAGATACCAATGATGAGGTAGGAAAGCGCAATAAGGTTGTGAATATTCATGCAACTGCTCAGTTACAGGTTATTCTTGTAAAACCTGAAGTTTTTCAGGATACAAAACAGATTGCGGACCATCTCAATTCCAAAAAGACTGTTGTTCTTAATCTTGAGTCTACAACTCCTGATGTAACAAGAAGAATTATTGACTTCCTTGGTGGTGTTGCATATGCTAATGGCGGCAACATCAAGCCTGTTGCAAATAATACATTTATAATCACTCCATATAATGTAGGCTTCGTAGGTGAAGACCTTATGGGTGAACTTGAAAATAACGGTGTATTCCTTTAATAATGGGAAAACTAAACAATTACTACTCTAAATTGCCTGAGGACGACAAAATACTTGTGTCACATATTCTTGATATGATAGAAATATGTGAAAAAAGTTATCAACCTAAATACAGTCACTTTCTTGACGAACGTCAATCATTACTTGCTGAAAGTGTTATGCACGAGCAAAAGTTTGATAATTATAAACTTTTCGGAGGTTATGATGATGCGGCAAGAAAGATTTTGGCTATTTTTCCTCCATATTATGATGATGAACAATATCCAATTTCTGCATTATTGATTAAGTACAGAGAAACGGACAAGCTTACGCACAGAGATTTTCTTGGTGTTTTTATGTCACGTCAGATAAAAAGGAATATGTTAGGTGACATTATCGTCGGTAAAGGCAGTACAATAGTTTTTGTGTATAACACTGTTAAGGATGTTTTTTTATCAGAAATCAGTAAAATTGGTTCAGTGGGCGTAAAAATTACTGAAACTGATGATTTGAATATTCAGCTTGAACAATCCTTTATTGATAAAACGGGTACTGTTTCCTCTATGCGCCTCGATAGTATAGTAAGTGTAGCATCAGGGTTAAGCCGTGATAAATCGGCTTCACTGATTAAAAGTGGAAATGTAACTGTTATGTACAATATTGTTGAATCACCATCACATCAGATGAATGAAGGTGATGTATTTTCAGTTCGCGGAAGTGGGAAATATATACTTTTTTCTGTAAATGGTAAAACCAAAAAAGACAGAATACATATAACAATAAAAAAATATAATTGATGAGGTGAAAATTATGCTTACAGTTAAGGATATTAACAATAAGCGTTTTGAACAGGCAAGACCTGGTTACAAACCAGAAGAAGTTGATGATTTTCTCAGAGAAATAGCACATCAGATTACTCAGTATCAGAAGGATAAAGAGGAAACTGAAAAGAAAATGGCAGTGCTTGTTGAAAGTATCAGAGAATATAAAAAAGATGAAGATGCTCTCAAGGATGCACTTATCGGTGCACAGAAGCAGGGAAGAGCAGTTATTGCAGAAGCTCAGGAACAGGCCGACAAGATTATTGCTGATGCAAAAGTAAAGGCAGACGAGATAATTGGTTCAACAAGAGTACAGCTTGAAAAGGAAAAACGTTGTCTCGTTAAAATGCAACAAGAGGTTTCTGATTTTAAGGCAAATCTCCTTAATATGTATAAGCAACATCTTGAACAGATTACTGCAATCCCAGATTATGATGATGAAGTTGAAGAACAGGAAACAGTGTCTGAAGAGGAAACACCTATTTCTGTAGCACAGGAAGAAGTTGCTGCACCTCAGCAGGAAGCACAGGATATGGAAGCTACAAAGGTACTTGAAAATCCTGTAAAGACTGAAAGAACAAGTTTCCCATTTGACACTCCAATTTCTACATCAACACCAAGAAATGAAAATAAGTTCGGAGATTTAAAATTCGGACAGAATAAATAAAATCCAAGGAGAGATAAAACCAATGGCGCAGGATTATAATTCTACACTCAATCTTCCCCAGACTGAATTTTCAATGCGTGGTAATCTTGTACAGAAAGAACCTGCAATGCTTGAAAACTGGGAAAATGAAAGAACCTACTATGAAATGATTAAGAAGAATGAAGGCAAGCCACTTTATGTTCTTCACGATGGACCTCCGTATGCAAATGGTGACATTCATATGGGTACAGCTCTCAATAAGGTTCTTAAGGATATTATTGTTCGCTATAAGAATATGAACGGCTTTTGTTCACCATATATTCCTGGTTGGGATACGCACGGTCTTCCTATTGAGCTGAGAGCTCTTAAGGAAATCGGTGTAGAAAATGGTGCAATTTCCGCTGTTGAACTCAGAAAGTATTGTCATCAGTATGCTCTTAAGCAGGTTGATAATCAGAGAAAACAGTTCCAGCGTCTTGGTGTTTGGGGCGACTTTGATGACCCATATCTCACACTTAAGCCAGAATTTGAAGCAAGACAGGTTGAAATTTTCGGTAATATGTTTGGCAAGGGATACATCTATAAAGGACTTAAGCCTGTTTACTGGTGCCCTGACTGTCAGACAGCTCTTGCAGAAGCTGAAATTGAGTACGAAAATGACCCTTGTCACTCTATCTATGTTAAGTTTAAGGTTGTTGACGATAAGGGCAAGCTTACTCCTCTCGGAATTGACCTTGATAAAACATATTTTGTAATCTGGACAACTACAACCTGGACTCTCCCGGGCAACCTCGCTATCTGTCTTGGTCCTGACTATGAGTATACAGTTGTTCAGGCAAACGGCGAAAATTACATTATGGCTGCTGAACTTGTTAAGCCAACAATGGCAGCTGCTAAAATTGAAGAATATACAACGACAGGTTCTATCTACGGCAGAGATTTGGAATACATTCAGACTAAGCACCCGATTATGGACAGAAATTCCATGATTATCGTAGGTGACCACGTTACACTTGAAAGCGGTACAGGCTGTGTTCATACAGCTCCGGGCTTCGGTGTTGACGACTTTGAGGTTTGCAAGAAGTATCCTGAAATCGGCATTGTTGTACCGGTTGATGCTAAGGGTGTTCAGACGGCTGAAGCAGGTAAATACGCTGGCCTTACTACAACAGATTCCAATAAGGTTATTGCTCAGGATCTCGAAGATTGCGGTGCACTCTTTGCACTCGAAAAGATTGTCCACCAGTATCCACACTGCTGGAGATGTAAAAATCCTGTTCTTTTCCGTGCAACAGAGCAGTGGTTCTGTTCCGTTAAAAACTTCAAGGATGACGCTATCAAGGCTATTGATGAAGTTCAGTGGATTCCTGAATGGGGTCAGGACAGAATCAAAGGCATGGTAACTGACAGAAGTGACTGGTGTATTTCCCGTCAGCGTACATGGGGTGTTCCAATTCCTGTTGTATACTGTAAGGATTGCGGTAAGCCTGTTGTTACAGATGAAACAATCAAGGCTGTTTCCGATATGTTCCGTGCAGAAGGCGCAAATTCCTGGTACATCAAGGATGCAAAGGATTTCCTTCCAGCAGGAACAAAGTGTGAATGCGGTTGCACAGAATTTGAAAAGGAAAAGGATATTTTCGATGTTTGGTTTGACAGCGGCGTAACTCACAAGGCTGTTATGGAAGAACGAGGATTTGAAACTCCTGTAGACCTTTATCTTGAAGGTGCTGACCAGTACAGAGGCTGGTTCCAGTCTTCACTCCTCACATCTGCTGCAACAGTAGGCAAGTCACCATATAAGGCTGTTTGTACTCACGGCTGGGTAGTTGACGGCGAAGGTAAGGCTATGCATAAGTCCCTCGGTAACGGTGTTGCACCAAACGAAGTAACTGACGTTTATGGTGCAGATATTCTCCGCCTTTGGGCAGCTTCTTCCGATTACCACTCTGACGTAAGAATTTCCAAGGAAATCCTCAAGCAGCTTTCCGACACATATAAGAAAATCAGAAATACTGCAAGATATATCCTCGGTAACCTTTGCAATGGTGAAGGCTTCAATCCTGATACAGATTGTGTTGCTATAAACGAACTCCACGAAATCGACAAGTGGGCACTTATCAAGCTTAATGCACTTATTGATAAGGTTAAGGCAGCTTATGATGCATTTGATTTCCATATCGTTGTAAGCAGCATCCATAACTTCTGTATCACAGATATGTCTAACTTCTACCTTGATATTATCAAGGACAGACTCTACTGTACAGGTGAAAAGTCTGTTGACAGACGTGCTGCACAGACAGCTATGTATAAGATACTCAGCGCACTTTCAAGAATGCTTGCTCCAATTCTTAGCTTTACAGCTGAAGAAATTTGGAAGTATATCCCACATACATCTTCCGATGATACAAGAAGTATCTGTATGAACGATATGCCTGAAAAGATTGATGTAACAGTTGATGAAAGCTTTATAGAAAAGTGGAATACAATCTATCAGCTCCGTTCCGATGTTACAAAGGCTCTTGAAGTTAAACGTCAGAACAAGTTTATTGGTGCTCCGCTTGAAGCAAAGGTTATTATCCACGCAGCTGCAAATTATGATATGTTCAATAATTTCAAGGATATTCTTGAAAAGGTATTTATCGTATCAGCTGTTGAAATTGTTGCTGACGGAACAGGTGAATACGGCAGTGATAACTTCGAAGGTGTAACTTATGATGTAGAACGTGCTTCAGGTGACAAGTGCGAACGTTGCTGGGCTTACTCTGAAACTGTAGGCACAAACGCTGAACATCCAACACTTTGTGCTCGTTGTGCAGCTGAAATTAAGTAAAATTTTTCTCTAAGCCAAGGGAATAAATTTCCTTTGGCTTAGATTAGGTTAAGGATTATGATAATTTTTTATATTATTTTAGGAATAATTCTTGTTGTTACAGATCAGCTTATTAAAATTTGGGCAATTAACGAACTTCAGCCTGTAAAGGCTATGGACTTTATACATTTCGGCAATTTGGATATAATGGATTTACGTTATGTACAGAATGAAGGCGCTGCATTTAGTAGTTTCAGTGGTGCAAGATGGTTTCTTGTGGGACTGGTAATCGTTATGTTGATAGGTCTTACAATATATGTTATAAAATATAAATATAAACATCCATTCTTTATGATAAGTGCTGTAATGGTTATGTCAGGAGGCATTGGCAACCTGATAGACAGAGTCAGATTTGGGTATGTTGTTGACTATCTTGATGTAAAGCTGTTTAACTTTGCAGTGTTTAATTTTGCTGATATATGTGTAGTTTTAGGTGCAATATTCCTTTTGATATTCTTGTTTTTTATCGAGCCTAAAATAGTTGCACAAGAAAATAACAAAGAAGAAAAGGTAGTTCCTGATGAGCAGAATTAGTTACTTGGTCGATAATCTTGAAAATGATGTAAGAATTGATAAATGGATCTGCGAACAAAATCAGGAAATATCCCGTTCAATGCTTCAAAAGCTACTAAAGGATAATCAGGTTACTGTAAATGGTAAGGCTGTTTCAAAAAGCTATAAGGTTACTGATGGTGATGAAATAATTCTTGAAATTCCGGAACCTGTTGAGCTTGATGTATTACCAGAAGATATCCCAATAGAAATTGTTTATGAAGATGATGATCTGCTTGTTGTAAACAAACCTAAAGGAATGGTTGTTCATCCGGCTGCTGGTAATTATAACGGTACACTTGTAAATGCACTATTATATCATTGCAAGGGACGCTTGTCATCAATTAACGGTATTATTAGACCAGGGATTGTTCACCGTATAGATAAAAATACCAGCGGTTTATTGATTGTCGCTAAAACAGATAAAGCCCATACAGGACTTGCCGAGCAGATAAAGGCTCACACCTTTACACGCGAATATCAAGCTGTTATATGCGGACGATTAAAAGAAAGTAACGGTATTATTGAAGCTCCTATCGGACGTCATCCCGTAGATCGTAAAAAAATGTGTGTCACAGAAAAAAACTCCAAGGAAGCTAAAACAGAATACACTGTTCTTGATGAGTTCAACGGATATTCTCATATTAAATTAAAACTTTATACAGGTAGAACACATCAGATTCGAGTCCATATGTCGTATGTCGGACATCCAGTTTATGGTGACGATGTTTATGGTAAAGCTTCAAAATTGTGTGAAGGTCAATGCCTTCACGCTAAAAAAATTGGATTTATTCATCCAATAAGCGGAGATTATCTTGAATTTGACAGCGAGCTTCCTGAATATTTTGTTACTGTTCTTAATAAATTATCGAAATAAAGGATTTGTATTATGACAGATTTTTCAAATTATGTGCTGATTACAGATCTTGACGGAACACTTTTACCACACAATAAAATTGTTTCTGATAAAGATCTTACAGCTATTGAAAGATTTAAAAGCTGTGGTGGCATATTTACCATAGCAACCGGAAGAATATATCAGGCAACAGAACAGTTCTTTGATATTTTGAAACCCAATGCACCTGTCCTGCTCAATAATGGTGGTTTGATTTATGATATAAATAAATCTCAGGCATTATACTCTTGTTATCTTGATTCAGCTTCAATTGATTATACAATAGAATTAATGGAAAAATTCCCTGAAATCGGTGTTGAAATAAACACCATGGACAACATCTATGTTGTTCGTATGACCGAATGGGAAAAACGTCATCTTGAAATGACACATCTTCCTTATACAGAAAAATCAATTGATGAGATAAAAAACGAAAAATGGTGTAAAGTCCTTTATTCGATCGAAGGTGGAAGAATGCATTTGCTCGAAGAATATGTAAAGCAAATGGGTTGGGATAAAGCAAGTTTTACAGCTTCGGGAGAATTTCTTTTTGAATGCTTGCCTTTGAATTGTTCAAAGGGAAAAGCTCTCAAAAAACTTGTTGAAATATGCAATTGGCAGGATTATAAGATTGCAGCAGCAGGTGATTATGACAATGATCTGACAATGCTTCAATATTCCGACATTGCATTTGCACCAGCTAATGCACAAGATGTTGTAAAAAAAACCGCTTCGTATGTTACAAAAGTAACTTGTGAGGACGGTGCGATTGCAGAAGCAATCGAATATATAGAAAAGGTTTGTAAAGTGAAATAGCTTTTCACTTACGTCATAGAAAGGAATGGTAAAATTATGGACGCTTCTATCAGAAAACAGCTTGAAACAACAGCGTGTAAGGTAAGAATGGGAGTAATCGAAGGAGTTTTTAATGCAAAATCAGGTCATCCTGGTGGTTCACTCTCTATCTGTGACCTTTTGACATACCTCTATTTTGCAAAGCTCAACGTTGATCCTAAGAATCCTAAAATGGCAGACAGAGACAGAGTAGTTCTTTCTAAGGGACACTGTGCACCTGCACTCTATTCTGTACTTGCTCAGAGAGGCTTCTTCTCCACAGAAGAACTTAAGAAGCTTCGTCATATCGGTGCAATGCTTCAGGGTCACCCTGATATGAAGGGTACACCTGGTGTTGATATGAGCACTGGTTCTCTCGGCCAGGGTATTTCTGCAGCATGTGGTATGGCTCTCGGCGGAAAGCTTTCCTGCGCAACATATAAGGTATACGCTATCCTTGGTGATGGTGAAATTGAAGAAGGTCAGGTTTGGGAAGCTGCTATGTTTGCCGCTCACAATAAGCTTGATAACCTCGTTGCAATCGTTGATAACAACGGTCTCCAGATTGATGGTAAAATCACAGAGGTTTGCTCACCAATGCCTATCACAGACAAGTTTGAAGCATTCGGCTGGCACGTTATCACAATCAACGCTCACGATTTTGATGAAATTGAGCGTGCATTCGATGAAGCTGAAAAGATTAACGGCAAGCCTGTTGTAATTGTTCAGACAAGCACAAAGGGTAAGGGTGTTTCCTATATGGAAAATCAGGTAGGCTGGCACGGTGCAGCTCCTAACAAGGAACAGTATGACCAGGCTATGGAAGAACTCAACGCACAGCTTAAAGCTTTAGAAGCTTAATCCGTGGAAAGGAACAGGTGAATAAAATGGCAGATGTAATCAAAAAGGCAACCAGAGAAAGCTACGGCGAAGCACTGGCTGAGCTTGCAGATAAATATGATGATTTGGTAGTTCTTGACGCTGACCTCGCAGCAGCTACAAAGACAGGTATTTTCAAGAAGAAGTGTCCTGAAAGATTTATAGATTGTGGTATCGCAGAAGCAAATATGATGGGTGTTGCAGCAGGTCTTGCTACAACAGGCAAGAAGGTTTTCGCAAGCTCTTTCGCAATGTTCGCAGCAGGCAGAGCATACGAAATCGTTCGTAATACAATCGGCTACCCACATATCAACGTAAAAATCGGTGCAACACATGCAGGTATCTCCGTTGGTGAAGATGGCGCAACACATCAGTGTAACGAGGATATTGCTCTTATGAGAACTATCCCAGGTATGACAATCATCAACCCAGCTGACGATGTTGAAGCAAGAGCAGCTGTTGAAGCAGCAATCAACATTGACGACCCTGTATACCTCCGTTTCGGACGTCTTGCAGTTCCTGTTTTCAATGACAAGGAAACATATAAGTTTGAAGTTGGCAAGGGTGTTCAGCTCAAGGATGGCAAGGATGCAACAATCGTTGCAACAGGTCTTATGGTAAATGAAGCACGCATTGCAGCTGATATGCTCGAAGCAGAAGGTATTTCCGTTCGTGTAATCAATATCCATACAATCAAGCCACTTGATAAGGAAATTATCTGCAAGGCTGCTTGTGAAACAGGCGTTATCGTTACAGCTGAGGAACACAGCGTAATCGGCGGTCTTGGCTCCGCAGTTGCAGAAGCAGTAACAGAATGCTGCCCTGTACCTGTTGTAAAGGTAGGCGTAAACGACGTTTACGGTCATTCAGGCCCTGCTGTTGATCTCCTTAAGGAATTCGGTCTCTCCGCTGAAAATATCGTTGAAAAGGTTAAGTATGCAATTACTTTGAAGAGGTAATTCGGTTTAACTGAATATTATTGCAAAGTCGCTCACCAAGGGCGGCTTTGTTTTTGCAATAATTGACTTTTGGGTGGGGGAATGGTATAATTATCAAAGGTATAAATTGTGATTTTGATAAGGAGTATGAGTGTGATTGAACTTAAAGAAATAACACCCGATACCTTTGAAGAAGTATTAAATTTAAAGGTTGCTGAACATCAAAAAAGCTTTGTATCAACAGTTGCATATTCTTTAGCACAAGCGTGGGTGTATAAATCTGCTTATCCTTTTGCAATATATGCAGACGAAAAAGCAGTTGGATTTATTATGTTGGGATATTATGAAGCAAGAAGGCAATATACATTGTGGAAATTCTTAATAGATGAACGCTACCAAAACAAAGGATATGGAAGAAAAGCATTACAGCTTGCAATAGATTATCTGATTGATACTTTTGACGTAAGTGAAATATTTACAGGTGTTTCTTTAGGTAACGAAACAGCGAAACACCTTTACGCTTCCGTTGGCTTTGAAGCAACAGGAGTTGTTGAGGATAATATGGAGGAGATGAAGTATGTTCCACA
This sequence comes from uncultured Clostridia bacterium, assembly GCA_937891895.1. Classification (GTDB taxonomy): domain Bacteria; phylum Bacillota; class Clostridia; order Oscillospirales; family Ruminococcaceae; genus RGIG8773. The sequence continues at coordinate 14,173 of CALATN010000013.1, forward strand.
CAGGTACAAAAACCTTTGAAACAGACCGTCTGCTTTGCCGCCCGTTTATATCAGATGATTGCAACGATATGCTGAAAAACTGGATTGCAAATCCAAATATCCAGTTTGAATACGGCGAGCCTGTATACACAACCGTTTCAGAAGTGAAAGACCTGCTTGCAAAGTATATTGAGGGCTATAAAAATCCTGATTTTTACCGTTGGGCAATTATCAAAAAGAAAAGCAGCAAAAACATCGGTCAGATTGCATTTTGCAAGGTCTATTCCGATTGCGGAACAGCCGAAATAGAATATTGTATCGGCGAAAACTTCTGGGGTAACGGCTATGCAGGTGAAGCTTTGTCAGGTGTAATTGAATTTACTTTTAAAAAAACGGATTTTATCAAGCTTGAAGCATATCATAGAATTGAAAATGATAAATCGGGGAAAGTGCTTTCAAAATCTGCAATGCACGTTACCGATATCGTTGAACGCTTTAAAAGAGAAAATGTGTCACCTCACGGTGAAGTGTGTTATTGCATAAACAAAGATGATTATATAAATTCTTCCGAAAGGAACAACCAAAATGGATAAATCAATAATTGAAAAAGTAAATAACCTCCGTGCCGAAATTGAACAGCACAACCATAACTACTATGTTATGGACAATCCAACTATTGACGACTATACCTACGATATGCTTATGCAGGAGCTTAAAAATCTTGAAGCGGAATATCCCGAGCTTGCTGACCCAAATTCACCAACTCAGCGTGTAGGCGGCGAGGCACTCAACTTGTTTGAAAAGGTTGAGCATAAGGTGCAGATGGGCAGCCTGCAGGACGTATTCTCCCTTGAACAGGTTCAGGCTTTTACCGACCGTTGCCGTGAAGTTTCTTCAAAGCCGGTTTATGTCGTAGAACCCAAAATTGATGGACTTTCCGTTTCTCTTGAATATGTAAACGGCGAGTTTGTACGTGGCTCAACACGTGGCGACGGCTTTATAGGCGAGGACGTTACAGCTAACCTCAAAACAATAAAATCAATTCCTCTTAAACTTAAAGAAACTGTGCCTTTCCTCGAAGTAAGAGGTGAGGTTTATATGCCTCGTGAAACGTTTTTCACACTTGTTGAAAAACAGGAAAACAACGGCGAAACACCATTCAAAAATCCACGAAATGCCGCAGCTGGCTCACTCCGTCAGAAAAATCCGAAGATTGCCGCTGAGCGTAAGCTTGATATCTTTGTTTTCAATGTCCAGCAGATTGAGGGCGTGGAATTAACCTCACACAAGCAATCCTTGGACTACCTGAAAAAGCTTGGCTTCAAGGTTGTGGCAGAGTACGTTCAGGCTGAAACATATGAAGATATTTCCGCACGTATTGACCATATAGGAAATATGAGAAGCGAATATAGCTTTGACATTGACGGTGTTGTAATTAAAATAGACGATTTCGCACTCCGTGATAGAATGGGTGCAACCTCAAAGGTACCTAAATGGGCTGTTGCATACAAATTTCCTCCCGAAGAAAAGGAAACAAAACTTCTTGAAATTGAAGTAAATGTCGGAAGAACAGGCGCAATTACCCCTGTCGCAATATTTGAACCTGTTCTTTTAGCGGGAACAAGCGTAAGCCGTGCCGTGCTTCATAATCAGGAATTCATTACAGAAAAGGATATCCGAATTGGCGATACAATCCTTGTACGTAAGGCAGGGGAAATCATTCCCGAGGTGCTCAAATCCGTTGTGCACGGTGAAAACTCTGTTCCGTATACACTTCCAGAATTCTGTCCCGTATGCGGAGATAAGGCTGTCAAGTATGCTGATGAAGCAGTTTTGCGTTGCCCAAATGTTGATTGTCCCGCACAGCTTAAACGAAATATTATCCATTTTGCAAGCAAGAGCGCAATGAACATTGACGGTCTTGGCGAAGCAATTGTAACCCAGCTTGTAGACAATAATATTATTTCTGGTGTTGCTGACCTATACAGAATTAAAGTTGAACAGCTTGAAGTGCTTGAACGTTTCGGTAAAAAATCAGCTGAAAACCTTGTGAAAGCAATTGAAGGCTCAAAAGAAAACTCCCTTGAACGTGTCATATTCGGACTTGGCATACGCAATATCGGTCAGAACGGCGCAAAGCTTCTCTGTAATCGCTTTGGAAGCATTGAAGCGATTATGAATGCAGCTGTTGAGGAAATTTCCGAAATTGATGGCTTCGGTGATATTATGTCCGAAAGTGTTTTTTCTGCATTTCACGATAAACATTTTGCTGAACTTGTTGATGAACTTAAAACTCTCAGAAAAACAGGCTCACGT
>CALATN010000014.1 GCA_937891895.1 uncultured Clostridia bacterium
TTTTTTACTATGTGTAATTGTTTTCACCAACACATTTATGTATATATTATACAACACTTTTCCAAAAAAGTCTATATTTTTGCCGCACCACACTAAAAAATAAATACCACACTTTTTGTACAGCTTGCACAAAAGAACAGTTCAATATATTGCTCACCTTGACTTTTCATCTATACGGAACTATAATTATTATAGTATATTTTTGAATGTGAAATTAGGAATGTGAAAAGTGAATTTGAAAACCAATTTCTCATTCCTAATTTCAAATTTCCAATTTGCAAAATGGAGGTTATCCTATGAAACAATATTACGACAACCGTGAACTGAGCTGGCTGAAATTCAACGAGCGTGTGCTTGAAGAAGCACAGGACAAGAACGTGCCCCTGTGCGAAAGGCTGATGTTTACGGCAATTTTTCAGTCCAACCTCGACGAGTTCTTTATGGTTCGTGTCGGCTCACTCTATGACCAGACTCTCGTTGATGCCGACGTGCGTGAAAACAAGACCGATATGACCTGTGCCGAACAGCTTGAAGCAATTTTCAAGCGTGTTGCAGAGCTCAACCCTGTCCGTGACAGCGCCTACAACGGAATAATGTCCGAGCTTGAAAAGTACGGCGTTGAACAAGTTAATTTCAAGATGCTTTCCAAGTCGGAGGAAAACTACCTGAAGCTGTATTTCACCACCGAAATCCTCCCCCTGATTTCCCCGCAGGTTATCGACAAGCGTCACCCCTTCCCGTTCCTGAAAAATAAGGAAATTTACGCCGTTGCACAGCTTGAAGCAAAGAACTCCGTAACAATCGGACTTGTTCCCGCAAGCGGAACTTTCTCACGTATAATCTTCCTCCCCGGCACAAAGCACCGCTTTATGCTTGTCGAGGAGCTTATTCTCCACTATATGCCCCTGATTTTCGAGAACTACAAGGTGCTTGACAAGTCCCTCATGCGTATCACCCGAAACGCTGACATCAATATGGAGGAAGCCCTCTACGACCACGACGTCGACCTGCGTGACGTGATGAGCGACCTGCTGAAAAAGAGAAAGAAGCTTTCCCCTGTACGTATGGAATTGTCACGTAAACTGGGACAGACAGCTGTTGCGTACCTCTGCGAGAAGCTTGAGCTGAAGCACAACCAGATTTTCCGTCTGAAAACACCTCTCGACCTTTCCTTCGTGTACACGCTGAGAGGACGCCTTGAGGACAATCTCCCTCTGCTTTTCTTCGGCAGAGCCGACCCGCAGAATTCCTGCGAAATCGTACACAATGCGCCTATGCTCCCGCAGGTGCAGAAGCGTGACATTCTCCTGTCCTACCCGTTTGAGTCAATCAAGCCGTTCCTGCGTATGCTTATGGAAGCGGCAGTTGACCCGAATGTTGTTTCAATCAAGATTACGCTGTATCGTGTTGCGTCAAACTCAAAGGTTATTGATGCACTTATTGCCGCAGCCGAAAACGGCAAGGAAGTCCTTGTTCTTGTTGAGCTCCGCGCACGCTTTGACGAGGAAAACAACATCGGCTGGTCACAGCGTCTGGAATACGCAGGCTGTAACGTTATCTACGGCCCCGAAAGCCTGAAGGTGCACTCAAAGCTGCTCCTTATCACACGCAAGAACAGTGCAGGAAAAATCCAGTACATTACACAGATTGGTACGGGTAACTACAACGAAAAGACCTCTGCCCTCTATACCGACCTTAGTCTGCTTACCGCAAATCAGGAAATCGGCGCAGAAGCGCTTATGGTGTTCAACGCCCTTTCCACCAACACCCTTGTTGAGCATACGGACAAGCTTCTCGTTGCACCGCTCTGCCTGCAGAACCGTGTTATCGAAATGATAAACACAGAAATCGAAGCCGCAAAGCGCGGCGAGGAAGCGTTCATCGGTCTGAAGCTGAATTCCCTCACCGACAAGAAGATTATCGACAAGCTTGTTGAGGCTTCACAGGCGGGTGTAAAAATCCGAATGGTTATCCGCGGCATATGCTGTCTTGTGGCAGGTGTTGAGGGTTACACCGAAAACATCGAAATCACAAGCATTGTAGGCCGCTACCTTGAGCACAGCCGCATCTACATTTTCGGCACGAACGAGCACCGTAAAATCTACATCAGCTCCGCCGACTTTATGACACGTAACACAATCCGTCGTGTTGAGGTTGCCGCACCAATTCTTGACAGCCACGTACAGGCACGTATTATGCACATTTTCAGCGTGCTCACAAGTGACAACGTCAAGGCAAGACGTATGCTTCCTGACAGCACCTATGTGCACGTTGAAACCGAGGGTACAGCTGTTGACTCACAGGCTACATTTATTAAGGAAGCCTATGCAAACGCGGCGAAAGCACCTGTCAAGGCTATGCACAAGGTTAAGCCGATTAAGAGAAAGAAAAAGTAACGACACAAGAAAGGAAAAACTTATAAAAAAGACATTTATCGCTTTAATTTCTGCTTTGGCAATTGCAATTTCACTCTGCGGTACGGTGTTTGCGGAAGGAAACACTGTTCCCGAAAACGGCTGGTACGAAAACAGCGATGGAAAATATTACTACGAAAATTCACAGCCTGCGCACGGTTGGCGGCGCATTGACGGCGAGTGGTACTGCTTTGACTATGATGACGGCACTGCTGCAACAGGCAAAACCGAAATGGGTTCGGGATATTACTTTTTTGACGAGGACGGAAAATGGACAGGAAGACTTGCCAAAACGGCACTTGCACCCGAAGATTTCGAGTTTGAATTTCAGGAAATTTATTTGGGTGACGAAGAAGTACGCTACAATTACAGCATAGAAAACGGCAGACTATATCTGAAATGCGAAAACCGCAGATTTTCACGAAAGCTTTCCGAAAGAGAATATCAGATTATTTACAGTATGCTTGAAATGTATTGTTTTGAAGATTGTAGTGTTTATTATTCCTATGACCCTGATGATGAGGTAGGTGCTTATTATCTTGGTTCAATCGATTACACAGCAAATGGTAAAAATATTGATTTTAGCGGTGATGATATTCTTTTCAGCAACGAATATGAGGAATGTCAAAGATTTCAGCAGTTTTACAATTGCTTTTCCGAGATTGACAATCTGAAAGAATACGCTGATGAAAAAATGGGGTATTAACCATGAATATAATCAGAATTGACGAAGCAAGGCTTGATGAGTGCCTTGAAGTCATACACAAAAGCTTTGCGACAGTTGCGGAGGAATTCGGTTTTACGCCTGAAAACTGTCCGACTCATACAAGCTTTATGCCCATAGAAAAGCTCCGCAAATACGCTGAATGGGGCTTTGAAATGTTCGGTATGGAGGACGGCGGCAGAATAATCGGTTATGTTTCCGTTTCGCATAATCCCGACGGAAAGTTTGAACTGCACAACCTCGCCGTACTGCCCGAATATCGTCACGGCGGTATCGGAAGAAAGCTTGTTGACCGTACTAAAGAGGCGGTTGCCGAAAAGGGCGGAAACAAGCTTCATATCGGAATTATTGATGAACATACCGTGCTGAAAAAGTGGTACGAAACAAACGGATTTGTCAGCACGGGCACTCAGAAATTTGAGCATCTGCCGTTTACAGTGGGATTTATGGAATGTGATATATGTTAAATTGCAACAAAAGCCGCCTGAAAACAAGTCGTCAGGCGGCTTTTTGCACAAATTCGTAAAAATGAAATGAAACAAGAGAAACCGAGAGATTTGAAGTAAAACAGAGAGATTTCAAGAGATTTAGGGATATATTTTAAAAATTCGGCATTTTACCTATTGACTTTGGAGAAAAAGCCGTGTATAATAGTCAATGTTGTGTCGGACGGGCTGCGTCAATGAGTTGCAGACAACGCCCCTGATATCTGACAAAAATTTATTAAGAGGAGAATGTTTATGTCAACTTATATGCCTAAGGCAAATGAAATCAGCCGTAAATGGTATGTGCTTGATGCTTCCGGCAAGTCCCTCGGTAGAGTTGCAGCAGAAGCTGCTTCCATCCTCCGCGGCAAGAACAAGCCAACTTTCGCACCACACGCTGACTGCGGCGACCACGTAATCATCATCAACTGTGCACAGGCTAAGCTCACAGGTAAGAAGCTTGAGCAGAAGTCCTACAAGTGGCACACAGGCTGGATCGGCGGTCTCAAGGAGATCAAGTACAGCGATATGATGAAGAACGAACCTGAAAGAGCAATGATGATTGCTGTTAACGGTATGCTCCCTAACAACACACTCGGCAGAGCTGCTCTCAAGCGTCTGAGAACATACGCTGGCGCTAACCACGACCACGCAGCACAGAAGCCTGAAAATTACGAGATATAAGGAGGCGGAGTAAATGTACGAATCTAAACAGCCATATTTTTACGGCACAGGTAGAAGAAAAAGCTCCGTTGCAAGAGTAAGAGTTTACGCAGGCAGCGGTAACATCACAATCAACGGCAGAGATATCAACGACTACTTTGGTCTCGAAACTCTCAAGCTTATCGTTAGACAGCCACTGGTTCTCACAGACAACGCTGACAAGTTCGACATCGTTTGCACAGTTGCAGGCGGCGGCGTAACAGGTCAGGCTGGTGCTATCCGTCACGGTCTTTCACGTGCTCTTCTTCAGTATGACGAAAATCTTCGTCCTGCTCTTAAGAAGGCAGGTTTCTTAACAAGAGACCCAAGAATGAAGGAAAGAAAGAAGTACGGTCTCAAAGGCGCTCGTCGTGCACCTCAGT
>CALATN010000015.1 GCA_937891895.1 uncultured Clostridia bacterium
CGTTGCCCCCTTGACCCCTACCAAAGGGAGCACCGCTCCCTTTGGAAACCCGAGGTTTGGTGCTACAACTGCTCTATAAATTTCAATTTACGCTGTCAGTTTTCTTCGAGTCCAAGTTTTTTTATTCTTGCGCGGATTGCTCCGAGGGAACGCTTGTGGTTGTCACTTATCTGTTTGACGGTAAGACCTTCTTCCATTTCCACTTCAAGCATTGCGTCCTCCTCGTCCGTCCAGGGCTGACCTGCGCTTTCGGTATAAACGGGTTTCGTAACGGCAGTGCGTTTCATATTCGGGTGTGTTTCAACATAATTTGATATAAGTGTGCAGAAAGCTTCTCCATAGCTTTCTGCTTTTCTTTTGCCCACACCTGCAACGGCAAGGAATTCCGCCTGTGTTTCGGGTAATTTCCTGCACATATCCTTCAGTGCCGCGTCTGCAAAAATTATGTAGGCAGGAACGTGAAGCTCTGCGGCAAAACTGCTTCTCAGCTTTTTCAGTTCCGCAAAAAGTCCCATATCCACGCCGTAATCCACTGTTGCTGTTTTGATTGAAACAGCGGTTTCCGATTCTTTTTCCAGCTTCATTTCAACTTTTATTCTGTCACGGACAATCTCCGCTGATTTGGTAGTTGTTGCAACAATGGAAAATTCACCCTCAACAGCGAGCCACTCGTTTTCAATGAGGTAATCCATAATTTTCAGAATTTTCACCTGCGTAAATGTCGGCATAATTCCGTATGTAGGAAGCTTGTCAAGACCAAACTGTGCAATACGCTTGTTTGCGCTTCCCTTTAAAATGTCGGCAATCATAGCCCGTCCGAAGCTTCTTCCGCTGTGCTGTACGCGGTAAACGCAGGATACGATTTTCTGTGCTTCCGTTGTAATATCAACGGTTTCAAAGTTGGTGTTACAGGTTGAACAGTTGCCGCAGTAAGCAGGTGAACGTTCGCCGAAATAGCGGAGAATATACTCACGCAGACAGCCCGTGGTGTTGCAGTAGAAGGTCATCGCTTTAAGACGCTCAAGGTCCTTTTCCTGCACGGACTTTCGCATTTCCTCGGTCATTTCCGTGTTTTCTTCGTTACTTTTCTCAATAAGAAAACGGTTTGTGCGTACATCCTGACCACTGTATAAAAGCACACATTCGGCAGGCTCTCCGTCACGTCCCGCACGTCCCGCTTCCTGATAGTAGCCCTCGATATTCTTCGGCATATTGTAGTGAATAACAAAGGAAACGTTTGACTTGTCGATACCCATTCCGAAAGCATTTGTCGCAACCATAACCGTGCTTTTGTCGCAGATAAAATCCTCCTGATTTGCACGTCTTTCCTCGTCCTCAAGACCTGCGTGGTAGCGTGTTGCGGAGTAACCGTCATCGCAAAGCTTCTCGCAGACTTCCTCAACGGTTTTTCTTGTTATGCAGTACACGATACCGCTTTTGCCATTGTTTTCGTCGAGGATTTGCTTCAGTTCCTCGTACTTGTCCTTGGGGTGACGCACTCCGAAATAAAGATTTTTTCTGTCAAAGCCTGTGGTAATAGTGAATGGGTTGTTCAGCCTCAGGATGTTGCAGATATCCTCCTTTACCTCGGTTGTAGCTGTTGCGGTAAAGGCACTGACAATGGGACGGTAGGAAAGCCTTTCGATAAACTCAACGATTTTCAGATAGCTTGGTCGGAAGTCCTGACCCCATTGGGATACGCAGTGTGCTTCGTCAACGGTTACCATGGAAATTTTCGTGTTTTCAGCAAAGCTGATGAATTCATCCGTGGTAAGCCTTTCGGGTGCAACGTAAATGATTTTGTACATTCCCATTCTTGCACGTCGGAACACCTCACGGTATTGGGGGAAGGTAAGCGAACTGTTTATGTAAGCAGCCTTTACTCCCGATTGTACAAGTGCGCTGACCTGGTCGGACATAAGGGAAATAAGCGGGGAAATTACGATTGTTATTCCGTCAAAAAGAAGTGCGGGAACCTGATAGCAAACCGATTTTCCCGCACCTGTAGGCATAATTCCGAGCACGTCACGGCCTGAAAGAATGTTGTCAATAATTTCTTCCTGACCGTTACGGAACTCGGTATGCCCGAAATATTCACTTAAAACCCCGTACTTGTTCATTTTTCTCTCCCCGATTTTGTTTATGTCATTCTATATGAGACGGATTTACCGTCCCATAGTATATCGTATTTTTCGGGACGGGAGACCCGTCCCCTACAAAAAATTATAGTTTACATTTGTACCCGTTAAGGTGTTCCTTTAAAGGACAGCTTTCACACTTCGGATTTCTCGCCGTACAGTAGTCACGTCCGAAAATTACAATTCTGTGACAGAAGTCGCTGCCTTTTTCCGCAGGTATTATTTTCAGCAAATCCTGCTCAACCTTTTTCGGGTCGGTTTCCTTGGTAAGTCCCAGCCTGCCTGTAATACGTATGCAATGCGTATCAGTAACAATTGCAGGCAGACCGTGCACATCGCCCATAATCAGATTTGCGGTCTTACGTCCGATACCCGAAAGGGTGGTAAGTTCATCAATTGTTTTGGGCAATTCGCCGCCGAAATCGTACAGCAGACGTCGGCAGGCTTCAACAATACTTTTTGCCTTTGTCTTGTACAGACCGCAGGGCTTCACGATTTCCTCCACATCCTTCACGTCAGCCTCAGCGAAAGCTTCAAGTGTGGGATACTTTGCAAAAAGGTCTTTTGTTACAATGTTGACCCTTGCGTCTGTGCACTGTGCGGAAAGACGTCCCGCAATCATAAGCTCATAAGGGTGGGTATAGATGAGTGAACATTTTGCATCGGGGTAGATAGCTTCCAGTCCCGACACAGCAAGCAGTGCACGTTCCTTTTTAGTCATCCTGATTATCCCCCTTTTCGTTATATTCTCCTGTAATTCTGCCCTTTACCTCAAACCAGAATGTGCTGCCCACATTAAGCTCGGAGCGAACACCGAATTTGAAGTTGTGCTGTTTTAAAATCTGTTTCACAATGGACAGACCAAGACCCGTGCCGATTACTTCACGGCGGCTCTTTTCCGCGCGGTAGTATCTGTCGAAAATCAGCGGCAGGAGCTCAGGCTCAATACCCTTGCCCGTGTCGGTAATTTCAATTCGTGCAGTAGTGTCATCCTTGATAATCTGCGTGATATATACAGTCTTGTTTTCGCCCGTGTAGTTAACGGCATTGTTGATAAGATTGTAGAGTACCTGCTCAATTTTTATCACGTCAGCCTCGATTTCAAAATCCTTTTCCGTGCTTAAATGGAAGCTATAGCCTTTCTGCTCGGAAAGCAGAGTATAGCGTCCCATAATCTCGTGGATTTTTCTCGTGATTGAGAAGGTGGATTTTTCAATCCCTGCCGTACCGCTTTCCAGCTTTGAAAGGTCAAGAATATCATTTACAAGTGCGGCAAGTCTGTCGCTCTCCTCAATAATAATTCCAATATGCTCCTCACGCTTCACGGGGTTGTCGCCTGACAGGTCGCGTATCATTTCAGCGTATGCCTTTACCATTGTAAGCGGCGTACGCAGGTCGTGGGAAATGTTTGCAATAAGGTCACGCTGAAGCGTGTCAACCTTTGAGATTTCTTCGGCAGCGTGGTTGAGTGTTTCCGCAAGCAGCTCAGTTTCGTTGTAGCCTCTGCCGTCAAACTGCACTGTGTAGTCACCCTGCCCCATAACCTTTGCCGACTTTGTGATGCGTCCGATAGGAGTTTCGATAAGTCGTGCAAGAAAATAGGAAATACCAAGGCCAAGCACAAGAAGCATAATGCTTATCCAGAAAATCTGACGGTAGATGATATCCTTTGTGGACTCAAGCGGCTCAAGTGACGTGTTGAGATAGATGTATCCGCTTGGGTCGTCCATTTCGCCCAGTACCATAACGAACAGCATTGTGTTGTTGTTGAAGCGGGGATTCTTTACCTCTGCATAATAGAGTCCCGAGTTGCTGTTCAGTGCAGCGGCTCGGTACTTATGAAGTTCCATTCCGAAAATACCGTGAACAAGGCAGTTGTTTGCCATCATATCGTAGGAGTAAACAGGGTTGCCGTAGGAGTCCTGGATAAGAATGCACATATTGTTGTCGTAAGCAATACGGTCAAGGCTTTCTACAGTAAATTCATCAGCTCCCCAGTCTGTGAGAATGTAATTTGCAATGTCAAAGATATTCTGTATCTTCGTTCTCTTGTAGCTTGACTCCAGCGATACGCCGAAGCTGAACCACAGCAGAAAAAGGATGCTGCTGATAAAAATCGCAAAATATAGCCATACCGTATTGCGTATGCTTTTTAAACTGTTTCTCAATGTGAAGCCCTTTCCGCGTTACGCTTCGAATTTGTAGCCCATACCGCGGAGGGTGATGATGAACTTGCGGTAATCACCGAGAGAGCTTCTCAGCATCTTGATGTGTGTGTCAACTGTACGGTCATCGCCGTAAAAATCGTAGCCCCATACTTCCTCAAGGAGCTTTTCACGGGACAGCGCAATGCCCTTGTTGCGAACAAGATAAAACAGCAGGTCGTATTCCTTAGGAGTAAGCTGTGCAGCTTTTCCGTCAATTGTAACCTCTCTGCCTGTGATGTTTATTTCAAGTCCCTCAAAACAGATTTTTTCAATCTTTGTTTCATCGTTTGTGCCGCCTCTTTTCAGTACAGCCTTTATTCTTGCAAGCAATTCCTTAGGGGAAAACGGCTTTACAACATAGTCGTCAACACCGATTTCAAAGCCGAAAAGCTTGTCGTACTCCTCACCTCTTGCTGAAAGCATTATAACAGGAATCTGCTTTGTTTTGCGGATTTCCTTTACGGCGGAGTAGCCGTCAAGGCGTGGCATCATAATATCCATAATGATGATGTCGAAATCCTCCTTGCGGCAAAGCTCAACAGCTTCCATTCCGTTTTCCGCTTCAGCTGTTTCATACCCCTCAAATTCGGCGTACTCCTTAACAACATTGCGTATCATTTTTTCATCATCAACAATAAGAATCTTCGGCATAACCCATCGTCCTTTCAGTGTTTGAAATATGTATTCGTCAAAATTCATTATTTATCGGTATCTGCTTTATATATTTTAACATTTAAATGTGTCGGCTTTGTGAAATTTTAGCTTAAATTCAGTGTTTAGCCTTTATAATTATTGACAAAAATATGCTGGTTTTGTATAATGTAATTGTAATTATATACTAATAAAGTGGCTTCATATGCACTTTTATCGTTATGGGAAGGGGGAATGATTATGCATAAAACGGAAAAAAAGATTATAGTTGCTGCGGCATATGTTGCGGCGTTTTTTACCGTGCTTAATATTGCATTGAGAATTCCTGCCTATACTCTTGTGATTATGATGAGCTTTGCAGCGGTTGCGGCAATCTCAGCTGTAATCCTCATAAGCGTAATGCTCAATTATGAGCGCGAAAGAATTTACCGTGAAAGAGAAAATATCTCGAAAATGATGCACAGCATCAACGCTATGGCTATCCTGTGGGACGCTGATTTCAAATTCATTGAGGTAAACAGCGAGCTTACCAAGACTATCGGTTACACCTCGGAAGACCTTTACAATATAAAAAATCTCGAAAAGGTTCTCCCTGCAGATGCTTTTGCGCCGAGTCTTCAGGCTATTGTCAACAACCGTGATGAGGAATTCTATGTTACCGCAAAGGGCGGTGCAAAGGTCTGTACAGTGTGGAACACCTCTATTGTAAGCGTAAATACAATAAGAAAGCACAAATCATATCTTATGCTTTCAATCGGCCTTGACCTCTCCGAAACGGTGAAGATGAAGGAAGACCTTATCCAGTATTCGAAAAATCTTGCCGAGTCGGAAAAGCGTTATATGTTCTCTATGGAGCTTTCCGAAATCGGTCTGCTTCTCAAGGAGTCAGGCGGAAGTAATTACCACATTTCCGAACAGCTTCAGAAAATGCTTGGCATAAATACGGAAACAATTTCCCCCGGTGTTTTCAGAGCAAGATTTCATCCCGAAGATGTTATGATTTACGACGCTCTCGAGGGAACAATGACAAACACCCGAAGCGGCGACCATACAATACATTGTACGGAATTCCGTATGCTTTCCGCCGACAACACATATCACTGGTATCAGTTCCGTTACAAGGTAAACCCCGGACAGAACCGTGTTATTGCTGATATAGGCGGTGCGGTGCTGGATATTACCCGTGAAAAGGAAAAGGATATCCTCATCGAAAAAATGGCGTACATCGATGATGTTACACAGATTTACAACAGAAACAAGTTTATGCAGGTCGGTCAGGAAACCTTTGAATGCTACAAGGAAGTCAATCAGACTTACTGGGTTATCGTTCTTGATATTGACAATTTCCATATTATCAACGATACCTGCGGATACCTCAATGGCAACAAGCTGCTGAACGAGTTCGGCAAAATTGTTGAGGAAATGCTTTCCAAGGGCGGCTTCGGTGCAAGAATAGGCGGCGACAATTTTGCAATGCTTATTCACGACACGGGCGATGAAACTCTCCCTGTCACACTTATAAAGAAAATCCAGGCAAGACTTCAGGAAGTCAGCGGAGAGTTCCTTATGCATCAGGCTGTTACCTGTTCGGCAGGCTACTGCAAGATGTCAGACGGCGGCGATAACTTTGCCGCAATCCTCGACCACGCTGAATTTTCACTCAGTATGTCCGACGGAACAAAGGGAGATATTATCCGCTACGACAATAAAGTACACGAAAAAATCCTTGCGGGCAACGCTCTTGAAAGCGAGCTTGCACACGCACTTGAAAACGGCGAGCTGGTGCTTTATTACCAGCCGAAAATCAATCTTGCCGACGGCTCTCTCATTGGTATGGAAGCACTTATCCGCTGGATAAAGCCAGATGGCACAATTATTCCGCCTAATCAGTTTATTCCTGTTGCGGAAAGCTCACTTCTTATTACCGATATCAGTAAATTCGTACTCCACGAAGCCTGCCGACAGAACAAGGAGTGGCAGGATAAGGGCTATCCGCCTATTACGGTTTCCATCAACCTTACTGCTGTTGACTTCTATCAGACAGACGTCAAGGAGGTTATCCAGGGTGCACTTACCGAAACAGGACTTGACCCGCAGTGGCTTGATGTTGAGCTTACAGAATCCCTTGCGCTGAAGGATATCGACCACGCTATCCAGCAGATGAAGGAAATCAAGGAGCTTGGTGTAAAGCTTTCGATGGACGACTTCGGTACAGGTTATTCGTCACTGAGTTATATTCAGGTGCTGCCGATTACTCTGCTCAAACTGGACCGCTCATTCATAATGTATCTCGAGGAAGACGAAATATCCAGAGAAATCGTTTCTGCGGTTATAAGAATTGCCAAGTCAAAGAAAATCGAAACAATCGCAGAGGGTATCGAAACTGTGGGTCAGGCTGAAATCCTCAAGGAATCAGGCTGTGACCACGCACAGGGTTACTTCTTCGGCAGACCGATGCCCGTTGACAAGTTTGAAGAATTTATGGCAATGAAGTGCGGCACGAATGTTAACGCATAAGCTAAGGGACGCCGCAAAAAAGCGTGCGTCCCTTTTACATTAGAGGAGGAATTTAAAATGGCAAAGAGAAGAATAGGTATCCTTACAAGCGGCGGTGACTGCCCGGGTCTTAACGCTACAATCAGAGGCGTGGCAAAGGCTTGCTTCGAAAGAATGGGCGAGGATAATGTCGAAATCGTTGGTATTCAGAACGGTTACTACGGACTTATCAACAATATCGCAAGAGATATGCACCCGTCAGAGTTTTCGGGCATTCTCACACAGGGCGGAACAATCCTCGGCACAAAGCGTCAGCCGTTCAAGATGATGTCCGTTATCGGCGAGGATAACGTGGACAAGGTCAAGGCTATGAAGGAAACCTACAAGAAGCAGAAGCTTGACTGCCTGCTTACTCTCGGCGGCAACGGTACTCACAAAACCGCTAACCTCCTTTCCGAAGAAGGTCTGAACGTTATCGGTCTGCCAAAGACTATCGACAACGATATTTTCGGCACGGACGTAACTTTCGGATTCCATACAGCTGTTGATATTGCAACAGACGTTATCGACAGACTCCACACAACAGCCGCTTCCCACAGCCGTATCCTTATGGTTGAGGTTATGGGCAACAAGGCTGGCTGGCTCACACTTTATTCAGGTATCGCAGGCGGTGCTGATATCATCATTATCCCTGAAATTCCGTACGATTCCGAAAAGGTAATCGAAGCACTCAACAAGCGTTCAGCCGCAGGAAAGACATTCTCAATCGTGGCTTTTGCAGAGGGTGCTTACGATATTGAAGAAGCTAAGCTGAAGAAGAAGGAACGTGCTAAGCTGCGTCAGGAGGCAGGCATCACAACAGCTACAAGCCGACTTGCAGCACAGATTCAGAAGGGCACGGGAATTGAAACAAGAGTGTGCGTTCCGGGTCACATGCTCAGAGGCGGCAGTCCGTCAGCTTATGACAGAGTCCTCGCAACAAAGTTCGGTGTACGTGCCGCAAAGCTTATCGAGAAGGAAAAGTACGGCTACTCGGTTGCAATGGTGAAGAATGCAATTACGGAAAACCCACTGAGTGAGGTAGCTGGCAAGACAAAGTTTGTAACCGAAGACCACCAGATGGTTGTAACAGCAAGACATCTCGGAATTTCTTTTGGAGATTAAAAGCCAGAAAAATAATGGGTTTCCAAAGGGGACTGTGTCTCCTTTGGTGGGGTTTTCAGGGGCAACGCCCCTGATATCGTCAAAACCATTCTTCGAATGGTTTACGCAACGGACGAAATATCCTTATTATTCAAAAACGGAGAATAGGGTGAGAAATGCGACAGCATTTCGAGGGGAAGCGGTCTTGTCCGCTTCCCCTTATATGGTTTATGGACATACTATCCTTTAAAACGTGCCGGTGGCACGTTTTAAACATTCAATACCTATTCCAAACCGCACGAATTTATCTTTGGAGGTTATATATGAAACTACTCATCATCCGCCACGGCGACCCGAATTACGAAATAGATTCCCTTACAGAAAAGGGCTGGAAAGAGGCAGAAATGCTTGCGGAAAGAATCGCTCCCCTCGATATAAAAGCGTACTACGTTTCGCCTCTGGGCAGGGCACGTGACACCGCTTCACTTACGCTGAAAAAGGCGGGCAGGGAAGCCGAAGTTCTTCCCTGGGCAAGAGAATACAACACCCGTATTCTCGGTGAAAACGGCGAAAGACGTATCCCCTGGGATATGCTTCCCGAAAAATGGACGGCTGTCCCCGAATATTACGACAAGGACAAGTGGTACGATGTGCCTGTTATGAAAGAGGCTGGAATGGAGGAAGGTCTGCGCTGGGTATGGGACGGCCTTGATGAGCTTCTTGCACGTCACGGCTACAAGCGTGAGGGTATGTACTACCGTGCTGAAAATCCCAACGAGGACACTATTGCAATTTTCTGTCACTTCGGTGTGGAATGTGTAATGCTGGGTCATCTGCTTGGCATTTCGCCAATGGCTTTGTGGCACGGCTTTATGGCTGCACCTACTTCTGTGACAACTGTCAATACGGAGGAAAGACGCGACGGAATTGCATCCTTCCGTGTCAGCGCTTTCGGCGATATTTCCCATCTTTACGTCAAGGGTGAGAAGCCTGCTTTTGCGGGACGCTTCTGCGAAACCTTCGCAAATACGGAGCAGAGACACGATTGATTTGCTGAAAAAATTTTAAAAAATATCTTGAAAAAGTGTGTACAATTTTCTTCAGATGTGGTATACTATATTTGTATTTTGAAATTTGCGAAAGGAGCCTGCTTTATGAAGCTGACAGACAAGCTCGGCGGAATGTTTATTCACGATAAATTCGATACCGAATTCAGAAATATACTGAAAAGCCTTCATCTGCATATCATCTCCCACGAAGGCAGAAACAGCTTTGAAATTGCCAACGGTACGGCTTCCTTCAAATTTGATACAACCAAAGCCCGTGCAGCTTATGAAAAAAATCCTACCGACGAAAAGCTGGAGAAAATCAGTCGCCGTCTTTCAAAGGAGGTCGCTACAAAAAGCAGAATGATCTCCTTCACAAACGGTCAGGAATTTCTCCGCCTTATGCCTTTGCGTGACAGGGATGTAAAGCGAAATATGATAAGCGATGACTTCGTTGAGGGACTCAAAAAAGTTGTAGTATACACGCCTGATGATGAAACAATTTTCTATCTCGATGAAGCAACTCTGAAACGCTGGAGCGTGCCGAAAGAGGTCGTTTTTTCCGTCGCTGACAGGAATATGTGCAGACTTCTCGAAAAGGCACAGCTCAATGAAGAAGAGCTTCCCTGCGGAATAAAAGCGCTTGAAATCAAAATCAGGACTGAGATTTTCAGCAGTGCTCTTATGCTCTGCAACGATTTTCACCCTGCGGTAAAAAGCAAATTCGGCGAGAAGTTCCTTGTGGTTGCGCCGTCAAGAGAAAATCTGCTGGTGCTGAAAAATCTTACAAGTGATGCCGTAAAAGGACTTGGCACGGTAATCCTCAGTGAATACAGAAAAACAAAAAATCCGCTTACAACGGACGTGCTTCTTTTCACGGGACAGGACATTCAGATTGCGGGCAAATTTTCAATCGGTCACAATGATAACAGGGAGGACTAATTCCAATGGCTAAAAAACCTACATATACTTCATACACAAGAAAAAAGAGCCTTGCGGTGAGAATATTCATTCTCGTTCTTGCGGCGGCATTGCTTGCAGGTATCGTAATCCTGCCGATTACATCAAATGCTGAAAACGCAGAAAATCTTACCGTTGAAAGCTTTGAAACAGGCAAGCTTTCCGAGGCAATTTCCGAAGCCGCTGACGGCACGGACTTCAACTTCATCAAGAATATTGCCGTGCTGGAGGGCACACTCAACGCTTCTGACTATCAGGCACTCACAAACATTCCTAACCTTGAAATCATTGAACTTTCCGGCACGGAAACAGAGGACGGAATTATCCCTGAAAATGCACTCGCTTCAAGAAATCAGCTTTCCTACATTTCCCTTCCGAAAAATACAACCGAGGTCGGCAAGAATGCTTTTTCGGGCAACAGAAAGCTTGTGAAGGTTTCAATGCCTGCAACGGTTACAAAAATTGACGATTATGCTTTTGCAGCCTGCGAGGCAATGACGGATATTCCTATTTCCGAAGGAATTACATACATCGGTGAGGGTGCTTTTCAGGATTGCAAGGCACTTACCGAATTCATCATTCCGTCGGGAATTACCGAGATTTATCCGAATACATTCAGCAAGTGCGGATTTGAAAAAATATCAATCGGACCAAATGTAAAGAAAATCGGTATGAGCGTTTTTGCTGACTGCAACGCACTTAAAGACCTGTATGTGTACGGTGACGAAGCACCTGCACTTGACAGCGACGTTTTCAGAAATGTTAGCGCAACTATTCACTGCTCCGAGGAGGCTGAGGATAGCTTTGAAGGCTGGCAGCAGCAGAATATGACGGTTGCTGCTGATCTGACAGGCGAATATACTCTTTCCGCAGGCGAACCTGCCGCAGTAACAACTGCTGCTGAAACTGAAAAAGCTGAAACTGAGGCTGCAACAGAAGCTGCAACAGAAGCTGAAGAAGAAAAGGAAACCGAAAAAGAAGAAACTGAAGCTGTTACCGACGGTTCAGCTGACGAGGAGGTAACAACCTCAGAAGAAACAGAAGCTGTTTCCGCAGAACCTTCCGAAGCAGGCGGCGTAAGCGTTGGCGTTGTAGTTGTAATTGTGATTATGGCAATGATTATTGCTGTCCTTGCAACAATTCTTGTTATGACAAAGAAAAAGCAGTAAGATTTAAGGGGTACAAAGATTGTACCCCTTTTTGAAATCGTAGGAAGGAGGATAACCGATGAAAACCGACAAGCTGAATAAATACGGCGAGCTGCTGCTATTATGGATTTTATCTGCGGTCTGCACATCAGCATCCGTGTACATCTATCTTGATACGGTCATAAATATATGGTCTGTACTCGGTGCAGTAATTTCAGCGGGAGTTATCCTTTTTGCGGATTTCGTGCGGAACAAGAAATTCGGCGGATTGTTATACGCTGCTGTATATATGTGCGTAAGCTTCATACCTGTTTTTGTAATAGGCGACGCATTCGGGCTTTCCGATTTCATACGATGGTTTTTTTCGGGCGCAGAGGCAGTCGAAACAAGAACAGGCTTTATTTTCCTGCTGACTGTGATGGTAAGCTTTCTTTTCACTTCCGCCGCATACTATTTTACGAAGGTCATCTATCGCTCGTCGGTTATCATTCTTATAACCCTTATCCCCTTTGCTCTTGCGGTAAAAACCGTAACAAACCTGCCTGACGGCTATATAATAACAGCTTCGGCAGCTAATCTGCTGTTTTTCATTTATTATTCAAGAAAAAATATAACGGAGGGAACAATTTCCAAGGATAAGTCAGCACTTGTTGTTTATACCGATTATGCCGCAGCGGTAATTCTCCTTGCTCTCCTTCTTCCCAAGCCCTCAACCGCACCGTACTACGAAAAGTTTGAGGAGCTTACAAACAGATTTCAGATCGGCGGCACAAGCGAAAGCATCTATACAGGCGAATACAAGGACTCCTCAGGTTCAACCGACGACCTCCGCCGCGGCGAAAGCGTGCTGATATATCTTGTAAGCACCTCCTCTCCTGTTTATATGAAAACACAGGTGTTTGACATCTATACCCCTGAAACAGGCTTATGGACGGAAGCTGACGAAATGCTCGGCAGCAAGAAATGGCAGGAAAAAGCTTCACTGCTGAGCTTTGAACAGCTTGGCAATGCTTTGGAAAAAACTCTTGAAGCAAGCCCTGAGCTTATAGACAATTATCCTCAGGCAGAAAAGCTTTTCAGCTTTACGGAAGCTGAAACCTTTGCAACTGTCTACGCTCAGGAATTCCCTGCGGTGTACATTCTTGCACCGCTGCGTGCAACAAAGCTTATGCTTTCCAATGTAAATGCGGAATTCAGCGCACGTACCGATGACGGAGAAATATTTACAAACAATCGGCTTATGCCTCAGGATGCAAACTATACCATAAGATACTACACCGAGGACGTATTTGACTGGCTTGTCGCAAATGGTTTATGTGATTTAAACATTGATGAGTACAAAACCTTCATATCACATGCCATTATAAGTTCAGATTATGGTACGGAAGAAAACAATATTACTTATGAGTTTTATAAGCAGCATAAATATGCTATGGAATATGCCGAAAAAACCAAAACAACGGTTTCTGACAAAATACAGGCGCTTGCCGACGAGCTTACAGAGGGATTGGAGTACGACTATCAGAAAGCGGCGGCAATCGAACAGTATTTCCACACAGGTAATTTTGTGTATGACCTTGCTTATGAAGCCCCTGAGGGAATGGATACACCTGAGTATTTCCTCTTTGAAAGCAAGACGGGAATTTGCTCCGATTATGCAACCGCATACACTCTCCTTGCAAGAGCGGCAGGACTTACTGTTCGTTATGTAGAAGGTTTTGTTATGCAGCCTTCCGAAACAACTCAGAATATGTATTTCATCTATACCGATAACGCTCACGCTTACCCCGAGGTCTATATTCCCGGCGCAGGCTGGATAGTTTACGAGCCGACCCCGTCAAGCATTACCGCCGCAGGTGAAGGCGACAGTGACGATGAACGTACTGACCCGCTTGCAATTCTTTTTACGGCAATTATTGCAGTTTGTGTAATCGGAATATTTATACTCCTGATGCTGCTTATGCCGAAAATCCTTGAAGCAATATTCCGTGCAAAAATCAAATTTGCAGATGCAAACAAAGCAGTTGTTCTTCTCTACAATCATCACGTATCAAATATGGAGAATAAATCCGAACTCAGCTTCAAAGCCTTTACTCCCGAACAGCTTGCAAAGCATACTGAAGACACAACATCGCTCAGCCTTGAGCCGCTTGTAAAACCATTTATTTCAGCTTGCTACGGCGGAGCAAAAATCGGGAATGAAGAAAAAGCAGCAGCCTTTGAATGCTATAAGGCACAATACAAGGCCTTGCGGAAAATAAAGAAAAGAAAGGATTGATTTTATGACAGCACTTGTAACGGGTGCAAGCTCGGGAATAGGGCGTGAAATTGCACTGAAGCTCGCAGAAAAAGGTGTGCGTCTTGTTATATCGGGAAGAAACCGTGATAAGCTTGAACAGCTCAGAAATGAAATCGGAGCAAACCGCGTGAAAATAATCGCTGCCGATATTTCAAAGGAAAGCGAATGTCACAGACTGTACAAGGAAGCTTCGGAATACAACGTGAATATGCTTGTCAACAATGCGGGCTTCGGACTTTTCGGACGTTTCTGCAATTCCGACCTTGACCGTGAAATTGAAATGATTGATGTGAATATCAAGGCTGTGCATATCCTTACAAAGCTTTTTCTGAAAGACTTTGATGAAAAGAATAAAGGCTATATCCTCAACGTTGCTTCCGCCGCAGGCTTTATGCCCGGGCCGCTTATGGCGACATATTATGCAACTAAAAATTATGTCGTAAAGCTTACTCTTGCAATCCGTGAGGAAATGCGTGTAAAGGGCAGCAATGTCTATATCGGAGCATTCTGTCCGGGACCTGTAAAAACTCCCTTCAATGATGTTGCAGGCGTAGATTTCGGCCTGAGAGGAATAACCGCAGAGGAAGCTGCCGAATGTGCTGTGAACGGAATGCTTGCCCGCAAGGCGATTATCATTCCTACGCTGAAAATGAACGTGTGCGTTTACGGTTCAAAAATAATTCCCGACAATATCCTTGCTGCTGTCACATACAACATTCAGACAAAAAAGGGCGAGGCAGAATAAACAAAAGCCTGAGAAGCGTTGAACTTCTCAGGCTTTTTTGTATATTAAACCTTTGGCATAATATTGAAGTGTTTTATCTGTCCTGTCAATGCAACAAGCAAATCAAGTCTTACTCTTTCCTGATACTCAGGCTTTGCCATATAATGAACATACATTTCAAGCATCTTTATATCACCTATAGTACGTCCCTCAAGCTTGAACTGATTGTAGCCCATCGGGAGATAATCCTTCTCAATGGAATCAGGACCGATGTAGGTCTTGAACTTGTTAAGCTTGTAGATATCATAATCCATAAATTCACAAGGGAATGGATCAGTTATAACATTTTTAATCTGAATAGAACTGTTTGCCGCATTGCAAAGGTCAATCTGATACTTGCCGATTTCTGTGTAGTGATTGCCACGTCTTGGGCAGTTAGGCTGACAGCAGGCATTTACGAGGATTTCACAGCGACCCTTATCCTTGACCTGCTCAAGCATATCAAACCTGTTGTTCCAGTTGTAATCAAGCACAACAAGGCTGTATTCCTTTTCAAGCTCAGCATTTACGCCGTCCATATCACGAATCTGCTTGCAGGTTGATGAAGTGATCTTGTATTTCGGATAATTTTCACGGATATACTGCTCAACCATAGGCGACATAACAATAACCTCGTTGAGTCCGTTCTCAGCCATCTTGAGGATTTCATTGCAGTTCTTGTCAGAAAGATGCTTTTCGGTAATCATCGGGTTAGTGAATGTAAAGCGTAAAGGCACACCGCGGCTGTTGAATTCTTCCATAACCTTCTGGTTCAGTGCAGCATTATACACGCCCGGAACATTACGGCCGCCGTTCCACATAGATCCTGGGAATGCACCGAAAACCGAAGCAATTCTTACGCCGTCACGGAAATGTTCGGGTTTATGCTTCATATAGTCTATAAGCAGCAGATTAAGGGTGTAATGATCAGTAAAGCTTGGAATATGATAATTGATATCCATTTTCATTCTCCTTTATTATTTTAATTATTTGCAGAGGGAATAAATAGCTGCCGCAAAAATCTTTGCATTCTTTATGAAGCTTTCGAGAGTAATGAACTCGTCAGCACCGTGCATATGATTGTCGTCACCAGGGAATTCCGCACCGAAAGCTACGCCGCCCTCGGTTTCGTGAACGTAGGTACCGCCGCCGATTGCAACGCAGTAACCTTTTTCGCCTGTAACCGTTTCATATACCGAAAGAAGCTGCTTGACAAAGTCGCATTCCTCGGAAACGTAGTGCGGCTCAATTGCCATATCAATGCTGTGGGAAAGTCCCTTTTCCTTTGACTTAGCTTCAATCATAGCAATGATTTCAGCACACTTTCTGTCGATAGGAAATCGGATATCCTGCTTTGCAGTGAGCATACCATTTTCACCGTCGAGAACGCTGAGAACTGTTGTAAGTCCGCCAGAAATCTTGTCAGAACACTTTATTCCCGCATTTGTTCCGTCAGTTTCGCCGTATGGGAACATTTCCACAAGCGCCTTTATCATTGCGTCGCCTGTCACGTCTGCAACAACTGTAAGAAGCGCGGTAACAGCGTTCTTTCCGCCCTCGGGAAGCGAAGCGTGAGCACTTACTCCCTTTGCGATAAGCTTCACGTTTTCACCACAGGCTTCGGTTTCAAGAGTAACACCATCAAAGCTGTATTTTGCAGTATCAACAGTTACTCCTGCAAGAATTGCCTCAGCATATTCGGGAACAGCATTTACAACCGTACCGCCCTTGATGCTTACGATTTTATCAGAAACTGTACCTGTGTAGGAAGCTCTCATCAGACCTTTTTCGGCGTTGATTACAGGGTAGCTTCCGTCAGGAGTAAACAGCATTTCGGGGAGTTTTTCCTTCTTGAGATAGTATTCAAGGTCACCAGAACCGCATTCCTCGTCTGTGCCGAAAACAAGACGTACATTCTTGGAAAGCTTGATACCGCTGTCCTTGATAGCCTTTACAGCGTAAAGAGCCGCAATTGCAGGGCCCTTGTCGTCAATTGTGCCGCGTCCGAGGAGTTTGCCGCATTGCTGTGTAAGTTCAAACGGAGGAACGCTCCAGCCGCCGCCAACAGGAACAACGTCCATATGGCTCAGCACGCCGAGCTCAGGGATTGTATCAGTTTCGTAAAAATCAGCTGTGCCGACGTAGTTGTCAATGTTGCGTACCGAAAGACCTGCCTCGCCGCAGATTTTCAGCACCTCATCAAGTGCCGCCGCAGGCTCTTTTCCGAAGGGAGCGTTTTCAGCCGCTTCGCCCTTTACAGACGGAATACGGATAAGACGTGCCAGGTCGGAAATCATATCCTCGGTGTGCGCATCAATATATGAAAAAAGCTGTTCAAAAATTTTATCCATAGTAACTTCCTTTAATTCTTATTCAAGGCTTGCGATACCAACCGCTGTGTCGGTTTCAGCCTCGTAGTCAACACCGTCAGCCTCAAAGCCGAACAGCTTGATGAAGTCCTTGTTGTAGCCCTCAATGTCAGCAAGCTCGTTAAGGTTTTCAGCGTTGATCTTATCCCACGCTTCAGCAACCTTAGCCTGCACGTCCTCACGCATTTCCCAGTCGTCAAGACGGATAAGGTTTTCAGCGTCAACCTTTACCTCGCCGCCGTAAATCTTTTCAGCAAACATTCTCTGCATCTGTTCGATACAGCCTTCGTGAATGTTCATTTCCTTCATAACCTTGTAGAGGATTGAAATGTAAAGCGGAACAATCGGGATTGCGGAGCTTGACTGTGTAACAAGAGCCTTGTTGACAGAAACGTAAGCGGAAACACCATCGATTGACTTTGTGATTTCCTTTGCAGTTTCAGCAAGATGAGCCTTTGCACGTCCGATAGAGCCATCCTTGTAGATAGGGTGAGTAACCTCAGGGCCAATGTAGGAGTAAGCAACTGTAACAGCGCCGTCCTCGATAGCGTCAGCAGCCTTCAGTGCACCAATCCATTCCTTCCAGTCCTCGCCGCCCATAACCTTTACGGTAGCGTGGATTTCCTGTTCTGTAGCAGGTGTGATAGTAACGTTTGAAACTGCACCTGTTTTAACGTCGATGGACTTGTTTGTGAAGTCAGCACCAACAGTTTTAAGTACGGAGCTGTAAACTGTGCCGTCGGAAGTTGTTCTTCTTGGTGCAGCAAGGCTGTAAACAACCATGTCAACCTTGCCGAAATCCTTCTTGATAAGAGCGATTGTTTCGTCCTTGATTGCGGAGGAGAAAGCATCGCCGTTGATTGTCTTTGCGTAAAGACCGTCAGCCTTTGCGTATTCCTCAAAAGCGGCTGTGTTGTACCATCCTGCGGAGCCAGGCTTTGTGTCAGTACCCTGCTTATCGAAGATAACACCGATTGTGGAAGCGCCGCTGCCGAAAGCCGCGGAAATTCTTGAAGCAAGACCGTAACCCATGGAAGCACCGATTACAAGAACTTTCTTAGGACCATTGATTTTACCGCATTTCTTGACATAGTCAATCTGTTCCTTGACGATAGCCTTGCAGCCGTCAGGATGAGCGGTTGTGCAAATAAAACCGCGGATTTTTGGTTTAACTATCATAAATAAAATTCCTTTCAAAGCAAAATAAATATACCTTATTATTTTACCACTTTTGAACAAAAAAATCAAGTATAAATATATATTACTGTGCAATTGTAATGCAAATTGGAATTTGACGGGGAGGGTGCGGGAACTTACTGGGGAAAACCTTTCTGAGGAAAGGTTATTCC
>CALATN010000016.1 GCA_937891895.1 uncultured Clostridia bacterium
CAAAAGGGTCTCCCTCAATAGGTCTCCACAATCTCCCCGTTAAATTCCAATTTATCTGGGCGTGAAAATGTTTGCCTTGGTATAATTTTTAAAAGCTTTGGAGATGAATTATGAGTAATGTAAATGTATATCTTGATACGATTTTTGGGGATAGCCCATCTAAAATCATCATAAGCAAGCCGCCGAAAGATGCAGAGTACCGCAAGCTGTGCGTGCTGAAAAAATCAGGCGGCTATCAGCTTGAAAAGTACACTGAAAAGCAGGTTTTCCACGAGAATCTTTCGGCTGGTGAGGCTGCTGCGCGCTGTGCGGATTTCTTCGGTGAGGGCTATGGTCAGCTCAACGCATGGGGCGAAAACTATGAATTTGCACTTTCCGTGACAAAGAAGGGGAAGGTGCTGTTCAACAAGAAGAAAACCGTTTCGGAGGTTGCTCACGAAAATACACATAATCGTAAGAAAAACTACATCATCCCTGAGGACAAGCCCTTTCCAGCTCTTGTTGATATGGGCGTGTTCACAAAGGACGGCAAGGTTGCAAAGCCGATGTATGACAAATTCCGTCAGATTAACCGCTTCACCGAGATTATCGACGATGCAGTGCGTGAAAAAGGTCTGTCGGGTAAGAAGCTGAAAATTGTGGATTTCGGATGCGGCAAGTCCTATCTGACTTTCGTGCTGTACCACTACTTCACCGAAATTCTCGGCAGCGAGGTTGATATGCTTGGACTTGACCTCAAAGCTGACGTTATTGAGAAGTGCAACGCTGCTGCAAAGCGCTACGGCTACGAAAATCTGCGGTTTGAAATGGGTGACATCAGCGGTGCAAGCGTGCAGGGCAAGGTCGATATGGTTGTTACGCTTCACGCTTGTGACACGGCTACGGACTACGCTCTGCACAACGCTATAATGCGCAACGCAGATATGATTTTTTCCGTGCCCTGCTGTCAGCACGAGCTCAACTCTCAGATGAAGTCGGACAAGCTTTCCCTTTTAACACGCTATGGCATTATCAAGGAGCGTACTGCGGCACTGTGTACGGACGCTATCCGTGCAAATCTGCTTGAATACTGCGGCTACAGGACGCAATTGCTGGAATTCGTAGACCTTGAGCATACTCCGAAGAATATACTTATCCGTGCCGTAAAACGAAGCGGTACACCGCGGGGGAGAGAGCAATATCTTACGGAGGCTGAAAATCTTATGAAGGAATTTTCCTTCAAACCTACACTTTATAATTTACTGACAGAAAGCGGGCGAATAAAAAATGAATGATACTGCAGCAACTGACAATACCTCTCTCTGCAAAAAATACTACCGCAGCAGGAATGCTTATTTTTCTGCTGGCTGCAATTCCCTTTGCATTCGATAATAAAGGGATATTCTTTTACTACGGAGACTTCAATTCTCAGCAGCTTCCCCTTATGCTTCACCTGACAGAAAACATTTCGGCCTTCAAATTCCCTCAGTATGATTTTATGGCGGTTCCCGTTTCTGAGGGTACACACACAATTGAGCTTGTTTATCATTCGGATGAAAGAACAATCGGTATAATTATGAGCATAATCGGTATTACAGGACTTGCTTTTTATGCAGCAATTATGAAAATGTTTGCTGTTAAGAAAACAAAACAAATCGCGCAGTGAACAATTGCACAAAATTGCACCGTAAAATCCGACATTTTTCTAACCCGCTGTTCACGAAATAACACTTGACTAAAGGGCGGTAAAGTGCTATTCTAATAGAAATATATTTTTATAGATGTGAAAAATTTGGGGAGGTAATTCTGATGCTGGAAACAAACTACACCAACAAATTCGTAAAGGAAGGACTCACATTCGATGACGTTCTCCTTATCCCTGCAGAGTCCAACTGCACACCTAATATGGTCAGCCTTGGCACAAGACTTGCAGGCGACATTATGCTCAACACTCCGATTATTACTTCTGCTATGGACACAGTTACAGAAGCAAATATGGCTATCGCTATCGCTCGTGAAGGCGGTATCGGTGTTATCCACAAGAATATGCCAATCGAAAAGCAGGCTGAAGAGGTTGACAGAGTAAAGCGTTCCGAAAACGGCGTTATTGTTAACCCATTCTCCCTTACAGCTGACAGACTCGTTTCCGAGGCTGACGAGCTTATGGGCAAGTACAGAATTTCAGGTGTACCTGTTGTTGATGAAAACAAGAAGCTCATCGGTATCCTTACTAACCGTGACCTTCGTTTCCTTACAGATTTCAATATTCCTATCGGCGACGTTATGACAAAGGAAAACCTTGTTACAGCTCCTGTAGGTACAGACCTTGCTGCTGCTCAGAATATCCTTATGCAGCACAAGATTGAAAAGCTCCCTATCGTTGATGAAAACGGCATTCTCAAGGGTCTTATCACTATCAAGGACATTGAGAAGGCTATTGAATATCCTAATTCTGCACGTGACAAGTCAGGCAGACTTCTCTGCGGTGCTGCAATCGGTGTTGCACCAAATATGATGGAACGTGCAAAGGCTCTCGTTGACGCTCAGGTTGACGTTCTCGTTCTTGACTCTGCTCACGGTCACTCAAGAAACATAATCAAGGCAGTAAGAGATATTAAGGCAGCATATCCCGACTGTCAGCTTATCGCAGGTAATATTGCGACTGCTGAAGCGGCAGAGGATCTTATCAAGGCAGGAGCTGACGCGCTTAAGGTCGGTATCGGTCCCGGCTCGATCTGCACGACACGAATCGTTGCAGGTATCGGTGTACCGCAGATAACGGCAGTTTACGACGTTGCTTGCGTTGCTACCAAGTACGGTATTCCCGTAATTGCTG
>CALATN010000017.1 GCA_937891895.1 uncultured Clostridia bacterium
AAGAAGGAGAAGTTGTAATCCTTAAAGTAGAAGACACAGATTCAGAAGAAGAAGAATCTTATGTAAGTGTTGATGATGAAGAAACATTAAACAAAGTATTTGAAATATTCAAAGAAAAATTCAAAGATGAATTTAAGGAAAACAGCCACTGGCTAAGGTTTGGATTTCACGCTAAGAACAGCAAATCAAAATATGATAGTTATGAAACAGATGAATTTGTTTCAAACCTGCTTTTTTCCAGAAAATCAGCCATATCGGAAATTATGTTGGTAGCGTGGTTGCCGAGAGTCGCCTTTGATGTGGGATATGCAACAAATGTCATAAATTCATCACCGCCGATACGGCAGACAACATCGTCTTCGCCTGCATATTTGCGAAGAGTGTCCGCAAAGGCCTTTAACGTTCCGTCACCCGCTATATGACCGTAGTTATCATTTATCGCCTTGAAATTATCCATATCCATCATAAACAGTGCGCCCTTGACGCCATTGTTAAGCATCTCACTTACCTTTTCCTCTGTATATGCACGGTTCCACAGCCCTGTCAGTGCATCCTGAAAGGATTTGCTCTTGATATCAGAAACCTCCTTGATTTTTTCGTCAAGACGATTTGCAAGGCTTTTTCTCAGGTCTTCAAGCTCAAGTATCCTGCCTATTCTTGAACGCATTATTCCCGGAACAAACGGCTTTGCAATAAAATCAATCGCGCCTGCGTCAAGACATTTCTGCTCGGTTTCAACATCATTATCAGCTGTGAGAAAAATTATAGGAATATTCGAGCAATCGGGTATTTCCTGAATTTTTTCCATAACCTCAAAGCCGTCCATTTCAGGCATATTTATATCAAGAAGAATAATATCAGGGATATTCTTTTCAAGAAATTTCAAAGCCTGCATTCCCGAAACAACAGCAGTTGTCTTGTACATATCGGCCAACGACATTTTTGCAGAGGTAAGGTTTGCTTTATTATCGTCTACAATCAATATATGCTTCATAATCAATCTTCTCCTTCATCGATATCATTCGTCCTTAACATACAATACACCAAAAGTGCGTGGACCGCTGTTTCCCGAAACTGTGGCAGAAGCTTTTGTTACAATCACGGAATCAAATTTCATAATTCGGTTGACTTCTTTTTTGATGAGCTTTATATCATTTGCTGTACAGCCTGCATGGGTAATAAACAATCTGTCTGCCTTGACTTTTTTATCCTTTAATTCTTTTCGTACATATCTTAGGGCACTCTTTTCGTAATTTCCGATTTGTATGGATTTCAGACCGAGATGCCCGTTTTTCATAGCAAGTACGGGATGAATATTGAACATACTGCATATTATCTGAATTGCTTTTGAAACCTTGCCGTTACGGTAAAGGTAATCTGCACTGTCTGCAATAAAGGTAGTGGAAACCATATTTCTTGTTTTTTCAAGCTCGGTAAGTATCCTGCTGCTGTCATTCACTCCGTTATTCACCATTTCAGCCGCTTTGAGAACAATATGCCCTATTCCTGTAGAAAGGTGTCCTGAGTCAAACACATGCACTCTTTCTCCCAAACTTCCCATCTGTTCAACCGCGGCCTTTGAATTTGCCACAGATGCACTTATCAGACTGCCAGTTGCAATATGTATTACCTCGTCACAGCTTTCAAGCTTCTTTGAAAACACCTCAACAAATTCTTCGGATGACGGTGCACCTGTTACACTTTTCTTACCGCCATTTTTCAGATATTCAAAAATATTCTGAGCAGTAATTTCACTTCTGTCCCTGAAACGTCCTGTATCGGTTTCAATGTAAAAATATACAATGTCAATATCATTATCTCTGAGCATTTCATCAGGAAGATCACAGACGCAGTCGGTTGTAATACAAATCTTTCTTTTATTCGGCATATCACCCCTGCTCCTTTCTCATTCCAAGTTCATTTACCATTCTATTCAGCTCAGCAAGTGAGCTGTCATACTCAAAATCTGCCGCATATTCAGCGATTTTATCGAAATATGGTTTAAGCGGCTTACCGAGCAAGGCATAGGCAGACATTTCCTTTGCCTTCTCAATAATTCCGTCACCATCAAAATCTGCACAGAATTCCTCAATTGCAGAAATACTTTCATTGAGCTGCTTAACAGAAATATTTTCAAGCAAGCTGTCCTCGTTACTGTTATCCTCAGACTTAGTCTGTGCCTTTCTTTCATTGACAAGCTTTGTTCCTTCAGCGATAACCCGCTCGTAAAGCTCGGAAAGCGCGTCATTTTCTTTTGTGATTGTATCGTAGTCCCCTGCTTTGCCTGCAAGTTCAAGCTTTTTTGCAAGCTCTGACAATTCAACCGCACCGATACTCAGAGAGGTGCTCTTCAAGGCGTGCACCTCAATGATATAATTTTTCCAATCCTCTGCTTCCATATAGGAATTTATCTGGATACGCTTTTCATCTCCCTTACGAACATACACTTCCAGTATTTCGTAATATGCGTCTTCAACTCCGCCTGTATAGCCCATACCCTTCGAAACGGAAATAAGTCCGCTGTCGCTGTACTCTTTCTTCCGATTATTCTTTCGTCTGTCATTTTTACCGTAATTCGTTGAAACAGGAGCCATAATATATTCGTGCGGCAGCCATGTTTTCAGCACTCTGTCAAGTGCAGAAAGCTCTATTGGCTTTGCAATAAAATCATTCAGACCCGATTCAATAAACATCTCACGTACACCGTTTACTGCGTTTGCGGTAAGCGCAATAATCGGTAATTTCCTGAAATAATCGCCTTCCATCTCTCGTATTAGCTTGGTCGCTTCAACACCATCCATTTCAGGCATCATATGGTCCATAAATACAATATCAAAATCCTGCGAGCGAAGCATTGCTATTGCAGCCTTACCGCTGTCAACAGTCATAAGCTGCATATTGTATGGACGCATAAGTCCGACTGCTACCTTAAGATTTATGAGATTATCGTCAACAATAAGCACTCGTGCCTTAGGAGCAGAAAAGCTTGTGGTTGAACCACGTCGCTCGCTGAGATTTGTTGTTATACTTTCATTATTGAGAGCCGCAGCCGCCGACATTGTATAGAACGGTTTGAATACGCATTTTATCTCCGTAGGCACCTGAACGGAATTCAGCATATCCTGAACAATTGTTACATTAACTCTTTTTGCGACATCAATGAAATAATCCTTATGAGCTATATATTCTTCCTTACCGATGAAGCAGTGAGTTATTCTATTGGTGTCTATCATTTTTTTAAGGGTGTCAAAATCGTGTGTATGCTGCATTTTCACCTGAAGCTGATGACTCATTTCATTCATCAGCGACATATACTGACGTTCAATTGAAACAAGCTTGAATTTACTGAAATCAATATACACCGCTGCATTCAGCTTTTCAGGGTTGTTTACGCTGATGAACGGCTTATTGTCACTTACTTTAAGAGGAATCACAAAGCTGAAAACAGAGCCTTCTCCATACACGCTTGACACATTGATGAACCCGCCCATTTTTGTAACAAGACGTTTGGAAATTGCAAGTCCAAGACCTGTACCTTCAATTGTGCGGTTCTTTTTCGTATCTACCTGCTGAAAGCTGTCAAAAAGCTTTTCAAGATTTTCTTCGGTAATGCCTATGCCTGAATCCTCAACGGCAATCCTCAGATTTATTCCGTAATCCTGTCTGCTGAATGAAACATTAAGCGTTACAGCACCCTCATCCGTAAACTTTATTGCGTTTGTCATAAGGTTAATCATTATCTGGCGTATACGCACCTCATCACCAATAAGTCCGCATGGGATATCAGGGTCAGCGTGAACCATTACTTCGATTTTCTTCTGTCCTTTGCGGGTCATTGTCATATTGATGACATCATTCAGCATAGAAGCAATATTGAATTCTGCTTCTATCAATTCCATTTTTCCTGATTCAATCTTTGAAAAGTCAAGGATATCGTTGATAATGGAAAGAAGGCTTCGGCTGGAACTCTGAATATTGAAGCAGTTATCCCTTACACTTTCGCTTACGTCCTGTTCACGGAGAATAAGCTCACACATACCGATTATCGCATTCATAGGTGTACGGATTTCATGTGACATATTTGCAAGGAAGTCACTCTTGGCACTGCTTGCACTTTCGAGCTGTTTCTTTTTCTTTTCATAGATATAGGTCTGATATTTGAATATGCAGCCAAAAATACAGCTTACGCAAGCAATCGACTGAATATAGTCCCAGCTTACTTTTTCACGGGTTTCAAGCATTGTTACAAGGTCAGGAAAATACAGCTCTGCCAGTATGCACGCTGTTACCGCAGCTATCCCCAATACATTCATAACCGTACACGCTTTTCCTGTAAGAAGAAGCCACGAGAAAATGAGTCCGAGAAGATACCATAACGGCATACCTGAATTGATACCTCCTGATGTAAAATACATCATCGGAAAAGCAACGAAATTAGCAAATGATACAAGTCCAAGGCTTGCAATTTCAGGCTTTTTCTTTTCATTTGCTACCCACATAAAAATCAGAACGCTGATTATCAGCAGGCCCATTATGGAAATCGATATAAATCCGACACCTATAATGAAGCTGCACACAAAAGAAATTATTCCTCCCACAAAAACAACAATAAGTATCAGATTAAGCAAGCGGTGACGTACATCAAGCTCTTCATTAAAATAATCCGTTATTCGTTGGTACATCGTTTTCATATAAATCCTCCAGACATATCCGATATTTTCTATGCTATATGCTTTTTATTTCAAATTTTTATGTATAAAATTATACCACATTATCAACTAATTGTAAATAGCTTTTTAAAATTCTCACAATCGACGTTTATAAATCTTTTTTAATAATTATATTCTTCACATCAAGCCCGCTTTATCTTGCAAAAAATAAATACTTGTGATATGCTTTAACAAAGGACGGTGTTTGTATGTTCAAGGGAAAAGTTGCTGTTGTAACAGGCGGTGCAAACGGTATAGGAAAGTGTATCGCTGAACAGTTTAAAAAGAACGGTGCAAGTGTTTTCATAATTGACAAGGCTGAAGGAAATCACTTTGTTGGCGACATTGCTGACAAGGCAACGCTTGAACGCTTTGTTGATTATGTAACAGAAAATTATAACGGAATTGATTTTCTTGTGAACAATGCTTTGCCGATTACAAAAGGAATTGATAAATGTACCTATGAGGAATTTGAATACGCTATGAAGGTTGGTGTTGCTGCACCATTCTACCTTTCAAAGCTATTCCTTCCCTACTTCAGAAATGGAGGCTCAATTATCAACATTTCCTCATCACGTGACAGAATGAGTCAGCCGCAGACAGAAAGCTACACTGCGGCAAAGGGAGGTATTGCCTCACTTACTCATGCGCTTGCCGTAAGCCTTTCGGGAAAAATTCGTGTCAACTCAATTTCCCCAGGATGGATTGATACTTCGTACAAAGAGTGGGACGGTGCGGATGCTTTTCAGCAGCCTGCGGGAAGAGTCGGCAATCCGCTTGACATTGCGGAAATGGTTATGTTTCTTTGCTCAGACAAGGCGGGCTTCATCACGGGCGAAAATATTTGCATTGACGGCGGTATGACAAAGCTTATGATTTATCACGGTGACCACGGCTGGACATTAGGAAACAAATAAACAATGGAGGTATAGCTATGAATGGTGATTCCAACAAAATTACAAGAGATTATTTTGACTCAATTCTTCTTGAGTTGCGGCACATTGACTCCGATTTGCCAAGCACGGATTTTGAGCTTTTCGGGGAGAAATTCTCCACTCCGATTATGACTGCGGCGCTTTCTCATCTGCACCATATATGCGACAACGCTATGGTTGAAATTGCAAAGGGCGCGAAAAATGCAGGTGCTGTTCACTGGGTCGGTATGGGTGAATATGATGAAATGGAGCAGATTTATGCGGCGGCAAGAACTGTACGCATAATCAAGCCTCACGCTGACAATGATGAGGTTTTCAAGCGTATTGATCACGCTGTTGAACACGGTGCTTTTGCTGTGGGAATGGACATTGACCACGCTATTTCCTGGGATGGAAAATATGATGTTGTATGCGACCTGCCTATGCGGCCTAAATCCCGTGCGGAAATTGAAAGCTTTGTGAAGGCATCGGCTGTGCCATTTGTTGTAAAAGGCGTGCTGAGTGTTTCCGACGCTGTAAAATGCGCTGAAGCGGGTGTTGCGGGAATTGTTGTTTCACATCATCACGGCATTATGGACTACGCTGTTCCGCCGCTTCAGATTTTGCCCGATATTGTAAAGGCTGTTGACGGAAAGATGAAAATTATGGTTGACTGCGGCTTTGAAAGCGGTATGGATGTATTCAAGGCACTGGCTCTTGGTGCTGACTGTGTATGCGTCGGACGTAACCTTATGGAGCCTTTGAAGGAAGGTGCTGACGGCGTAACAAGACGCATAAATGAGATGAACAATGAGCTTGTCAAGGTTATGGCAAGGACAGGCTTCAAGACTCTTGACGAGATTGATTCAAGCGTGATATGGAAAAGGACGGTGTAACTTATGAGATTGGGTATTTCATCCGCACTTTCGCACACATCCCCTGCTCACTGGGCAAAACAGCTCAGAGAGCTTGGCTGCCGCTCGGCTGTATTTCCCGTGAACTGCAACAGCGACAAGGACACGATAAAGGCTTACGCTGAGGCGGCAAAGGAAAATGATTTGGTTATTGCCGAAGTCGGAATATGGAACAATATGCTTGACGCTGACGCTGAAAAGCGAAAAACAAATCTTGACTACGCAATACGTCAGATTATTCTTGCTGACGAAATCGGTGCGACCTGCGCGGTAAATATTGCGGGAACTCCGCACGGTCCTCGCTGGGATGGCGGTTACCGTGACAATTTCAGCAAGGAAACCTTCGATATGACGGTGGAAACAGTGCAATACGTGCTTAAACAGGCTGACCCGAAGCACACACACTTCAGCATAGAATCAATGCCCTGGATGATTCCTTCAGGGCCGCAGGAATACCTTGAGCTTATTGAGCGTGTAAATCATCCTCAGTTTTCCGCACATCTTGACATTGTGAATATGATTACTTCACCGAGAAGATATTTCTTCAACGATGAGTTTCTTTGTGAATGCTTTGATGTACTCAAGGGCAGGATTTGTAGCTGTCACCTTAAAGATATTCGATTGAAAGAAGAATTCACATTTCAGCTTGAGGAATGTGCTGTAGGTAAGGGTACTCTTGATATTGAGTTGCTTGCACAGCTTTGCGATAAGGCAAATCCTGAAATGCCCGTACTGATTGAGCATCTGAACACTGATGAGGAATATCGCGAAAGTTTCATATATACGAAAAACAGACTTGGAATATAAAATTGTCCCAAATCAGAATTAAGATTTTATTGATTTATAATTGTATATGTACTTAAACCGCCGCAGATTACGATAACTGCGGCGGTTTATTTTAGTTTTTCAGATTTAAGGATTATTTAATAATTTACCTGTTATAATGAAATCACAACAAGGAAAGGAGAACGAAAATGTATCTCAATATACTGAAAAAAGATCTGAAAAGAAAAAAGACGATGAACGTAATCCTGCTGGTGTTCATTATACTTGCGACGATGTTTGTTGCGAGTGGTCTGAACAATGTATTTACCGTTATAAACGGTACAGATTTTTACCTGGATAAGGCAGAAATAGGAGATTTTGTTGTTATTACAATGGGGGATGATTCCACAGGATATGCCGATGACATACTGGACAAAGCTGATTGCATCAACAGCTACAAAATTGAAAACTGCATTTTTGGTTCTCAGGACAGCATTTCACGTGTTGATGGTTCAGATGTCGAAACTAAAAACACTGCATTGTTTCAGTCAATATCTGACGCAAAGCTCAACTTCTTTGATACAGCAAATAAACCTGTGACTGCTGTAAATCAAGGTGAAGTTTTGATTGCAGGTAAATTTATAGAAAACAATAACCTCAGGGTAGGCGAATATATCCGAATCAAGTTAGGCGATGTTCAGATGGAACTGAAAATTGCAGGAAAAGTAAAAGATGCTTTTTTAGGTTCTGATTTTATGGGTAATACACGCTTCCTGCTCAATCAGTCAGATTATGATAAATTCCTTGCTGATGAAATGATAAATGCGCATTATCGGGGCGAGGTTATTTACATTGAAACCGATGACGTTACAGCAACAATTTCCGCTATTGCGGATATCCCAGGGATTGCCTTTTCAGGGGCAAGAAGCACTCTTGAAATGTGCTATGTAATGGAGATGATTGTAGCTTTTATTATACTTATTTTAAGTGTATGCCTTATAATCGTTTCTTTTGTGGTTCTTCGCTTTTCCATTGGATTTACAATTGCAGAAGAATACAGAGAAATCGGAGTTATGAAAGCCATCGGCATCAAAAATCACAGAATAAGAGGATTATATATAGTCAAGTACCTTATTATGGCGGCAATTGGCAGTATTATAGGCTTTTTCGCAAGTATTCCGTTTGGGAATATGCTGATTATGTCTGTAAGCGAAAATATGGTACTTGGTAATAATGCAGGTTTTCTTATAAATATTATCAGTGCAGTCGGCACTATGATTATAATTCTTCTGTTTGCGTATGGATGCACAGGAAAAGTAAAAAAGCTTACACCTATTGATGCTATACGTTCAGGACAAATAGGCGAACGCTTCGGCAAAAAAAGTTTTCTGCGAATAGGCAGAACCAATGCCAGACCTGCCGTGTATATGGCGGCAAACGACGTTTTAAGTGCACCGAAACGTTTTATGACAATTATTACTTCCTTTTTTCTCTGTACACTTTTTGTACTGATGCTGGTTAACACTGTTGACACTATGAAAAGTCCTAATCTGATTACAACCTTCGGAACAGAAAGTGACCTTTACATAACCGATGTGGACGGTGCAATGAAATTTATGAATACAAGCAATAAGGAAAGCCTGACAAATGAGCTGAAAAATCTTTCTGACAGGATTACAGCAGAAGGTATGCCTTGTGATGTAAGCGTTGATATACAGTATAAATACAAGGTTATAGCTTCAGGAAATGAATTTGCTGTATCCTGCGCACAGAGTGTAAATATTCCCGTAAGTGAATACGATTATCTTGAAGGGTCTGCTCCTCAGAACAAAAACGAAATTGCTGTAACACCTCAGGTTTCTGAAATGCTTGGTGCCGAAATAGGCGATACTGTAACAATTGACTTCGGAACAGAAAAAGCAGATTGCATAGTAACAGCATACTTTCAGACAATGAACAATCTCGGTGAACTTATACGTCTTCACGATGATGCGCCTACTGATATGAGCTATGTTTCGGCTATCAGACAATATCAGGTAGACTTTACTGATGATCCGTCTGAAAAGGAAATCGAAAACAGAAAAGAAAAAATCAAAGAGCTTATGGATGTCACAAGTGTAATGAACGCAACAGAATATTGTGTAGATTGCGTATCGGTTGTTCCTACAATGGAAGCTGTTCAGCTTCTGCTTTTAGCAATAACTATTGTTGTAGTAATCCTCGTTACTGTTCTCGTTGAACGTTCATTTATTTCCGATGAAAAAAGTCAGATTGCCCTTTTAAAGGCTATCGGTTTCAGAAACGGAACAATAATCAGCTGGAATACCTTACGCTTCGGCATAGTTGCACTTATAGCAGCAATTTTAGCGGCAGCAGCTTCAATACCTATGACCAAGCTTTGCATCACACCTATTTTCGGAATGATGGGTGCATCAAAAATCAAGTTTAACATCGATCCGTTGCAGATATTTCTGCTTTACCCGTCAATTATTTTTGCTGTAACAATCATTTCAGCATTCCTTACATCACTTTACACAAGAAAAATCAAGTCATCCGACACCGCTAACATTGAGTAAGAAAGGGTATTATTATGAATATTTTAGAAGTAAAGGACCTCTGCAAAACATATATCGTAAACAAGCGTCAGAACAACGTGCTCAAGAACGTGAACTTCACCGTCAGCGAAGGCGAAATGGTTGCTGTTATGGGCCCGTCAGGTTCGGGTAAATCAACCTTGCTTTATGCAGTTTCAGGTATGGACAGCATCACAGCAGGAGAGGCTTTGTTCTGCGGAAAGAACATTGCTAAAATGGGTGCAAAGGAGCTTGCCGACCTCAGACTTGACGAGATGGGCTTTATCTTCCAGCAGATGTATATGCTGAAAAATCTTACCGTGCTTGACAATATCATTCTTCCCGCCTGCCAGTCAGCAAAGAACAACGAAAGCCGCAAGGAAACCGTACAGCGCGGTCAGGACTTGATGCGCAAGCTTGGCATTATTGATATTGCCGACAATGACATCAACGAGGTTTCAGGCGGTCAGCTTCAGCGTGCTTGTATCTGCCGCAGTATGATAAACAACCCTAAGATGATTTTTGCCGACGAGCCTACAGGTGCACTCAACCGCACTTCCTCCGACGAGGTTATGGAGGAGCTTGCAAAGCTGAACAATGACGGCACAACAATTATGCTTGTTACTCACGACGTAAAGGTTGCGGCAAAATGTACAAGAGTGCTATATATAGTTGACGGAAACATAAAAGGCGAGTATAATTTAGGTAAGTGCGAAAGTGCTTCACAGATGAGAGAGCGTGAACGCGCACTTAATAACTGGTTACTTGAATTAGGGTGGTAAAATGACCGACATTCTTATTGTTGAAGATAACAAGGAACTGGCAGGCCTGCTGTGTGATTTTCTGCGTGCGGAAAATTACACGGTATCGGTTTCCGAAACAGGTGAAAAAGCCTTGTCGCTGTATGAAAAATACGGCGCAAGGCTTGTTGTGCTTGATATAATGCTGCCGGGAATTGACGGCTTTGCGGTGTGCAAAAAAATCCGTGAGGACAGCAACACGCCTATCCTCATCGTCAGCGCAAAAACCGACAAGGAGGACAAGCTCAACGGGCTTGTGCTGGGTGCTGATGATTACATTGAAAAACCATACGATATTGACATAATGATTGCAAAAATCGGTGGCATTTTCAAACGCAGATACGCACTTGACGAGCTTGTCGACGGTGATATACGTATCAACAAGGTGAGCCGCACGGTTTATAAAAATGATGTGCAGCTTGAAATGACCGCAAAGGAATTTGATTTGCTGGTGCTGTTAATTGAGAATAAGGGCAAGGCGCTTACTAAGGAGTATCTGTTCAATCAGATATGGGGCAGCGACAGCTTTTCCGAGCAGCAGACCCTTACCGTGCATATAAAGTGGTTACGGCAGAAAATCGAGGACGATGCAAAAAATCCGAAGCACATTCTGACAGTGTGGGGAGTTGGCTATAAATATGAAAACTGACGTCTTCAATATGAAAACGTAAGTCTTCAATATGAAAACGTAAGTTTTCATATACGAGTTTTGCTTTGCAAAACTCAGAAAGGAGTGAATTTTTCCTTGCGGAAAAATTTATCAGAATATGAAAGCATTTAACAGAATTTTTGCGGTTGTTATTATTTTGATAATTGCCGTATTTGTAATTGCAAATGTGATAATGCTGACGAACAGTGACGAAAGCGGCAGGCCCTACCGTGTGGAAATATCGAGGCTTGTTGCTGAGATTGAAAAGGACAGCTTAGAAATAACCGACCTTGCAAACTGCAAGTATGTGACAGGTGTGCTGCGTTTTGAGGATACTGATAATTTTTACAACGCAGAAAGCGATTATGTTATCCGTGAAATAAACGGCGAGCTCTACCGCTTTGATTACAGGGCGAAAAGCGTGGAAAATACGGGAGCAATCCTGACCGTAAACGTGATTTTGGGAATTATGGCGGTTATGATTATCGGGGTTATGGCTTACATAAGGGTGAAAATTCTCAAGCCATTTGAACAGCTTACAAATGTGCCCTATGAATTGTCGAAGGGCAATCTTACCGCACCTGTCAAGGAAACGAAAAACCGTTTTTTCGGACGTTTTATCTGGGGTGTGGATATGCTCCGTGAAAATATGGAGCAGCAGAAAGAACGTGAGCTTGCCCTGCAGAGGGATAAGAAAATGCTGTTGCTGTCCTTGTCCCACGACATAAAAACACCGCTTTCAGCAATAAAGCTGTATTCAAAGGCGCTGTCAAAGGGACTTTACGACAGCAAGGAAAAACAGCTTGAAATTGCGGAAAGCATCAATTCAAAGGCAGACGAAATCGAAAGCTATGTGACACAGATTATTACCGCTTCAAGAGAGGATTTTCTCAGTCTTGAGGTTAACAACAGCGAGTTTTATCTGTCTGAGCTTACGAACAAAATCCGTGTTTATTACACGGAAAAGCTGTCCCTTGCAAAGACGGATTTCACGGTTGACAGCTGCACAGATTGTCTGATAAGCGGTGACATTGACCGAAGCGTTGAGGTCGTGCAGAATATAATGGAAAACGCCATAAAATACGGTGACGGAAATAACATCAGAATAAGCTTTTCCGAGGAGGACGGCTGCACGCTTGTTACTGTCAGAAACAGCGGCTGTATGCTTGCAGATACGGACTTGCCCCACATTTTCGACAGCTTCTGGAGAGGTGAAAATGCCGAAAAGCAAAAGGGAAGCGGTCTCGGACTATACATCTGCCGTCAGCTTATGCACAAGATGAACGGTGACATTTTCGCAGAAATCAAAGACGGATTTATGTGCGTTACGGCGGTTTTCAGCAAGGCTTAAAAAATATTGAAACACAGTTAAACCGCCGCAGTATTAAAACTGCGGCGGTTTAATATTACACTAAATAAATTTTCACGACAACTCCGTTTTCAACGCACTCAACAGATGCGGCAAGCTTAACATTTTCAAGAAAAGCAAGTTCCTTGCTGTCGGTATAGATTTTCGGTACACAATTGTCAAGGGAAGTTCCGTTATTTTCAATAAACAACCTGCATCGCTCCCCTTTTCTGTCTGTTCCCTCAAGCATATAGCGTGCTGAAAGTGAAAAACCTTCAGCTGTAGTAATCTGTGTATCGACACCGTCTGAGACGGTTTTACCGTTGAAATATTTTCCCGTTGCCTCACAGCTGAACGGTATCATCACAACCCTTGAATTTTCACCTTCAAGCGAATGTGCCTCATAGGTTGTAACATTTATTGTAATGATAAGCTCACTCATTTTTCTCAGCCTTTCTATACTGCCCTGCACTTACCTTTTCCCGTTCCCTGAACTGACGCATAAAATGTGCGCTGTTGGTATAACCACATTCCTCAGCAATCTGCTGAATGGACATTGATGTGTTTCTGAGAAGATATTTTGCTCTGTCAAGGCGAAACAAAATAAGTTCCTCAGTAAAAGAAATGCCAAAATGCTTTTTGTAAAGGCGCTGAAAATGACTTCCGCTGAGTCCCGCTTTTTCAGAAGCAAACGCAACATTCCAGTTATTCTGTGGTGAATATTTCATTTCCCGTCTGATGTTTGCAAAACTTTCGGAATATGCATTACTGTTTTTCGGCACATTTTTTTCAGAAATCATAATGAACATTTTATCAAGCTGTTCATCGGCTGTCTGCTTATCAGATATTTTTTCAGTAAAGATACCAAGCTCACTTTCTGTTATATAAATTCCGAGTTCAGAAATAGAGTGGCAAAGTTTCTCCGCAAAGTCATTATAGCTCTCATTTTTTAACATTACGCCGAAAACACCTTCACCCATATACACAGCAATCCTACTGGTATCATCACTACGAATAACAGCAGAAACTATCGGCACGAAATACTGCATATTCCTGCATCTCTTCGGAAATGAAATCATTGTAACAGTATCTCCGTTTTCAAGCTTTCGTACAAATCCCCTGCGGCTCATAAGTCCCGTGTACATATCCGTCATATTCTTTTCTTCAAGCTTCTGCCAGATGTATTCCGTGTTACTCTTTTTTATAACTATATCCAGACCGTTTGCAACCGCATCACACCAGCTTATGTAATGTTCATCAACGGCAAATTGCTCCGCTTTTTCGTATTGCGTTGCAATGTATCCGATTATCCTGTCGGAGTAATGAATTGAGCTGAACACCCAAAACTGCGGGTCGTGCGGAAGATTAAGCTTTGGAAGAAGCTTTTGCAGAGGAAATAGCAGCTGTCCAGGCAAATTCTCAGAATATATAAGATTTATGTTTTCGGAAAATCCCTGCTTTCTGTATTCGGGATGCTCTGTGCGCCAATCCTCACACAAGCAGATATTTACAGAAATACAATCTGAAAGCATATACCGCAAGCTGTCAAGCACAGCTGTAAATTTAGGTATGGTTTCGCAGTCCGACATTCTTACGATATAGTTTGAAAACATAAAATTCTTT
Organism: uncultured Clostridia bacterium; assembly: GCA_937891895.1. GTDB lineage: Bacteria > Bacillota > Clostridia > Oscillospirales > Ruminococcaceae > RGIG8773. The sequence goes on from CALATN010000017.1 coordinate 14,296, forward strand.
CGGTCAAGCTGTCTGTGAAGCATTTTCTCCGTCTGTTCAAGCAGGGCATCCTTTTCACCATGCTCGTTAAAACAGCCGCAGCTGCCGCCTATTCTGATATGTACGTTTCCGCAATCAATGTCATTATCAATGTTCATCATTTCAGCAAGCGTTTTTACCGCACTTCTGCCAAGACACAAATCTCCGCCGCATATTGTGGTTATTGCAGGTTTTGTGATAAGTGTATACACGCTTCCGTCATAGCCCGTTACAGCAACATCTCTTGGCACTTTCAAGCCGTGCTTCTGCAACTCCTGACAAAGAGCAACAGCCATAATATCGTTTGTACACACAACGGCTTCGGGGCATTTCTTTTCTCCTGAAGCTATTTTTTCAGCAAGGTTTGCAGCTGCATATCTCCAGAAATCACCGTAAATTATTTTCCCGTGCCAATCAATGCCGTTGTCATCCATTGCCGAAATAAATCCTTCAGCACGGATTTGCGCCTCGTAATTTTCTTCAGGTCCTGTAAGGCACAGGATATTGCTGTAGCCATGCCATACAATGAGGTGCTCTGTGAGGTTGTATATACTTTTTTTCTGATTCAGAAATACACCCTTGATTTTATCGTGCTTTTCTTCGACAACAATGCAGGGAAGCTTGATTTTTTCAAGTCTGCTCAGAATTTCTGACTTGAGTTTTTCATCATGAAAACGGTTTGCTGCCATAATTATTCCGTCAACCTCTGTCAGGAACGGAAGGTTATATATATTATTCTCGCCGCTTATGTAACTGTCAATATTATCAGCAGAAACGCTTGTAAACACCAGTGTATCAAATCCGATTTGCGTTGCAGCAGTATGCACACCTGTCAGAAACTCCTTGTCAAGTGCATCATATACTGCAGGAATAAGTACCGCTATTCTTCCTCTTGCCATTATCATCACCTCAATTGCATAATATCATAATTTGATTTAAAAAGCAACCGAAAATGCTGATTTTTTTTACAGATATGCAAAAAATGATACGATACATCATATTTTTGATAGAATTTATTATTGAATAATGTTTTTTTGTGCGATATAATGCAATGCAGGAGGCTGAGATTATGAAAAAAGCGGTTTTATCTATAATAACACTTGCGGGTGCATTGCTGCTTATGACGGGCTGTACAAATGACAGTGAGCTTGTAATTACTGAAACAACACAAACAATTACAGAAACGGTTGCAGAAACTTCAACAGAGGAGGCGGTTGAAATTACACCCGAAAGAATTTACCCCGATAATGCTTTTAAAGATGTGCCTGAAGATTACATTGGAAACGAAAGTGCGCCGAAAGGCTCAATTGTACGCTTTACATATGATACTTCTGACCCTCTTGACCTGAATGACAATAAAAAAATTTATCAGAAGTCTGCACTTGTTTATTTGCCTGCCTGCTATGATGAAAATGATACCGAAACAAAGTATAACGTGCTTTATCTTATGCATGGCGGAAGTGATTCTCCAGAATGGTTTTTCGAGGGCGAGGGAGGTTCTACTCAGATTACGCAGATTATTGACAGTATGATTGCCAACGGAGATATGGAGCCTGTCATAATATGTGCAGTAAGCTACTATAACGAATATTGCCATAATGATACAACGAACTGTATCAACTTCCATCACGAGCTTATCAATGACGTTATTCCTGCATTTGAAACTAAATATCATACCTATGCCGAAAACGTAACTCCCGAAGCACTCAACGCATCAAGATATCACCGTGCATTCGGAGGATTTTCTATGGGCGCTGTAACAACCTGGTCAGTTTTTGAAAACCGTCTTGATGAAGTAGCTTATTTTCTGCCGATGAGCGGCGACTGCTGGTCGCTGGGCAGCACGGCTGGCGGAAGCAGACCTGCTGAAACAGCTGAACGACTTGCTTCAAAGGTAAAGGAGCACGGTTACTCTGCTGAAGAATATTTTATCTATTCTGGCTGCGGCGGATATGATATGGCTGAACCTAATCTTACTCCGCAGATTAACGCTATGAAAGAACGTAGCGACACATTTATTTATTGTGATAATTTCGCAGACGGAAATCTTTATCAGTGCATATATCCTCAGGGCGGTCACGACAGAAACACCGTTGCAAGAATTCTCTACAACGGTTTGCCTAAAATGTTTGGATAATCAGAAAGGAATGATATTATGAAAAAAATAATTTCTGTTGCAAGTGCGCTTGCCATTGCTGCAACTATTTTCAGCGGTTGCACGGAAGCAGAAAAAGTATCTGAGGCAACAACAGTTTCTGAAACAACAATTGTTACAGAGGAAGTTTACGAAAGCAAATATGCTTTGTCAAACCCAAACGCTGACGTAAATGCACGAAAGCTTTACGATTACATCAACGAGGTATACGGCACAGCAATCATCACCTGTCAGCAGGAGTCAACCTGGATGGGTTCTCCTGATTATGAGATGAATTATATTTTTGCTGAAACAGGCAAGTATCCTGCAATGCGTGGGCTTGATTTTATGAACAATGACTTTGACGGTGTTGTTCAGCGTTCAAAGGAATGGCACGAAAAGGGAGGCATTGTTTCAATCTGCTGGCACACAGGCGTAAACGGAAGCGGTTATCAGGAATCAAAGGACGACAATCCGGATTTTGAGAAGCTGCTTACCGAAGGTACAGATGAGTACAACGCTATGATGAAAAGCTGGGACGAGGCGGCTATGGCGCTTCAAGAGCTCCGTGACGCTGGTATACCTGTCCTGTGGCGTCCTTTCCACGAATTTGATGGTCAGTGGTTCTGGTGGGGCAAGGGCGGTGCAGACAACTTCATCAAGCTCTGGCAGATGATGTATGACCGCTACACAAACGAATTCGGACTTGATAATCTCATATGGGTACTTGGTTATTCAGGTGAGGTCAAGGACGGCTGGTACCCAGGCAATGACTATTGCGACATTATCGGTTCAGACACCTATGACAATTCCACTCATGCAAGAGCATGGAAAAAGCTTGCCTCAATGGAAACAGGCAAGCCTATGACATTCCATGAATGCGGAAATGTTCCGTCTATTGAAAGCTTCGAAGCAGACGGTGCAATGTGGTCATGGTTTATGATATGGCACACGGATTACATTACAAGAAACAACAAGCAAAACCTTTCCGATGTATACAATCACGAAAAGGCAATTACCCTTGATGAACTTCCTGCAATATATGATTGATTTTCTCCTATAAAATTTTTTAAGTGTAAATGTATAGTTGAACCGCCGCAGCATTCAATAGCTGCGGCGGTTTTAATCAATAAATATTCCCATTACAATTATCTCCGCAAATTGTTTTCCTTATCGTAACACACATTTTGTTAATTTGCAACAATATTTCGGCAAAAATTGTCAACTTTTATATTGACATATATTAACACGAATGCTACAATATCATAAAATGTAATTGTTTACACGGAGGATACAATGAAAAGACTTGATGATATAAAATATAACTATCACAGCCTTTCCGTACCGGGAGGCGGCTTTGTAACGGGATTTGTCTTTCATCATAATACACCGAATATTCTATATGCACGCACTGACATAGGTGGTATTTACCGCTTTGATTTTGCTGAAAACAAATGGCACTCCCTTGCTGACTGGATAACTGAATTCAATCGTTATCTTGCATTGCCGATTTCGCTTGCACTTGATGAGGATAAGCCGAATATGCTGTATGCAATGTGTGGAAACAGCAGAAAAGATTTTTCGCACGGAAAGTCAGCATTGTTGATTTCAGATAATTACGGTGAAAATTTCACTGAAATGTCTGTACCATTCAGCTGCAACGGTAATGCACCTGCACGTTCATCTGCTGAAAGGCTTGCATACAAAAACGGTAAGCTGTTTTTCGGAAGTCAGGGTGATGGTTTGTGGCAATCTTCCGATAAGGGCAAAAGCTGGAAAAAGCTTGATTTCTGTGAGGAAAACATTGTATTTGTATACTTTCCTTATGGCACGGATATAATGCTTGTTTCCTGCACAGGTGAAACAACGGCATACGGAAACAACCGTGGCCACACGCTGTACGCAAGCTATGATTTTGGAAATAGCTTTGAAAAGCTTGACATACCTGTTTCTCTTGATGATGAACGGTGTTCACACAATGGTTTTGTACCGTACTCGATTGCTACCGATGAAAATGATATTTATGTAACCTTTATCCATTCATTTCGCGGAAATCACTGGGGCGGCTGGAATGACTTTGCCTGCGACAATGGCGGTGGCTTTGACGGTCGTCTTTACAGATATACGATTTCATACGGAAAGCTGATTTTCGCTGATGATATAACGCCAACAGCAAATGGTTTTACAGATACAAACCCTGAACGTAAGCTTCCGTTTGGTCTTGGCGGAATTGATGTGCATCAAAACATTGTTGCGGTTTGCTCTATCGGCGGTCACGGGGACAGCATTTTCATCTCACATGATAACGGCAGAAGCTACAATGTAATCCGAAGCACAGACACTGAGCTTTTTCGTATTGATGTTCCGTATCTCAAGCCTGAATACAATGGAAAGCGTATCCCGCTTCATTGGATGAGTTGCCTGCACATTGACCCTTTCAATCCCGATTTTGCGGTAATTAACACGGGTACGGGAATTTTTGCACTTAACGGACTTACAACTGACAGCTGCTTCGTATCCACACTTTGCAGCGGTGTAGAGGAAACCGTACATATGAACATATATGGTCTGCCTGCGGGAAAGAACAAAGTGATTGACCTTGTAGGTGATTTGGGAGGATTTGCGTTCAGTCGCCTTGACGAGCCGTGCGAAAATTCCTTTGCTGATGAAAACAGAAACCGTTACATAACTTGCCTTAATGCGGATTTCCTGCAAAGCAATCCCGATATCTTCATTACCACTGCAAGAGGAAACTGGACGGGTGAAACCAAGGGTGGTGTAATTCTTACAACAAACGGCGGAGAAAGCTTTATACATATCGGTTATCCCATTGGAATTTCTGATAAGCTTAATGAAGTATCTGAAAATATCCAAAAGCCGAACTACAACAGTGGCTGGGCGGCAATTACTTCAGATGGACAGACTATTCTTTGGACTCTTGCCCACGGATATATGAAGCTGCCGTGCTTTTGTGCTGTGAGATACGATGTTGCTAAAAAGAAATTCAGTAAAATAAAGGTATTGGATTTGCAGGGAAATGACATTTCCGAGAGTGACTTACATATCAAAATTTTTACAGACCGAATCAACAGCCGAAAAGCTTACGGTTTTGGCGAATACGGACAGCTTTACATCAGTACAGACGGCGGTGCAAGCTTCTGTCAGATTTCCGTTTCCGATAAATTTCCGTTGTGTCGTATGTCAGGAATTGACGGCTACAAGGGTGTGGAAATACGTTTTCTTCCAAACTGCGAAGGTACGTGCTATGCTGCACTTGCTGAGAACGGTTTATGGAAATTAACATTCTCTGAAAATAAAGTCCGTGCCGAAAGAATTACCGAGGATGATGATTTTGTAAAGGCTGTAGGCTTTGGAATCGGTAACAGTGAAAACGAAGTTGTTATATTTATTGCAGGCAGAATTTTTGGAAAATACGGTTTCTGGAAAAGCTCTGACAATGGTAAAAGCTGGGCAAGAATAAACTCATCATCTCAGATGTTCGGAAATATCATTTCAATGGACGGTGACTTCCGAAAAAGCGGCAGGGTTTACATTGCCACAGGTACAAGAGGCGGTATTTACGGAGATGAGGAGGTTTCATACTGTGATGTTACCTGATGTGAAACAAGACTGTATTTTGCAGTAATTCCTTTTATTGTTTATTTATCCCTCAGCAGTAATTAAACTGATAAAATGAAACAAGCCTTGCAGACTAAAATCCGCAAGGCTTAAATATTATGTGTTTTACTGTTTCTTTCTTTTTCTGATAACAACAGCCACTGAAGCAATAATCAATCCGACAAAGCTGATTGTTACTGCAGCAAACGGATTTGTGTCACCATCCAAAATAACCGCATCAACCGCTTCTGTCGTTCCTGCTTCAGATGAAACATCTTCAGGAGGAAATACAGGAGTTGTATTAGGTCTTATGATTATTGGCGAGTCAGGTGTTGGATCAGGTGTTGGGTTCGGTGTTGGAGTTATTGTAGTATTTTTACTGTAATCTGCAGCAGCTACCCCACTGTCTGTCATACCTCTCTTGACTGCAAACGCTTTGATTGTCTTGCTGTCTGTAAGTGTGATTGATCCTGTGTACTTTGTGCTTGTTGCTGTCGGAGTTGTTCCGTCTGTTGTGTAGTAAATATCAGCATCTGCTGTTGCACAGGTAATTGTTACTTCAAGCGTATTATCAAAGCTTGTTCCGCTTGCAGGAGTTATAACTGGTGTTGCAACCTGTTCCATTTTTGTATAATCCGCAGCAGCTACCTCACTGTCTGTCATACCGCTCTTGACTGCAAACGCTTTGATTGTCTTGCTGTCTATAAGTGTGATTGCTCCTGTGTACTTTGTGCCTGCAGCTGTTGGTGTTGTTCCGTCTGTTGTGTAGTAAATATCAGCATCTGCTGTAGCACAGGTAATTGTTACTTCAAGCGTATCATCAAAGCTTGTGCCGCTTGCAGGAGTAATAACAGGTGTTTCGACCTGCGCAACCTGATTGGTTGTCCACTTAGCATAAATTGTTACGTCGCTTGTAATCTTATCGTTTGTAAAATTCCACGCAGTTGACAATGCGGAATCCTTGTACCAACCTCCAAAGTTTACGTTCGGGTCGGTAGGTTCAGTTGGTTCCTTGACAGCAAAGCCGTCTGCAACCTTCTTTTCAAAGTCCTCACCGCCGTAGTCGTTTGTTTCAAAGGTTACGGTGTGTACAGGAGCAACTATTACATACTGTGCTATAATATCATAACCTGTATCATCAGCATCAGCAATCTCAATTACCTGACCATTTTCATCAACATAGTATCTGTCTGTACCGAGGAAATCTGTTGTTTTGCCATCTGCGGTCTGATTTTCTATGCCTTGTGCAAAGCTTCCGCCGTTGAGAGTGACATATTTTGTTGCAGTGTTTTCCTGTCCGATTTTCAGAGAGCCTTCACATTCACAAGCGTTGATTACAATACAGGAACCATTTACACAATTTATATTTTTTTCGAATGTACCGCCGTCAATCTGAGTATAGTTAGCATAAACTTCATCTTTAAATGTGCCGCCCTTGATATTGTTAGTATAACTACCGCTTGAGCTAAAATGACACACACCATTAAAAGTACCTGCATATATCGTAAGCTCATTGGCTGCATCGTTTGATGTAGTAATTGCATTTGCTCCGCCTGAAATTGTAGGGCCACTGCCGTTTTCTGTTCCTACTGTAAGGCTTGCACCGCCAACTACATAAACAGCTTGACCGCTATTTTGCACTACACTGTCATAAACACTTTTGATTGTACCTGTGCCGATTATAGACGCTTCAACGCCTACAAAACCGAGCGTACTTGTACCTAAATCAAGAGTATGTCCGCCGAGATTAAGTACAAGAGGCTGGGTTACAACTACATTTTCAGAATATGGCCAATTGATATTAGCTCTGAGAATTATAGTTCCGCCGCCGTTGTTATTGATATCATCCACAGCTTTTTCAAAATCATCTGTGTAATAAGTTGAGCCTCCATAAGTATATTCAACAGTAGCAACAGCGCCGCAGCCGCTCACATTACATGTACCGCCAACAAAATTATGTGGAGCAGTTTCACCGTAAGACGCACCGCAGAATTTGCATACAGCCTGAGTCATACAGGTTGCAGGGTCTTTTTCAATATGATGATTTTCTACGCAGCTTACCGTAGCATTTGAGAAATCACCGCCGTTGACAGTGCCTCTGTTAGTGACTCCGCCGTTAAAATCACCGCCGTTAATAGTTCCGTTATTATTGACCGAGCCATTAAAAATACCATTTGAAATAATATTATAATTAGTAACGGTGCCTCCAAAAGTACCGTTTGAAATAATTCCTTTGTTATCAACGGTGCTTGTTGAGGAAAAAATCGTAGAAACATTCGTTATAGTGGCACCCGAATTATTTTTTACAGTACCGTTAAATGTGCCTCCCGATATTGTAGTATTGTTATTATTAGTCACAGTACCATTAAAAGTACCTCCGCTGATTGTGGTATAGTTGTAAACAGCACCTTCAAAAGTACCGCCTGTTATTTTGCTTGAACCGTCATTATTCACAGTACCGCTGAATGTACCACCTTCAATAGTACCATTATTATTCACTGTTGCAGTAAATGTGCCGTTTGTTACGGTAAGCTCATATCCGTTTAATATTGTTAAAGTGCTTCCATTATAGTTCCAGCCGGTATTACTGCTTGAAACAGTATAATCAAATCCTGTGAGGTCAAGTGTTGTCGCTACCGCACTTGCCGTAATACTCATATCAAGCTTGCTGAAAGGTATACCTGTCATAAACAGAAGTGCCACCGCCATAGACGTAATGACGGACAAGGTTTTCTTAAGAAATTTGTTTTCCATAAGCTCCTCCTTAATTGTTGTCTTAATACTTTTCAGTATATAATCATAGGCTTGTCAAGCCGCTAAAGGTAATTTTAAATCCAATTATAGAAAATTATACCATATAATCGAATTATTTTCAATATTTTTTGATTGTTCAGAAACAAAATATTTATACATACCTCACTCCAAAAGTTGGATAATCTGTACAAAAAACACACTTTTATACTTCATATATTTTACCTTGCGTGTATGTCTCAGCAGATGCAGTAACATCAAACCAAAATCACATTTTACCTAAACTTAACAAAACTGCGGTTTCAGATTTTACCTTGCTGTAATATACTTTAACTGTACGAAAAAGTGCAATAAATCAAAAGAGGTAATATTTATGAAGACAAATAAGGTAATTTCAATCTTTGCGGCAATGGTTATGACAGCAAGTATTTTCACAGGCTGTTCGGGTGCAAACAGTAAAATCACAGTTATCTCCCGTGAAGACGGCTCGGGAACAAGAGGCGCATTTACTGAGCTTATGGGTATTGCAGTTGACGATGTTGACAACACGGTTGAAACTGCTGAAATCTCAAACAGCACATCTGTTGTAATTCAATCGGTTGCAGGCAATAAAAACGCAATCGGATACATCTCCCTCGGCTCTCTCGGTGACGAGGTGAAAGCGGTAAGCGTTGATGGAGTTGAAGCAACAGTTGACAACATCAACAACGGTACATACAAGGTTTCACGTCCATTCAACATTGCCACAAAGGAAAATATCAGCGAGATTGCCGCTGACTTTGTAACATTCATTATGAGTGCAGACGGTCAGGCAATTGTTGAAGAAAAAGGCTATATCAAGGCTGCCGACAATGGCGCATACACACCGTCAGGTTTAAGCGGAACAATCGTTGTTGCAGGCTCAACCTCTGTTGCTCCTGTAATGGAAGTGCTTGCTGACAAGTACAAGGAGCTCAACAGCGGCGTAACAATCGAAATTCAGCAGACAGGCTCCTCCGCAGGTATGACAAGTGCAATTGAGGGGGCTTGCGATATCGGTATGGCTTCCCGTGAAGTAAAGGACAGCGAAATTGAGCAAGGTCTTGTTCCTACTGTAATTGCAATGGACGGCATCGCAGTTATTGTAAACAAAGGAAACGAAATAAGCGACCTGTCATCTGAACAGATCAAGGGTATCTACACAGGCGGGATTACCGATTGGAGCGAAGTTCAGTAATGAATAAATACAAGGAACAGCTTATGCACGCAGTATTTCTGATTTCTGCGTGCATTTCAATAGCGGCAGTAGTAACGATATGCGTTTTTCTTTTTGCAAATGGTGTGCCTGCCATTGCAGAAATCGGAGCATTTGACTTTATCCTCGGTCAGAAATGGAAGCCGCTTGAAAATCAGTTTGGTATATTCCCTATGATTGTAGGCAGTATTTACGTTACGGCAGGAGCAATCCTTATCGGTGTACCGACAGGAATTTTCTGTGCAGTGTTTATGGCAAAATTCTGCCCTGAAAAGCTATATAGGATACTTAAACCGTCAATCGAGCTTATGGCGGGTATTCCCTCAATAGTGTACGGATTTTTCGGACTTATGGTAATTGTACCTGCTATGCAGAGTCTTTTCGGCGGCAGCGGCAAGGGTATGCTTACTGCTTCGGTGTTGCTTGGAATAATGATTTTGCCGACCATAATCGGAGTTGCCGAGTCGGCAATAAGAGCCGTACCCGAAAGCTATTACGAAGGCTCTCTTGCACTTGGCGCAACAAGTGAAAGAAGCGTGTTCTTTGCCGTACTTCCAGCCGCTAAAAACGGCATTATGGCAGGTGTAATTCTTGGTATCGGACGTGCAATCGGTGAAACAATGGCGGTTGTAATGGTATGCGGAAATCAGAGCGTGCTGCCGAAAAATCTCACCTCTGGAATACGAACACTGACCGCAAACATCGTGCTTGAAATGGGCTATGCGGCAGATTTGCACCGTGACGCACTTATCGCAACAGCTGTAGTGCTGTTCGTGTTCATTCTGATTATCAATACGCTGTTTTCCGTGATAAAGAACAGGAGCAAGGACTAATATGGATATTGCAGAAAAATCTATTGTTTGTATAAACAGGCGGACTGCCGCACAGAAGCTTCGTGAATACAAGGGCAGACCGCTGTCACTTGTTTTAAAGCTGTTGATGATTGCTTCAACGGTTATTTCCGCAGGCGTGCTTGTTATGCTTATCGGTTACATACTCATTAAGGGCATACCTGCTCTGATAAAGTTTTTCCCCTCCATTTTTGCGTGGGAGTACACAAGCGAAAATGTGTCAATGACACCTGCAATCGTAAACACGGTTATTATTACGGTTATATCGCTTCTTCTCGCTGTACCAGTTGGAATTTTTGCGGCAATTTATCTTGTGGAGTACGCCAAAAGGGGCAGCAGGCTTGTTAAAATAATACGCATTACCGCCGAAACCCTTTCGGGTATTCCGTCAATCGTATACGGACTTTTCGGCTATCTGCTGTTTGTTATAGCACTTGGAATGGGTTACTCTCTCATTTCGGGAGCGATAACTCTTGCTATAATGATTTTGCCCCTTATCATACGCACAACGGAGGAAGCACTTCTGTCAGTTCCCGACAGCTATCGTGAGGGCAGCTTCGGACTTGGTGCTGGAAGGCTCAGAACGGTTTTCAAGGTTGTTCTGCCAAGTGCTGTCCCAGGAATTTCAGCAGGTGTAATTCTTGCTGTGGGAAGAATTGTAGGAGAAAGTGCGGCTCTTATTTTTACAGCAGGAACCTTTGCGGCTGTTCCGAATAGTCTGACCGACTCGGCAAGAACTCTTTCCGTGCATATGTACGCACTTCTTTCCGAGGGACTTTACACCGAACAGGCACACGCTTCTGCGGTTGTTCTGCTTGTTCTTGTTATTGGAATAAACGCACTTTCGGGATATGCTGCTAAAAAGCTTGCAAATAAATAAGGAGTTATTATGGATAAATTCAGTATAAAGAATATGGAGCTTTTCTACGGCGATTTCAAGGCTCTGAAAGGGATAAACCTGAACATTTCAGCCAACGAAATCACCGCTTTTATCGGTCCGTCGGGCTGTGGCAAATCGACGCTGCTGAAATCTCTCAACAGAATGAATGACCTTGTTGAGGGGTGCAGAATAACGGGTGAAGTTCTCCTTGACGGTGAGGATATTTATGGCGATATGGATATAAACAATCTCCGCAAGCGTGTGGGAATGGTTTTTCAGAAGCCTAACCCGTTTCCTATGAGTGTTTACGACAATATTGCTTACGGTCCGCGTACACACGGTATCCGTTCAAAGTCACGGCTTGACGAAATTGTAGAGGAGTCCCTGCGTAATGCGGCTATATGGGATGAATTGAAGGACAGACTGAAGAAAAGTGCTCTCGGACTTTCGGGCGGTCAGCAGCAGAGATTATGTATTGCCCGTGCCCTTGCAGTTGAACCAGAAGTGCTTTTGATGGACGAGCCTACATCTGCTCTTGACCCTATTTCCACGTCAAAAATCGAGGATTTGGCAGTACAGCTCAAAGAAAAATACACCATAATTATGGTTACTCACAATATGCAGCAGGCGGCGAGAATTTCCGATAAGACAGCGTTCTTCCTGCTGGGTGATATGATTGAATTTTCCGATACGGAAACGCTTTTCTCTATGCCTAAGGATAAGCGTACAGAGGATTACATTACTGGCAGATTTGGATAAGGAGTATATATGAGAACAAAATTTGATGAAATGCTTGATGAGCTTAACATTGAGCTGATAAAAATGGGAGCACTCTGCGAGGAAGCTATAACCTGTGCGGTAAAGGCACTTCTTGACAGAGATGACCGTATGGCTGAAAAGGCATTTGCTGTTGAAAAGGCTATTGATGAAAAGGAGCGTGAAATTGAAGGCTTCTGTATGAAGCTTCTTCTCCGTCAGCAGCCTGTTGCACGGGACTTGCGGCTTATTTCCTCGGCATTAAAAATGATAAGCGATATGGAGCGTATCGGCGACCAGGCAGCGGATATTGCAGAAATCACCCGACATATCGGCGATGAGTCCGTATTCGGCAAGGTACATATAAAGGAAATGGCTGAAGCGGCTGTAAAAATGGTAAGCGACAGCATAAATTCTTTTGTAAAAAACGATACAAATTCCGCAAAATATGTTATAATGGAGGACGATAAGGTTGACGAGCTTTTTATCAAGGTGAAGAATGAGCTTATCTCTCTTATAGCAGAGGGTGCCGAAATGGGCGAATACTGCATTGACATAATGATGATTGCGAAATATCTTGAACGTATCGGCGACCACGCTGTAAACATTGCAGAGTGGGTCGAATATTCCGTAACAGGCGTTCACAGAAAGGAAAATGTATCCTTATGATATATCTGCTTGAAGATGATGACAATATCAGGGGCTTTGTAACATACGCTTTAAATAATTCAGGCTTTGAAGCGTCAGGCTTTTCACACCCGTTTGAATTCTGGTCTGCAATAGAAAAGCAGAAGCCTGAGCTTCTGCTTCTGGATATAATGCTGCCTGACGAGGACGGTCTGACAATTCTGAAAAAGCTGCGCAAAAGAAGCGACACAAAGGACTTGCCTATTATAATGCTTACCGCTAAAACAACAGAATATGACAAGGTAGTGGGGCTTGATAATGGTGCTGACGATTATATTGCAAAACCATTCGGGACAATGGAGCTTATTTCACGCATTAAGGCATTGCTCCGCCGCACGAAGCCGACTTCCGCTCAGGATTTTATCTGCGGAAATCTTTATGTATGCCCCGAAAAGCATATTATCAAAGCTGACGGACAGGATGTTTCGCTTACCCTTAAAGAGTACGAAATGCTGTTGATGCTTATAAAAAGCATTGGCAGAGTTTTCACACGTGATGAACTGCTGTCGGAAATATGGGGATACAGCTTTGACGGCGAAAGCAGAACAGTTGATGTGCACATAAAAACCTTGCGCACAAAGCTTGGCGGATGCGGAGGCTACATTGAAACAGTAAGAGGTATCGGCTATCGTATGAAAGCAAAGGAGGAAGCTTGTGAAAAGTAAGATTTTCGGTGCAATCATTTCGGTTGCGCTTGCTGTTATCCTGTTATGCAGCGGTTTTCTTACGGTAATTCTTTATGGACATTTCAACAATAGTGTTTATGATGAGCTGAAAAATCAGGCTTTTTTCATTTCTCACGCAATTGCGGAAAATGACAGCTATCTTGAAAGCATCGCTTCTTCCGATAACCGTATCACAATTGTAAATGTAGACGGCACTGTTGCTTTCGACAGCAGGAGCAATCCTGCCGAAATGGACAATCATTACGAACGTGAAGAAATAATCGAAGCCTTTGAAAACGGCGAGGGCATAAGTTCACGATATTCTGACACACTTGATACTCAGACTCTTTATTATGCCAAAAAAATGAGTGACGGCAGAGTTATACGAATTTCTGCTGAGGTTGAGTCAGTGAATGACCTTGTTCTTGCAGTAATGAAGCCTATGCTGATAGTGCTGTTTATGGCTGTTGTTTCAGCTTTTCTTATCTCACGGGAAATTTCAGATCATATTGTTAATCCGATAAATGATATTGACCTTAACGACAGTGAGCTTATTGAGCCATATGAGGAGCTTGCTCCGCTTGTGCAGAAAATTCGTGCACAAAATAGTTATATCCGTCATCAGATGAGCGAGTTGAAACGCCATCAGAACGAATTTAACATTATGACTGTAAATATGGCTGAAGGAGTTCTGCTTATTGACAGCAGGACGGAAATTCTGTCCTATAATCCTGCGGCACTCCGTCTTTTGGGCGTAACAAAAGAGGATGCTGAAAACAGCCGCAGTATCCTTGAAATAAACCGCAGTGAAAGTTTTATCAAAGCAGTTGAAAATGCACTTGACGGAAAGCACAGTGAGCTTTCTCTCGAAAGTGATGACAAAACATATCACATCGCGGCAAATCCCGTATTAAACGGTGAGGATGTATCAGGCGTGATAATTATTATTCTTGACGTGACCGAAACAGAAAAGCGTGAACAGCTTCGTCGTGAGTTTACTTCAAACGTTTCTCACGAGCTGAAAACTCCTCTTACAACAATTTACGGAATTTCCGATATGCTTTGCGGCGGAATTGTCAAGCCCGAAGATGTAAACGGCTTTGCAGAAAACATCAGAAGCGAAGCACAGAGAATGATTACCCTGATTGACGATATTATCAAGCTTTCCCATCTTGATGAAGGCGGAAAGGACATAGAAAAAAGCGAAGTCGATTTGTTAGCTGTAGCCGAAAATGTTGCTGAACGGCTTAAATACCCAGCTGAAAAATCGGGAATTTCAATTACGGTCAACGGTAAAAGAACTGTTGTAAACGGTGCCCCTGCCATAATTGAGGAAATGATGTTCAACCTTGCAGACAATGCCGTGAAATATAACCGTGAAAACGGTTCTGTAACAATAACCGTTAACGAAAATAACAGCGGAAAATATTTTTCTGTAAAGGATACAGGTATTGGTATTCCTGCCGAAGCACAGGAACGAGTTTTTGAACGTTTTTATCGTATTGACAAAAGCCATTCAAAAAAAATCGGCGGAACAGGGCTTGGACTTTCTATTGTCAAGCACGGCGCTGCTTTTCATAATGCGGAAATTCAGATGAACAGCACAGTAAATACAGGAACGGAAATTACTGTCAGATTTTAGCTGATACGTCCGCATCAAAATTGAATTTTTTCAATTGAACAAATATAGATTAACCGCCGCAGTTTTTAAGTTACTGCGGCGGTTAATAGCTTAATTATAATTTTACTCAGATAACAGCATTCTGTCATTTGCAAATTCACTTCCGCTGATTTCAGTAAATTTCTGAAGCAGCGAATTAACGGTAAGATTTTTCTTTTCCTCACCCTTCACATCAAAAATAATCTGTCCGTTGTTCATCATAATAAGACGATTGCCGTGCTTGATAGCGTCCTTCATATTATGTGTAACCATAAGAGCTGTCAAACCGTTGTCGGAAATAATCTTATCAGACAGCTCCAGCACCTTTGCCGCTGTTTTAGGGTCAAGTGCGGCTGTGTGTTCGTCAAGCAGAAGAATTTTCGGCTGACGGAGAGTTGCCATAAGAAGCGTAAGTGCCTGACGCTGACCGCCTGAAAGCAAACCGACTTTAGTTGTCATTCTGTTTTCAAGGCCAAGGTCAAGTGTTGCAAGCAATTCCTTATACTCGCGGCGTTCCTTTTCCGTAATGCCCCAGCGAAGTGTTCTTTTCTGCCCGCGTCTGAGAGCAAGGGCAAGGTTTTCCTGAATTTCCATATTTGCGGCAGTACCCATCATAGGGTCCTGAAATACTCTTCCGAGGTACGGTGCACGCTGATGCTCAACCTTTTTCGTAATATTTACTCCATCAACGATAATCTCGCCCTTATCAACAGGCCACACACCCGAAAGGGCGTTGAGCATAGTTGACTTACCCGCTCCATTGCCGCCGATTACCGCAACAAAATCACCCTTTTCAAGAGTAAGGTTAAGTCCGTTGAGTGCCTTTTTCTCGTTTACTGTACCCGCATTGAAGGTTTTATGTATATCAATCATTTTCAGCATAACTTAACCCTCCTTTTCTGCGGTAACAGCTGCTTCGCCGTTACGCTTGCTGACGATTTTGTTGAGCTTATCCTTGATAAGCGGAAGTGACAGACAAAGTGTAACCGTAATTGCTGTAAACAACTTCAAATCGTTAGCCGCCATACCCGCCGCCATAACAAGTGCGATAATAATTCTGTATACTACCGCACCGACTGCAAGAGCAACAAGATTTCTCTTGAATGTCTTTGTACCGATAAGCACCTCGCCGATGATAAGTGAAGCAAGACCGATTACGATTGAGCCGATACCCATCTGAATGTCAGCGTAAGCCTGATACTGCGCGATAAATGCACCCGAAAGTGCAACAAGTCCGTTTGAAAGCATAAGGCAGATGATAATCATAAGTGTCGTGCTTATACCCTGCGCACGAACCATCTTCTGATTGTTGCCCGTTGCACGGATTGCACATCCGAGCTCTGTTCCGAAAAACCAGTATGTAATAACCGAAATCACAATTATAACAAGTATACCCACAAGCATTGCGGAAAAGTTCTTGCTGCAGATAATATCATACAGCCACGCAGCAGAAGCGCTGTCGTCGTACTCACCTACCAGCTTCTTCATCAGCTCGTGTACTGGTGTGAACACTGTTTCAACCTTGTTTGAACCTGTTGACGGCAGAGGAATATTTGCCTTGCCCATTATACGAAGATTTATGGAATAACAGGCAGTCATTGTAAGAATACCCGAAAGAAGTGCGGGAATTTTCAGCTTTGTGTGCAGAAGCGCTGTTACAAGACCGCCTATAAGACCTGCACCAAGAGCGGCAATACAGGACAACCACGGGTTAATACCGCTTGTTATCATAATTGCGGCAATTGCACCGCCTGTTGTGATTGTACCTTCAACAGTCAGGTCAGCAACATCAAGGATACGATATGTAAGATGCACACCCAGCGTCATTATTCCCCACAGCAGACCTAACGCTATTGCACCAAGAATTATGTTTACCATATTGATTTCCTTTCAAACGTTATTCTTCCAAAAATGCGGCAGCGGTATAATTATACCGCTCCGCATTATTTATTATGTAATTATTCAGCCTTTGTAACATACTGCTGCAAATCTTCAGGAATTGTCATTCCGATTGCTTCAGCAAAGTCACCGTTGATGCAGTAAACGAACTCGGAAGCACCTTCGATCGGCATCTTGGAAATGTCCTCGCCTTCAAGAACTCTGATCGCCATAAGACCAGCCTGATAGCCAAGGTCGTAGTAATCAAGACCAAGTGTTGCAAGACCGCCTGACATTACCATACCGCTTTCGCCGCAGATTACAGGCATTTTTGCTTCAACAGCAACCTCGTAAACTGTTGTCATAGAGGAAGCGAAGATATTATCTGTAGGAATGTAGATTGCGTCACATTCTGTAACAATAGAAGTTGTAGCCTGCTGAACTTCGTTTGTGTTGGAAACTGTCTTTTCTGTCCACTGAAGACCGAGGCTTTCAACGTATTCCTTAGCGATACCAACCTGAAGAACGGAGTTGTCCTCGGAGGAATTGTAGAGGAAACCAACTGTCTTTGTATCAGGAACAAGCTTGAGCATAAGGTCAATCTGTTCCTTTACAGGGTTCATATCTGTTGTACCGGAAACGTTGGTACCGGGGTTATCGTTTGAATTTACAAGGCCTGCATCAGCGAAGTCTGTGATAGCAGTACCGATAATCGGAATTTCTGTTGTCTGACCCTGAGCGGCCTGAGCAGCAGGTGTTGCGATTGCGAAGATGAGATCAACATTGTCACCTACAAACTGTGTTGCGATTGTATTGAGGTTAGAGGTTTCGCCCTGACCGTTCTGTGCGTCGATTTCAACCTTTGTGTCATCGTAGCCGTTTGCATTGAGAGCGTCGATAAAGCCGTTTTCAGCTCTGTCCATAGCGTCGTGTGTCATCATCTTGGAGATACCGATTTTGATTTTTCCGCTGTCTGAGGAACAAGCTGTACAGGTTGCGAGCATTGCTGCAGCAGCAACTGCTGCAAGGATTTTCTTGATTTTCATAAAATTCTTTCCTTTCAAATGGGTAGCAATTGTTTTACCCTAATATAAACATCGCTCAAAACTTTAGCACATAAAAGCTTTAAAGCTGTACAGCTTTATAGTAGCACTTTGTTGCCAAAAATGCAATAGTTTTTTTCAAGAATTATAGATTTGCAAACATTTTTGTATAATATCACAATTTTGCAATGTCATTTTATTTAGATTTTTACAGTTTTAACATCTTCAAGCTGTTACAACTGTCTGCATAAGCAATATATCATCAAAAAACCTGTACTTTAACAAAACTTTAACATTTCTGTGTTACTATGAATAAAAATCATTGGAGGTAGCCCGATGTTCAAAATACTTGTAGTTGAAGATGAGCAGGAAATGAACCGAACAGTCTGCACATTTCTTAATAACAGCGGATATGAAGCAACCGGATGCATTTCAGCTGAAGATGCCTATGATGCCATGTACGAAACGGTTTTTGACATTATCATTTCAGATATTATGATGCCCGATGTTGACGGATTTGAATTTGCAAAAACAGTACGGTCGCTCAATAACGAAATACCGATTTTATTTATGACGGCACGTGATGATCTTTCCTCAAAGCAACGTGGTTATCGTGTAGGAATTGACGACTATATGGTAAAGCCTATCGACCTTGATGAATTGATTTTGCATATAGGTGCACTTCTGCGTCGTGCCAAAATCGCTTCAAGCAGAAAGCTGGAAATCGGAAGCTTTATTATGGATGCTGACGAGCATACTGCTTACCTTGACAATAAAGAAATCCCAATGACAGCGAGAGAATTTTCCATATTGTACAAGCTGCTTTCTTACCCTAAAAAGACCTTTACACGTACACAGCTTATGGACGAATTCTGGGACGCTGACACTGAAACAGCTCCCCGTGCTGTCGATGTATATATGACAAAGCTTAGAAGCAAACTGTCCGAATGCAATGCCTTCGAAATCGTGACAGTACACGGACTTGGCTACAAGGCGGTGCTGAAATGAAATATAAAAAAATTATTCACGTTCTGAACAACTGGTTTGTATTCTTCCTCATTGCGGCTTTTGTAGTAACCTGTTGTATGACGCTGTTCATAACAGTAATCTCTGAAACCCTTGATCTTACTTTTACCGAAGAAAACATCTCTATGGCGGCAAAGCTTACCTTCGGCAACGTAGTGCTCATAAGTATGCTTTTTACAGTAATTGACGCAGTTCGGCGCAAACTTATGGTTGACCGCCCCACAAAGCGTATTGTTTCGGCAGGCGAAAAAATTACAAATGGTGACTTCACTGTCCGAATCGAACCGCTGAATGATAATTATGCATACGAAAGCTTCAACAATATCATTGACTGCTTCAATAAAATGGCTGAGGAACTGAACAGCGTTGAAACCCTTCGAACGGACTTTGTCGCAAACGTGTCCCACGAGCTTAAAACACCTCTTGCTGTAATTCAGAATTACGGAACAATGCTTCAGGGTGCAAACCTGCCTGAAGCAAAGCGGATTGAATATGCAAAGGGAGTAATTGATAATTCACGTAGGCTTGCAAGTCTGATTACAAATATTCTGAAGCTGAACAAGCTGGAAAATCAGCAGATTTTCCCTATATCGGAATATTTTGATTTAAGCGAACAGCTTTGCCAGTCACTATTACAGTTCGAGGATGTATGGGAACAGAAAAACATTGATATTGAAACGGATATTGCGGAAAGCGTTTATATCCAATCTGATTCAGAGCTATTGTTGCTGGTGTGGAATAATCTTCTGTCCAATGCGTTCAAATTTACGGAAAGCGGCACAGTATCGGTTTCACTATCGGCAGACGAATTTTTTGCGGAAATAAAGATTTCCGACACAGGCTGCGGAATTTCTTCAGAAACAGGTACACATATCTTCGAAAAATTCTATCAGGGTGACACATCTCACGCTATGCAGGGAAACGGTCTGGGACTTGCCCTCGTAAAGCGTGTTGTTGATATTATGCAGGGGGAAATTGCCGTGGAGAGCGAAGTTGGAAAGGGCAGCACCTTTACTGTAAAGCTTAAAAGGGGTGAAAATGTTGGAATGGAGAAAGATAATTGATTTACTTTATCCGCCTTTATGGGTAAAAATCCTGCTTACACTGTTATGTACAGCAGCACTCCTTTTAATTTTTATCTGCGGTTACGAAGCACATCCAATTGCATATGCAGCT
This sequence comes from uncultured Clostridia bacterium, assembly GCA_937891895.1. GTDB lineage: Bacteria > Bacillota > Clostridia > Oscillospirales > Ruminococcaceae > RGIG8773. Next base: position 34,673 of record CALATN010000017.1, read on the forward strand.
TACATTTTATCGTTCTACACTCTTACAGCAATCGTAATGAGCTGCATAAAAGCTGTACCAAAGCAGTACCGTGCCGCAAAGGACAAGGTCTATTCAAATCCCGTGGGCGAAAGACTTATGACGGATATGAAGTTCCGCACTCATATTTCACTGTACAGCTCACTTGTGATAAACCTTCTGTATGTTGTGCTGAACGTTGTATTCGGTTTTTTATATCACACATCATGGTTTTTTGTACTTGCATTTTATTATGCAATTTTAGCAGCAATGCGTTTTCTGCTGGTTCGCTTTGTTAACCGTGTAGGTATAGGTGTAAACCGCTTTAAGGAGCTTTGCCGTTCACGGCTTTGCGGATATATTCTGCTGACTGTAAATCTTGCACTGTCAGGCACTATACTGATGATATTGTATCAGAACAAGGGGTACAGATATCACGGTATACTTATATATGTTATGGCGGCATACACATTCTATATAACAACAACGGCAATCGTCAACCTTGTGAAATACAGAAAGCTTGGCAGTCCTGTAATGTCAATGACAAAGATTATCAGTATGGCAGCGGCACTGGTTTCCATGCTGTCGCTGGAAACGGCAATGTTCTCAGCATTCGGACAGGATATGTCCGAAGGAAATCAGCACCTTATGATTATTCTGACTGGTGCAGACGTAAGCATTGTCATTGTTACAATGTCCATCTACAGTATTGCAAAGAATTCAAAAGAAATAAAAGGAATTATGGAGAATGATATCTATGGAAAATAAAGAAACCTTCAGCTACACATACTCTGCCGCACAACAGGAGGAAATAAAGAAAATACGTGAGAAATATATACCGAAGGAAGCTGACAAAATGGAACAACTACGTCGTCTTGATGCAGGTGCTTCCAAGAAAGGTACAACAATTTCACTTATTGCGGGAATTATTGGCACACTTATCATGGGAACAGGAATGTGCTGCTGTATGATATGGACAGATTATTTCGTTACGGGAATAATTATTGGTATTGCAGGAATTGCAATGATATCAGTCGCATACCCGCTCTACAATCATATAACCAAAAGGGAACGTGAAAAAATTGCACCCGAAATAATACGTCTTACAGATGAACTGCTGAAATAAAAAACGCACTTAAAAATCGGCACGGTTCAGACTATTGTTTCTGTCAATTCAAATAACACTTAATTTACATTTTACAATACAAAAGCCAAGTCCCTCATCACTTTATGCGGGACTTGGCTTTGCTCTATAAACACACTTAGCACAAGCAATATAAAAATCGAACAATTGCCTTTCTCTTTTAGGTTATAGCACAGTCTTCCGCATAAACAGCAATAACAATCACATTATTCACTTGCTTTATTGCAAATCTTGTGATATTATAAATACAAATCAGATTAAGGAGAAACAATATGCGGCAAAAAACACAACACTTTGATATAAGACAAACTATGCAGTGCAGCAAATATGAAATTTTCCATTATAATGAACCTGCTGCAACTGAAGTAAAGATTCATAATCATGATTTCTATGAAGTGTTTTTTCTTCTTGACGGGGATATTTCATATTGGATGGAAGGTGAAGTATACAACCTGAAAAAAGGAGATATACTTTTTATCGATCCTGTTACTCTTCACCGCCCTATTATACCTGATGCCACAGCTTCATATGAACGTATTGTACTGTGGATTGACAAAAGTTATCTTGAAAGCATTTCAACTGACAGAATAAATCTTTCAGAATGCTTTGAAAATAAGTCTTCCTATCTTCTTCACCCCAATTCATCACAACGTGCTGATTTAACAGAAAAATTCAGTAACCTTGTGTATGAATATTATTCTGACAAGTACGGTTCCGCCCTGTATGCCGATGGATTGTTCCTGCAGATTATGGTTGAGCTTAACAGAATGAGAACGACAGCCTACAAACCTCACGCTTCAAAGGATTCCTCTCCCCTTGTTTCAAAGGTTGTTGAATACATAGGCGAACACTTTTATGAAAGCCTATCACTTGATGGACTTGCTGAAAGGTTTTATGTCAGCAAATATCATCTTTCTCATGAATTCAGCAGCAGTGTAGGTACAAGCGTTTACAGATATATTATGTTGAAACGTTTGACAGCTGCAAAGCATATGCTTATGAAAAATACTCCTCCAGGTGAAGTATACCTTCGCTGCGGATTCAGGGATTACACAAGCTTTTTCCGTGCATTCAAAGCAGAATACGGAATAAGTCCGAGAGATTATGCTTCCAGACTATAACGAACCGCTTAAACAGATAGTTATAAAAATAAATCAGATTTCATTAAGACACAAGCGATTTACAGAGTCTTTTTCACTAAAGAAAATTTAAAACAGAATATCTGCCTGCAAAAAATGCACAAGACCGTCAAAAACGGACTTGTGCATTTTTAATTTATTCTACATCAATTTTCATTTCAAAAGGTGCGAGAATCAAATTTTTTCCGTTGAAAATGAATTCCTGCTCTTTATTTGTATTATTGAAAATAAAGCGTGCAGTAATATCTTCATTTGTACGTGTGGTAATTTCTACATTATCAGGTATATTTTCAAAATACGCTATGCCGCTTCAAAACTCATGTGTATTTCTGTAAACAGTAATGTTTACGCTGAACAGGAAACAGTTCAGATTACTGAATCGCCATCGGAAGAACAAAAATCTATTTCACCCTATATTTATGGCGTAAACAATTGTATAGATTAAGTTTTATGCTATAATAAATTAATAACTCAAGGACGGTTATCTTATAAAAATTCAAAAAACATATTGACAAATCTCTATA
>CALATN010000018.1 GCA_937891895.1 uncultured Clostridia bacterium
ATACAGAACAACCTTCTTGCCCTTGAAATCGGACAAAGAAACAGCGTTTCCGTTTTTGTCATTCAGCGTAAAATCGGGAGCCTTCATTCCTGCTTCAAGCATAATTTTTCTCCTTTAGTTTATATCAGCCTTCCAAAGACCGTGCAGATTGCAGTATGCATAAGCCGCAACAGGCTTTTCGTCAGTAAGTGCAAAAGTCACAACAGGTTCCTTGCCAACTTCAAGACACTTGCGCTGACCGCCTCTGTCAGTCTGAAGATATACCCACAGAATGCTGTGTTCTTCAATCATAGGGTGAGCTACAGAACCGATTTCAACCTTAACAATGTTTTCTTCAATTGTAACAACAGGGATATGCTTTTCAGAACTTGCTTCAACAGTGCCTGGTTTAAGCTCAGACATCTTCTGACCGCAGCACATCATAGGTACGCCTGCATCATTAATCATACCGATTAAATTTCCGCAATGCTCGCAAATATAAAATCTGTTTTCATTCATAGGTATTACCTCCATATTATTTGATACAAATATTATATCATAAAATTCCGTTGAATACAATATATTTGTTATTTTTCCAATGCACGCTTTATCAGCTCAATTTTTTTCGTGTCGTTCTTATTCTTTGTATCTCTCCTGTATCCGTCCTTTGAAGAAGCCGTGTAAACCTTCAGATAATCCTCAAGACCAAGCAAATAATACCGAACACCATCCTCGTCAACAACAGGTATCCGAGTTATGTCCACATTTGCAAACGGCACAAGATTTTCAATCGAAGCAAATGCCGCACTTACCCCGTTCTTTTCAAAAGCGTGCTCGTGAACATCATAAAGCGAGTAACCAAGCCCCTTCATCACTTCAATAAGCATAGACCACTTTTCATCAAGATATTCCTCAGGAATAAGCACATCAATATCATCAGCATTCAGATTTGCACCAAGCCGCTGTTCCAACCCCAACGAGCCGAATAAAAGGGGAGTAACCCTAAGCCTTTCATTCAGCTTTCCTGCAATTTCAAGAAACAATTTCTTTTTCATTTTATCACCGGTATAAGTTTTTCTACATTATAGCATAACGGTCTGCAATTTACAAGATTTCACATTTGCCTGTACAATTGACATTTTATAGTGCATTTGCTATAATTGGCATATATTTGAAATGGAGGCCGATTAAAATGAAGATGAACTAATCGCAAGGCAAAGAAGCCTTGCTAACACCAAAAAGATTAGGAGGGCTTAAAATGAGCTATTTCGTTTTTGAAAATAAACGTTTGTATTATAACGAGTTTGGCACAGGAAAACCACTGCTTTTTCTTCACGGAAACACCGCTTCATCGAATATGTATGCACAGATTGCCGATAAGTATAAAGAGAATTTCAAAGTTATATTACTTGATTTCCTAGGACACGGAAAGTCAGACAGATTGAACGAATTTCCCACGGATTTGTGGTTTTATGAAGCACAGCAGGTTATAGCTTTCTTGAAGTACAAACAATATACCGACGTAAATATAATAGGCAGCAGCGGCGGTGCAATTGTCGCAATAAACGTCGCATTGGAAGCACCTGAACTTGTCAGCAAAGTAATCGCAGACAGCTTTGAGGGTGAAAAGCCGCATAAAGCATTTACTGAAAATTTGCTGAAAGACAGGAACAAGCTAAATCAGATAATAACGCAAGAAAATTTTACGCATATATGCACGGCGACGATTGGGAACAGATTGTGGATAACGATACAATCGCAATTATCCGTCACGAAAAGGAAATAGGGCAGTTTTTCCATAAATCTCTGCAATCACTGAAACCTGATATACTTTTGACAGGAAGCAGGGAAGATGAGTTTATGTCCGCCGTAGCTGATAACTATCTTGAAAATGTTTATAAGAATATGCTGCAAAAGATAGGACACGGAAAAATTCATATGTTCAATTCAGGCGGGCACCCCGCTATGATTACAAATCAGGACGAGTTCTATAAAATAAGCATTGATTATCTAATGCAGTAATTTATCGTAGAAACAATAAATCCAGAGAAGAGATTGATTCTTCTCTGGATTTACTTTTGATTAATCAACAATAGTCATATTTAGTCCGTGCTATGCATTAAGCTTTTCAATCATAGCAATCATTCTGTTGCACTTCGACGTATCAATTTTACCCTGCTTGTGCAAAATCATCGTCCAGGCTTTTAAGGTGTGTTTTTTTATTTCAAGGTTATTTTCCTTCTGACTTTTGTTCATAACATCATCTCCCGTCACTATTTTTCACTGTTTGGAAATTTTTATACACAATTATGCATAAAAATAACCGTAATAACCTTGGCATACAGCCGACAGATAATTACGGTCAGATACTATTTTCTGAGTCAGTGTATCATCCTGTCATTGTGTACGTCAATTTCCGGGTGGAATATGTCAGAGGGTCTAACCCTATGCATATTATAGCATTTTATGCATTAAATGACAATTGACAAAATAGCAGAAAACAGTATTTTGGCATAAATTTCAGACCGCAATTTTTATTAGAGTATATGCGGGATAACCATAAATATCCAAAAATCCACTTCGTCAAATTGTACAAAATTTATTTTGGATTAACATAGTATGATAAATTTTAAGCGTTGGAACATCAAGCCCCAACGCTTTTTCGTTTACTCTGTTATCTGTGCAACATAAGCCGCATAAGCATCAAGCACAGGTGCTTCGATAATCTCTCTTGCTCCAGCAAAAATCGGATGCACCATATCAGCAAATCCACCGTCAACAGTCTTTCTGCTCGGCATTCCGACGAAAAGCCTGTCAGTACCCTGAACAACCTTGATGTCGTGAACCTCAATAA
>CALATN010000019.1 GCA_937891895.1 uncultured Clostridia bacterium
GAGATAAACTTCCGTGATTATCTTGCAGGCTTTTCCGCCAACGTTCAGGACGTTCTCGCAAAGTTTGACTTTGAAAGCATAATCAAGCGTATGGTTGACAGCAATACGCTTTACCTCGTCATAAAAGAATTTAATTCAGCAAAAGGCTATCTCGGTCCCGATAAAATCACTGCTGTTGACTGCGGATACATATTCGAAGATCTTGTTAAGAGATTTTCTGAATCATTCGGAGAAGAAGCGGGAGCGCATTTCACAAGCCGAGATGTCATTTATCTTATGACAGATATTCTCCTTTCCGATGCAGACCTCACCGAAGGCAACGTTACCGTTTACGATATGGCTATGGGTACATCGCAGATGCTTTCCTGCATGGAAGAACGCATCCACGATTTGAGCGAGGATATGTCCGTTACCTGCTTCGGTCAGGAGTTCAATCCCAGCACGTTTGCTATTGCAAAAGCAGATATGATGATTCGAGGCGGCGACCCCAACAATATGCGATTTGGCGACACACTTTCCGATGACCAGTTCAAGGGTTACACATTCAAATACATTATTTCAAATCCGCCTTTCGGTATTGACTGGAAGAGAGAGCAGAAAGCCGTTGAAGCTGAAGCGGCACTCGGCGAGCTCGGACGCTTTGCACCCGGACTTCCCAAGATTTCGGACGGACAGCAGCTCTTTGTTCTCAACGGACTTGCAAAGCTTGCTTTTGACGGCAAGATGGCAATTATTCAGAACGGCTCACCGCTTTTTGCAGGCGATGCAGGCAGCGGACCTTCAAACATCCGCCAGTACATATTGGAAAACGATTGGCTTGATGCAATTATTCAGCTTTCGACAGACCAGTTTATGAATACGGGCATCAGCACTTATATATGGATTCTCTGCAAGGACAAGCCTGCCCACAGAGCAGGCAAGGTGCAGCTTATTGATGCATCGCATTGTTATGAGCAGCGCAGAAAATCAATCGGCACAAAGCGTAATGATATAACCGACCTTTGCCGCAAGCTGATAACCGAAGCCTACGGCGAATTCAGACACGATGCAGTTTACGGCAGCGAAGACGGCATACATTGCGTGAGCAAGATTTATGAAACCGTTGAATTCGGCTATAACAAGATTGTTGTTGAAAGACCGCAGAGAGATGAAAACGGCGAAATCGTTATGAAGAAAGGCAAGCCCGTAGCGGATGCAAGCCTTCGTGACACAGAGAACGTTCCTCTTGTTGAGGATATTGATAGATATTTTGAGCGTGAGGTATTGCCCTATGCGCCCGATGCGTGGATTGACAAAAACAAAACGAAGGTTGGCTATGAAATCCCGATGACGAGATATTTTTATAAGTATCAGGCACCGGAATCAGCCGACGCAATCCTCGAACGCATCATCGGACTTGAAAAGGATATAAGCAAAAACTTGGAGGATATATTGAAATGAGTAACAATGAAAAAAACGAATTGATTGTTACAGATGAATATAATAAGACAATTGAAATTAGAGAAAAAAGAATAGGCATTGTCTTTAAGGTTATTTACGTATTTGCGTTGTTTTTTGGAGCAATTTTTTGGGATTTGAATAAGAGAGATTTCTCTAATGAATTTAACATATATGTTGCAGAGTCATGTGCTTTGGCTTTCTTAATGGTGATGATTATATCCTTTATTATGTATATAATTTGTGAAATGAAATGTATGAGATTATCACCAGACTCAATATCAAAGGATCAGATAAAATACGCAGAAATATCATATTCATTGATTTTTTTCATGTTTCCTATTGCGTTATTTACTTCAATTATTTCTTTTTCTTTATTAGTGTCTGCTGACAAAGTTATAATGTTTAAGTTTTTAAATTTCTTACATTTTAAAGGCTTGATAGCTTTGGTTATTTTTCATCTGTTGACTTTTTTTATTCGTGACGGTAGCAAAAGAATGAAAGTACGACAAGTGTTTTCTTGCGTAATTCTTACAATTGTAATCATAAATATTTTTCTTAATATTGGAACAATAACAGCTAATATTCAAATGGTTTGATTTTAGGAGTATGTTTTATGAGATTAATGAAAAACAGCGGAATAGAGTGGATAGGCGATATTCCGAGTGATTGGGAAGTACATAGAGTAAAAAGTCATTATTCAATAGTTTCTGGAAGTGGATTTAAACCCGATTTGCAAGGAAAGCTTTCTGGAGATTATCCTGTGTGTAAAGCAAGTGATATAAGTTCGGCAGGAAAAGATTTGTTTTTTGCTGCAAATTATATTACCGTAGATATAGCCAATAGAGAAGGGTTTTCTGTTATTCCATCTGGCAGTATAATATTTGCGAAAATCGGTGAGGCAATGAGAAAAAATAATCGTTCTATTTGTAGAGTGGATTGCTGTGCTGATAATAATTGTCAAGGATTGGTTCCCAACAATATTGACGTTGATTATGGTTACTATCTTTTTAATTGTATTGACATGAAATGGTTTGATAATGCAGGCACGGTTCCTTGCATTAATAATCAAAAACTAAAAGATTGCGGTATTCCTTTCCCTAATATAATTAAACAGAAAATAATATCAAATTTTCTTGATGAAAAGTGTGCGGAGATTGATACGGTTATTGAGCAAACGAAGGCGACAATTGAGGAATATAAAAAGCTCAAACAGTCGGTCATCACTCAAGCCGTCACCAAAGGCATCCGCTCCAACCGCCCGATGAAAGATTCAGGCATCGAATGGATAGGCAAAATCCCTGAAGAATGGGAGATAAGAAGAATCAAAACTTTGTTTTCTTTAAGGGATGAACGAAATTTTCTGCCATTAAGTCAAGTTAACTTAATATCTTTATATACAGACAAAGGTGTAATGCAACATTCTGATATTGATAATACAACAGGTAATAAAGCGTCGAATGCAGATGGATATAAAAAAGTTTATCCTAATGATATTGTTGTTAATATTATTCTTTGTTGGATGGGGGCAATTGGTCGTTCTGCATATAAAGGGGTAACAAGCCCTGCATATGATGTTTATATTCCTTCGGAATTTGTTGACAGTAATTTTTATCATCATTATTTCAGAACCACTGGATTTAGTGGTGACTGTTATAAAAGAGGAAAAGGTATTATGGCAATGAGATGGCGTACATATTCTGATCAATTTAGGGATATTAATGTTGTTTATCCATCTCTTCAAGAGCAAAGAGAAATCGTTGATTATCTCGACAAAAAATGTTCCGAAATCAACGAGCTTATCGCAAAGAAAACAAGCCTTTTATCCGAACTCGAAAGCTACAAAAAATCATTGATTTATGAATATGTAACAGGCAAAAAGGAAGTGTAATATTGTCAAAAGAAATAATTGTTAATAATATTTCAGATTTTGTGAAAGAAATTGCTATACTTAACAACGGAGTTTTCCGAAGCACATATATCCAAGACGATGTGTTGCTATACAGAGGACAGTCTGACAAGGAGTATAAGCTCATTCCTTCAATTGCGAGAAATAGAGAGTGTTCTTGTGAGTGCACAATTTTTAATGATGAGCGCAATATGATTGAAATGGCAAAATTTAAACTTCCCGATATATTCAGAAATGACCTTTCTCCTATTGAGTTGTTAGCTTTGTTACAACACCACGGAATACCCACGAGGCTTTTGGATGTTACAGAAAATGCATTGGTAGCATTATATTTTGCTTGTATTGATAACAACGATAAAGACGGAGAAGTTATAATTTTTAAACATAACAATCAAAGTGTTACTAATTATCCTATTGCAAATGCAATAGCGGATAGTTATCGCTTCACAAGAGGAACTTGGACACATTTGTCCTTGTTTTATGGTGATGTAATTAATCAACCGTATTTTTTAGAGCAAAAGCAAACAATGCAAATATGTCATAAAGATAAAAACAAAGGTGCAGAGTGGATTGAACATTGTTGTGAAAAAATAATGTATATATACGCACCTATAAGAAGTTTAAGACAGCAAGTTCAGCAAGGACGTTATATTTTATTCCCTAATCATATAGATAAGGAGGTTTTTGAAGACGCTTGCTTTGATTGGACAATAGATGCTATTCCAAAAGATCATGAGGATATTATTAAACGCATTATTATTCCCAAAGAGATAAAGAAACAGTTGCTTATTGATTTATCTGCATTAGGAATAACAAAAAGCTTTTTGTTTTGTGATAATACAGATGTGACTTGTGAAGAAATAGTGAATAGCTTTAAAAAAAGATATGATCAAAAGAATATTTATGCTTTTGCTATTGAGTAAGTATTTATGAAGTAATCAGTAAGGAGAAAAATAGTATGATCACCACCGAAAAACGATTTGAAGAAGATATTGAATCCTTCTTTCTCTCTCCTGCGGGCGGATACACCAAAACCGCCGATAAATATGACGCAAAGATCGGTTTATATGTTGATACCCTCGTCGAGTTTATTCAGAAAACTCAGCCCAAGGAATGGGCAAGGTTTGTTAATCAGAATTCCGTTGACCCCGTGCGTAAATTCTGCCTTGCATTCAACAATGCCTGCGATGCGGACGGACTTCTCTATGTCCTTCGCCACGGCTTCAAGCACAGAGGCATAACCTTCCGTGTCTGCTATTTCAAGCCCGAATCGGCTCTCAATCAGACCGCCGCCGCCCTCTAT
>CALATN010000020.1 GCA_937891895.1 uncultured Clostridia bacterium
AAGCCATGATTTCTTCACCGTAAGCCTTGTCAGGAACACCGATAACCTGAACGTCCTTGACCTTAGGATTTGTATAGAAGAATTCTTCGATTTCCTTAGGGTAGATATTTTCACCGCCGCGGATAATCATATCCTTGATACGGCCTGTAATCTTGAAGTAACCCTCAGGTGTACGTCTTGCAAGGTCACCTGAATGGAGCCAGCCATCCTCGTCAATAGCCGCAGCAGTAGCCTCAGGCATCTTGTAGTAGCCCTTCATAATGTTGTAGCCTCTTGCACAGAATTCGCCATCCATATTATCGCCAAGCTCCTCGCCTGTTTCAGGATCAACAATCTTGCATTCTACGCCGAAGATAGGTCCGCCGACAGTGTTAACTCTTGTTTCAATGCTGTCAGTTGTCTTGGACATTGTAGTAGCAGGAGAAGCCTCTGTCTGACCGTAGGTGATACAGATTTCAGGCATGTGCATCTTTTCGATAACTTCCTGCATTGTCTTGATCGGGCAAGGTGAACCCGCCATAATACCTGTTCTCATATTGGAGAAGTCTGTCTTGTCGAAGTCCTCGTGACCCAGCATAGCGATAAACATTGTCGGTACGCCGTGGAAAGCGGTAATCTTTTCCTTGTTGATACAAGCAAGACCCTTTCTTGGTGAGAATGCAGGGATCGGGGACATTGTTACGCCGTGGGTAACGCTTGCGGTCATAGCAAGTACCATACCGAAGCAGTGGAACATAGGCACCTGAATCATCATTCTGTCGTTTGTGGAAAGGTCCATACAGTCGCCGATAGCCTTACCGTTGTTTACAACATTGTAGTGTGTAAGCATTACGCCCTTAGGGAAGCCTGTTGTACCTGATGTATACTGCATATTTACAACATCGTGCTTGTCAATTTTTGCACGCATTGCATCAATCTTTTCGTCGGAAACATTGTCAGCAAGAGCCATAGCCTCGTCCCATGTGAAGCAGCCGTCCTGCTTGGAATCTGTTGTAACAATGTTCTTGAGGAAAGGCAATCTCTTGGAATTAAGCTCACCGGGCTTGCAGGTCTGAAGCTCAGGGCAGAGTTCCTTCATAATTCCAACGTAGTCGGAATCCTTGTAGCCGTCAACCATAACAAGTGTGTGTGTGTCGGACTGGTGAAGGAGGTATTCAGCCTCGTGAATCTTGTAAGCAGTGTTAACCGTAACAAGAACAGCACCGATAGTTGTACAAGCCCAGAAAGTGATGTACCACGCAGGTACGTTTGTTGCCCAGATAGCAACGTGGTCGCCCTTCTTTACGCCCATAGCAACAAGTGACTTTGCAAAACGTCTTACATCGTCACGGAATTCAGGGTAAGTTCTTGTGTAGTCCAGCTCAGTGTATCTGAAAGCGTACTGGTTAGGGAATTCCTCACAGATTCTGTCCAGTACGTCTGGGAATGTTTCGTCAATGATAGTTTCCTTTGGCCATGGGTAGTAGCCTGTGCCGCGGGAGTCAATCTGAAGCTTGTGCTTCTTTGCACGGAGGTACGGCTTCATATACTTCGCAAACTGCGGGAATACGATACCTGCAGCATACAAATCCCTTGACCATCTCTTTACCCATTCAAGTGAAACGTAGCCGTCATATTCAATCTTCTGAAGCGCCGCAAGCATTTCAGCAATAGGAAGGTCGCCCTCGCCCATCATCTTGTAAACAAGCTTGCCGTCGTCCATAACGGAGTCCTTTACGTGAATGTACTTGATGTAATCTCCGAGATTTTCAACTGTCTGCTGACCTGTTTCGCCAACGTAGCGAGCAGGGTGGTGCATATCCCAGAGAGCGGCAATATTCTTGTGAGCAACAGCGTCGAGTACCTTTCTCAGACGTGCTGTGTCAGCGTAAACGCCGTTTGTTTCAACGAGAAGAGTAACATTGTTCTTTTCAGCAATCGGAGCAACCTCCTTGAGGAAAGCAATGATTGCATCATCGTCAACCTCGTCAACAGGAGCAGGCTCAAGGTCTGCAAGAATTCTGATATATGGAGTACCCAGCTTGTTTGCAAGCTCAGCGTACTGAGTAATATCCTCAACAGTTTCATCATGCTTGTCCGCAAACTTCAGGCAGGCACCGCTGGAAAGGCAGGGAATTTCAAGTCCCAGCTTGTTCAGCTTAGCAATTGTAGCGTCAATGTTTGCAGCTGTAAAAGGCTTTGCTCTTACAGAAGAAATTTCGTTGCCAAGGCCTCTTACTTCGATACCGTGGAAGCCAAGGTCCTTAGCCATAGTATATATGTCAACCCATGAATAGTCAGGACACGCCAGTGTAGAAAAGCTGATTTTCATTTAGTTTCCTCCCAAATTGTAATTATAAAGCAATACAAGTTTATTCTACCATATTTTTTTGTTAAAATCAAGCCTTTTGATATAACCGTATTTCATATTTTCCCATAATTTCAAGGCATAACATAAAACCGCGGGCATCCGAAGATACCCACGGTCAGAATTATTTAAGCAGAAATGCCTTTGCGCCGTGGCTGTTGAGCTTCACGGAAACAGACTTTTCAGCAGAAACCGTTTCACCGCTCCACAGCTCAGTTGCTGTCACAGCGTCATAAATTTCCACGTCAGCAAGGAAAATCTCAACCTCGCTTTCCTTGTCGACCGTGTTGAATACAGCAATATACTGTCCGCCATCAGAGCAAGCCGCCGTCCAGAGAATATGCTCAACACCGTCAATTTCCTTCTTCCATACCTGATGAGAATGACGCGCATTGCTGTGCATAGCAAGAATACCCTCATTTGTCAGCAGGCTCATCGTGAAATCGTCAAAGCCTGTCATTTCGCCGCCAATCATAAGCGGTGAACGGAAAATGCTCCAGAGAGTCATCATTGTAATCTGCTCGTCTTCAGTAAACTTAGTGCGGATTGACTTGTCGTAATCCTGAAGAAGCGGACCAATCGGCAGCATATCCGCATCAGGCCAGTGTCCCGCACCTGTGTGGATACTCCACTTTTCAGCACGCTCAAACATTGCATAAAGAAGCTCCCACTTGTCCCAGAAATCGTCTGTGATACGCCACATATTTGAAATCTGCTTGTAGAGTTCAGCCTTTTCAAGAAGTGCATTCATCTCGTCTTCTGTGAGGAATTTTGCAAATGACGATGCAACTGTGCCGTCCTCTGCAAGTCTGGCCCACGCAAGTCCCTTTGCACCGATACCTCTTACCATTTCGGTGAGCTTGTCAATTTCTTTTCTCGTGAGAATATTGAAAGCATTCTTTGCGGTGATTCCTCTTACGCTGCCGCCAGCTTCAAGTGCACCTGTAAAAACGCCGAAGCCGCAGCCCTTGACGGTTTCGCTCAGGTCATAGATTTCCATGCCGTAGCGTGTGTCGGGCTTATCACTGCCGTAGCGCTCCATAGCCTCTTTATAAGTAAGTCTGGGGAGAGGAAGCTGAACATCAACGCCGAGAGCTTCTTTGAAAACTCTTGCCATGTAGCCTTCGCCGATTGCAAGAACATCTTCCATATCAACAAATGACATTTCAAGGTCAATCTGTGTGAATTCGGGCTGACGGTCTGCA
>CALATN010000021.1 GCA_937891895.1 uncultured Clostridia bacterium
GCTGAAATTGTCGAGAAAATTACTCCTCTATATAATTTCAAAGCTAGTGAGTAAATCATTTGCAATGTTACTTGATGTGTTTGTAACTGATTAAATGAGTAGCAAATTAAAACTTGTTGTGTTATAATAAATCAGTTAGGACTAACATCCTGATTTGTGAGGTGATTCTTTTGGATATTAAATGGATTTTCTTTGATGTAGGTTCAACCCTTGTTGATGAAACAGAGGCCTACAATCATAGAGCAAGGGAAATGCTTAAGAACACTGACATTTCATTTTCTGCATTTGATGACAAAAGGATTGAATTAGCAGGTCTTGGGTATGACGGAAATTCAAAAGCAATCGAGTATTTCGGACTTAATAAAACACTTTGGCATTCTGAGGATGAGGTGCCTTTTGATGATGCATCTGAAACTTTAGAGCATCTTAAAAATCGAGGCTACAAATTAGGCGTTATTGCAAATCAGGATGCAGGAACAGCACAAAGATTAGAAGCTTTCGGCTTGCTTAAATACTTCGATGTTTTAGCCACATCAGCAGAGCTTGGTGTTGCAAAACCTGATAAACTGATTTTTAAAAAGGCATTTGAATTGGCAGGTTGTAAGCCTCAGGACTCTGTAATGATTGGGGATAGGCTTGATAATGACATAATACCTGCGAAAGCATCAGGTATGAAAACCGTCTGGATTCGAAAGGGGTTATCAATATATCAGAATACCCAATTAGCAAGGGGTTGCACTGACTTTATAATTGATAATCTGTCGGATCTTAAAGGGATATTTATGTAATTAAATTCCCATTTATCTCAAAAAAGAAAACAGTTCTTGACAAATCAGATTTTTAGGTGTATCATACAGTAAACCCATGAGGGAGTAGCAAGCGAAATATCGTAGCAAGTCAACATCCTGGCAGTTTTTAAACTGTCTGGCTTGTTTTAAATTGCCAGACTCATGTATAGAATAAAGCTATACATGGAGTCCGTTTATAAGAGTTAAAACCCAAGTATAGCTTAAGGCTGTGCTTGGGTTATTTTATTTGAGAGGAAAGATTTTTGTGTTGTTAGTTTTAGAAGGAATTGTAATGTGCTTTATATTGCTTTTAGTTTGCGTTGTTGCAATAGCAAACGGACCCGTAGGCGGCGTAGCACTTTACGAAAATGATGTTCAGAAAAGAGTTGTAGAGCTTGGGCTTACAACCAAAAAGAAAATCAAGAAAAGCTTTGTGTTGATGTCAGTTGCTTTGTATCTTCCGTTGTTTACATTAGTGCCGTTTATGGTGTATTATATAAACGGAGCGACAGGCTTTTGGGATGGCTTCTGGCAGATGTCCATTATAATGTGGATTATGGGTCTGTTTGACCGCTTATTTATCGACTTTTATTGGGTGGGTCACACAAAGGCTTGGCATATAGAAGGCACAGAAGATTTGAAGCCATATATCCCTGTGAAAGTAGCGGTAGTTAAGTGGATTTTTTCCATAATCGGTATGCCGATTATTTCAGCTATTATCGCTTGGGTCGTTACGCTTTTTAGTTGATAACATATTATACAGATCTATGAAATAATGATGTTTCAGAGAGGAGAGCTTTTAGTGGAAACTTATAAGGAGTTTTTAGACAGAATCAATTCCTTTGAGAAAAGCGAGATTGATTTAGGCAATGATTATTTTAAGGGCAATCCGTCAATCGCTTTAAAGGTTAATGAAGATAACAGTTTTCGGCCTTTCTATGGCGATACTGTTGTTTTCAACCTTGATGATGCTACAAAGCAAAAGCTTAAAAGAATTGTAGACAGCATAAATGCAGTTGCACCCGAATGTTTTTGCGAAAGCTTGGTGTCAAATACATTTCACATGACCTTGCACGACCTTAGCAATTCACCTATGTTGGAAGATGTAGCCTCAGAAATTTTTCATAATGAGCTCAAGGCTTTGAAGATTGCAGAAAATATAACTCCGCATAAAATCAAAATGAAAAGCAAATATATCTTCAATATGGTGAACACAAGCCTCGTTATGGGCTTGTATCCCGCTGATGAAGAAGAGTATACTAAGCTTATGAATTTGTACTATCTTTTTGATGATGTGAAAAAGCTCGGATATCCTCTGACTCCTCATATTACCCTTGGTTATTATAACGTTAAGGGTTTTAGTGCAGATTCGGCAAGAAAGTTAGAAAATATCGTAAAAGAGCTTAATGCAAATGAAATGGAAATTGAAATAAAATTGGACACAAAAGAGCTTTTCTATCAGAAGTTCATAAGTATGAATGATTACATAAACATTTTCTGTGTGGCAGGTAAGAAATAATGATAAAGAAATTATATCCATTTGGTAAAGCCAAAGCATTTAACGTTACATACGATGACGGTGTTTTGCAGGATGTAAGGTTTGTAGAGCTTCTTAATAAATACAACCTCAAAGGCACATTCAACCTTAATTCAGGGCTTATGGAAAATGAGTTTGAGTGGACCCACGAAAGCGGTTTGGTAGTAAAACGCCTAAATAAAGAAAAGGTTTTATCGCTTTATAACGGTCACGAAATCGCCAGCCACACCTTAACTCATACCTATCTGGAAGGTAAAAGCGAAGCTGAGGTTATGTTTGAACTTCAAGAGGACAAGAAGAATCTTGAAACCCTTTTCCAAAGAGGAATCAAAGGCTTTGCAGCTCCTTTCGATTATTACAGCGATTTGATTGAAGAATGTGTCAGAAAGTGCGGCTTTGAATATGCAAGAATCTCAGAAGAATCATTATCCTTTAAGCCTCAGACAGACTATTACAGATGGAAAGCAACTGTCTTTCATCTTGATGATTCTCTCACTAAATTAGCAAGTGATTTCATCAACACAGAAGAGGACCTTGCTCTGTTTCAGATTGTAGGTCACTCATACGACCTTGATACAGAAAATATGTGGGATAAAATCGAGAACTTGTTCAAAGAAATCTCATTGCAGGATGATATTCTGCCTATGACCACCATTGAAGTAATCGACTATCTGAAAGCTATGGATAAAGCCGAAATAACACACAGCCATATCGTAAATCATAGTAAGCAAACCTTGTGGTTCTCGGTAAACGGTGCTGTGTGCAAAATCGACCCTGAAAGTAAATTTGCTATAGATGAGTAAGAGTTTGAAAGGTTGGTATTATGAAACTGATTAGAGCAAGTGTGAATGATTGCGATAAATTATGGAAAATGCAAACAGAGGCATTCCGTGATATGTTGGAAAAATATCAGGATTATGAAATCAGTCCCGCAAATGAACCGAGAGAAAAGGTCGAGGCAAGGCTTAAGGATGAGTTTACATATTTCTACTTTATAGTTTTTGAGGAAAACTATGCAGGAGCAGTCAGAGTAGTTGATAGAAAAGACGGTAGTAGAAAAAGAGTATCGCCAATTTTTATTATGAAGGAGTTCAGGGGCAAAGGCCTTGCACAAAAGACATTTACCGAAATCGAAAAACTTCACGGTATCCATAACTGGGAGCTTGAGACCATTCTTCAAGAGGAAGGTAACTGTTATCTCTATGAAAAATTAGGATACAAAAGAACAGGCAAAGTTGAGAATATAAATGAGAGAATGGACATCGTTTTTTACGAAAAGGATTAAGGTGAAAAATAATGATCAGAGAAGCTAATATAAACGACTTAAATGATTTGCTTTTGCTGTATTTGCATTTGCACGAGGATTCAGTACCTGAAATTACTGAGCATGTTAAGATGACTTGGAAATCAATAATAGAAGATGAAAACCACCACATTATCGTTAAAGAGATTGACGGCAAATTAGTATCTTCCTGTGTCTGTGTCATTATTCCAAATTTAACAAGAAACGTCAGACCTTATGCTTTTGTGGAAAATGTTGTTACTCATTCAGATTATCGAGGAAAAGACTATGCAACAGAGTGCCTCAATTTCGCCAGAGAAATTGCAGTAGCTAATAACTGCTATAAAATTATGCTTCTGACAGGGTCAAATAGTGAAGATACCTTGAATTTTTACAAGCGGGCTGGCTATAACAGCGCAGACAAAAATGCTTTCATTCAGTGGATTTAAGGAGATGAAGGAATTTGAAAAATCTTGTACGATTGACAGATTATAGTGTAAGTGATATTTACGATATTTTTAATATAGCGGATGAAATTCAGAAGGGAAAATATAAAGATTTTTTGAAGGGTAAAAGTGTTGTTTTGTTCTTCCCAAATTCAAGTATCCGAACAAGGGTGACTTTTGAAAAGGGAATATACCTTCTTGGCGGTCAGCCTATTTTATTCCCGTCTGAAACTCTGGATAAAAAGGAAGATTTAAGGGATGTCTGCGGTTATCTTAACAACTGGGCAGATGTGGTGATAGTAAGGCATAAAGATATAAATTTAGTTGAAAAAATGGCTCAGCACCTGACTGTGCCTGTAATTAACGCAATGACAGATGTGAACCATCCTTGCGAAGTCCTCACGGATATGTATGCACTCTCTAAAATCCGAAGCGATTTTACAAACGACAAGTTCCTTTTTTGCGGAAAGAGTGGCAACATCGGCTTAGCGTGGAAAGAAGCGTCGGCGGTTATAGGCTTTAATTTAGAGCAGTGCTGCCCTAAAGGCTATGAAATGAACGGCATAGTGGCTTACGATAATATCTATGATGCAATTGTCGGTAAAGATATTTTGTGTACAGATTCGCTTCCTTCTGATATTCTTGATGATTTCAAAGAGTGTCAGGTAACATTAAAGGCTATGAAAATGGCAAACGAGGGGGCGCTTTTAAACCCTTGTCCGCCTTTTTTTCGTGGCGAGGAAGTATCGGCAGATGTAATTGATTCTCAGTATTTTGTAGGCTATGAATTTAAAAAGCACCTGCTTGAAGTTCAGCAGGCAGTTATGATATACTGCTTGACCAGAAAATCTTAATTTAATTTATAAATAATTTGAGGTAAGAATATAATGAAAAATTTTAAGTATATTACATTAAGAGAAGCACCAATGCTTTTGGATACAGCCGCAAGCTGGTTTAACAGCAAATGGGGTGTGCCTAAGGAAGCATACCTTGAGTGTATGGAAAGTTACCTCAAGGGTGAAACTGAGCTTGGTTGGTATCTCTGCTTAGACGATGACAAAATCGTCGGCGGTATGGGTGTTATCGAAAACGATTTTCACGACAGAAAAGACCTTACTCCCAATGTATGTGCCGTTTATACCGAAGAAAGCTACCGCAAGCAAGGTATTGCAGGTGTGCTTCTGAATATGGTAGTGGATGACCTTAAATCCAAGGGTATCAGCCCTGTATATCTGGTGACAGATCACACAGGCTTTTACGAGCGATACGGCTGGGAGTTTTACTGCATGGCTCAGGGTGACGGCGAGCCTGAAATGACAAGATTATATATTCACAGATAAGGAGAAAATTATGAACATCAAAACACAAAGACTTGAAATCACAGAATTTACACTTGATATGGTTGGGGCAGTACACCTCAACTCTCTTGACGAGGATAACCGCAAGTTTAATCCCAACGAGGTTTTCGAAACAATGGAAATTGCTCAGGACACAGTTGAGTTTCTTATGAGCGTTTACGAAAACGGTGACGGTCCTTTAGTATATCCAGTTTTACTTGCTGACGGTACAAATATCGGCTACGTTCAGGCTGTGCCTATGGATGATGATAAGTGGGAGGTAGGCTATCACATCGCAAAGAGTTTTGCAGGCAAAGGCTATGCTACCGAAGCAGTCAAAGCCTTTCTCCCTGTAATTATGAAAGAGCTTGGCATTACCGAAATCCTCGGTATCTGCATTAGTGAAAATATTGCTTCCATAAAGGTTTTAGAGAAAGTGGGCTTTACAAAAGAGTTTGAGGGTATGGGTACATATCAGGACGAGGAAAGAGAAATCTGTAAGTACACATACACACTTACTGACTGATAGTGCTTTAAAATTGTTGACAAATCCGATTTTTAGGTGTATCATACAGTAAACCCATGAGGGAGTAGCAAGCGGTAAAATACCGTAGCAAGTCAACATCCTGGCAGTTTTTAACTGTCTGGCTTGTTTTAAATTGCCAGACTCATGTATAGAGAATAGCTATACATTGAGTAAATATCTTAGATTTAAAACCCAAGTATAGCTTAAGGCTGTGCTTGGGTTAATTTTTTATTAGGAATGATATTATGAATAACGTAAACAAAACTTTATATATTCCTTTGTATGGTAAAGCTTATGTCAGCAAAAAAGGAATAATCCTTAAAGACACAAAGGCAGAGGAAATTTGGGGTAAAGAGGGTTTTAAGTTAAAGGGTAAATCAAAATCCAGATGGCTTGCATACTTTATGGGAATGAGGTCTTCAGTTTTTGACCTTTGGGTTAAAGAGAAAATGTCAGAGATGAAAGATGCTGTAATAATTCACATAGGTTGCGGAATGGACAGCCGTGTACTGAGAGTCGGAACACATAATCACAAGTGGTATGATGTGGATTTTCCCGAGGTTATTTGCGAGCGTAAGATTTATTATGCTGAAACCGAAACCTACAAAATGCTTGAAGGTGACGCAAGAAAACCCCAATGGATATCAGAGATACCTGAACAAAGCTCTGCCATTGTGATTATTGAGGGTGTGAGTATGTACCTTAAATCCCATGAGGTGAAGAATCTTATGATTGCTCTTAATAATCACTTTGATAACGTTTCTCTTATGATGGATTGTTATACCGAAATGTCTGCCAGAATCTCAAAATACAAAAACCCTATTAACGATGTGGGTGTTACCGAGGTTTACGGCACAGACAATCCTGAAATCTTTGAAACAGATAATTTCAGATTTATCAAAGAGCATGATATGACTCCCGATAATCTCATCAACGAGCTTAAAGACATGGAAAAGCTTGTGTTCAAAAATCTATATGGCGGAAAATTCTCTAAAAAGATGTACCGTTTGTTTGAATATAAAAGCGTTTAATTTGTTGTTAAGAGGTATACAAAATGGAAGTTTTAGCTGTTAATGGAAAAGAATATACAATCATAAAACTGCTTGGCAAAGGAAAGGGCGGTTATTCCTACCTTGCCGAAAAAGACGGAAAGCAATATGTTTTAAAGCAGATTCATCACGAGCCTTGTGACTATTATACCTTCGGCAACAAAATAGAAGCCGAAAACCATGACTACAAGCGACTTCTCAAAGCGGGTATCAGAATCCCTGAAATGCTTGAAATTGATATAGAAAACGAGCGAATTTTAAAGGAATACATAGAGGGTGATACAATTTTTGATATGGTGAAAAATGATTTATCAGTTGAACCTTTCATGGAGCAAATCCGTGAAATGGCAGACAAAGCAAAAAAAGCAGGGCTTAATATCGACTATTTCCCAACAAATTTTGTAGTGCAAAAGTGCTTGATTTATTACATCGACTACGAATGTAATGAATATATGGAAGAATGGAATTTTGAAAATTGGGGTGTTAAGTATTGGTCTAAGACCCCTGAGTTTATAGAATATTTAACAAGAATAATTGATGAAATTTAGGATAATACGCCTAAGAATGATAAAAAGCTTGAAAAGTCGAAACGTATGGTGTATAATCAAACTACAATTTAACAAATGGGAGCTTGTATACAGGCTGAGAGGAAGGTGTGACCTTCGACCGAGAACCTGATTTGGATAATGCCAACGTAGGGATGCCTGATACAAGGATATTAGGAAGAACATAGGATTTTAGGAAGTTACCAAATCGGTAACTTCCTTTTTTGTTTTTCAGGAGGTTTTTATGGTAAAGATTAATGGCAAAGAACTTAACGTTGCAGGCAAGAGTATTGCAGAATATCTTGCGACAACAAATTATGACCCAAAAAGAATCGCAGTTGAACGAAACGGCGACATTGTTCCAAAAGCTCAGTATGAAGATACTGTGCTTTGTGACGGCGATACGGTAGAGGTTGTCAGCTTTGTGGGAGGTGGTTAAGTGTATCCCACGAAAGAACAGTGGTACAGAGCCTTGTGCGAAAGACACAGCGAAGATATACAACGAAAGTTTACATCTGCCACAGTTGCAATCTGCGGACTTGGAGGGCTTGGCTCAAATATTGCGGTTGCTCTTGCTCGTGCAGGTGTCGGTAAACTTGTGCTTGTAGATTTTGATAAGGTTGATATTACAAATCTTCACCGACAGCAATATAAGGCAGAGCAAATCGGCAGATATAAAACAGAAGCATTAGCCGAAAATCTGAAAGAAATATCACCATATACCGAAATCGTTTTGCATACTGACAAACTAACGGAAGAAAACACAGTGGATTTACTTGAAGATGCAGATATAATCTGCGAAGCATTTGACAATGTCGAGTGTAAGGCACAGCTTGTTAACACAGTACTTGAAAAAACACCTCATAAGTATATTGTGGCGGCTTCGGGTATGGCAGGGCTTTCAAGTGCCAATACCATCAGGACAAGAAAAGTAACAAGTAAATTCTATTTGTGCGGTGATGAAATAAGCGATGTAAAGGATGGGCTTGGTCTTGTGTCATCCCGTGTAATGCTTTGTGCTTCTCATCAGGCACATATGGTTCTAAGAATTTTAGCAAATGAATTTGAAGTTTAAGAAAGAAGGAATAAATATGAATAACGATAAACTTATAATTGGCGGACACGAATTTAATTCACGTTTTATTCTCGGCTCCGGTAAGTACTCTATGAAGTTGATTGAAGCAGCGGTAAAAGACGCAGGTGCAGAGATTATCACTCTTGCAGTGCGTAGAGCAAACACCAAGGATGCCGAGAATATCCTTGACTATATCCCCGAAGGTGTTACCTTGCTGCCAAATACATCAGGTGCAAGAAATGCAGAAGAAGCCGTGCGTATTGCACGCCTTGCCAGAGAGCTTGGTTGCGGTAACTTTGTAAAAATCGAAATTATGCGTGATTCAAAGTACCTTTTTCCTGATAATCAAGAAACCATAAAAGCAACCGAAATTCTTGCAAATGAAGGCTTTGTTGTTATGCCTTATATGTATCCCGATTTAAATGTAGCAAGAGATTTGGTGAACGCAGGTGCGGCTTCTGTTATGCCTCTGGCTTCACCCATAGGTTCTAACAAAGGCCTTTCAACAAAGGACTTTATTCAGATTCTTATTGATGAAATTGATGTGCCAATTATTGTGGACGCAGGTATTGGCA
Organism: uncultured Clostridia bacterium; assembly: GCA_937891895.1. GTDB lineage: Bacteria > Bacillota > Clostridia > Oscillospirales > Ruminococcaceae > RGIG8773. The sequence goes on from CALATN010000021.1 coordinate 9,161, forward strand.
GACCTTCTCAGGCTTGCGAAGCTATGGAGATGGGTGCCTCTGCTATTATGGCTAATACAGCTCTTGCCACAGCAGGGGATTTACCGATGATGGCTTCTGCTTTTAAAAACGCAATTGAGGCAGGCAGAAAAGCGTACCTTGCAGGACTTGGCAGAGTCCTAACCCGCGGTGCCTCAGCCTCTGACCCTCTCACAGGTTTTTTGAGAGATTAAGGAGTAAATATGGAAAATCAGTTTTTTGTAGACTCCGAGCATTTGTCAGCAGAAGCACTCGATAAAAAACACAGACTTGAGAATGAGCCTTCTTTTCGTACTAATCACATGGAATATATGGAAGGTATGGAGATTATTGAGTCCGATGTTTGCTCAAAGGTAATGGAGCATATGAAGTCTTATGATTACAGCAAATATACAGCGACTGATGTAAAGGCGGCACTTGAGCATGATGTTTGCAGTATTGAAGATTTTAAGGCTCTTTTATCTCCTGCGGCAAAGCCTTTTCTGGAGCAAATGGCACAACGTGCAAGACTTGAAACAAGCAAGCACTTTGGCAACACAGTATATCTGTTCACACCTCTTTACATAGCAAATTACTGTGAAAATTACTGCGTGTACTGCGGATTCAACTGCTATAACCATATAAAGCGGATGAAGCTTAATATGGAGCAGATTGAAAAAGAAATGCAGGTTATTGCAGACAGCGGTATGGAAGAAATTCTGATTCTCACAGGGGAGAGCAGAGCCAAAAGCGATGTAGCATATATCGGCGAAGCCTGCAAATTGGCACGAAAATATTTCCGTATGGTAGGGCTTGAGATATACCCCATTAACACAGATGAGTACAAATTTCTTCATGAGTGTGGTGCTGATTACATAACCGTATTTCAGGAAACTTATGATTCCGACAAATACGAAAAGCTTCATCTTTTCGGTCATAAGCGTGTATGGCCATATCGTTTTGACGCACAGGAAAGAGCGCTTATGGGCGGTATGAGAGGTGTTGCCTTTTCAGCACTTTTAGGACTTTCGGATTTTAGAAAGGATGCTCTTGCAAGTGCTTTGCACGTGTACTTTTTGCAAAGGAAGTACCCTCACGCAGAAATGTCTTTGTCTTGTCCAAGGCTCAGACCAATTATCAATAACGATAAAATAAACCCTTTGGATGTAGGGGAAAGCGAGCTTTGTCAGGTTCTTTGTGCATACAGGATTTTCCTTCCCTTTGTGGGAATCACCGTGTCCTCTCGTGAAAGTGCTGAGTTCAGAAACGGCATTGTAAAAATTGCCGCAACAAAGGTTTCGGCAGGAGTTTCCACAGGAATAGGCGACCACGAAAGCAAATATACAGGAAATGAAACCGATGATGTTCAGGGCGACGAACAGTTTGAAATTGATGATAACCGAAGCCTTGACAAAATGTATGAAGATATGGCAGATGAAGGCTTGCAACCTGTTTTAAACGACTATTTATATGTGTGAGGAAGATATGAAAAAATTTGATTCAAGTTTATATTTTATAACCGATAGCTCAGGCTTTACCGAAGATGAGTTTCTTTATCGTGTAGAGCAAGCACTTAAAGGTGGCGTAACACTTTTACAGCTTCGTGAAAAGGATAAAACAACCCGAGAGTATATCACCCTTGCAGAAAAAGTACATAACCTTACTCAAATGTACAATGTTCCCTTGATAATTGACGATAGGGTGGATGTGGCTTTGGCGGTGAATGCCGAGGGAGTTCATGTGGGACAAAGTGATATGCCTGTGAGTCTGGCAAGAAAACTTATGGGAGAAAACAAGATTGTAGGTGCAACAACAAAAACAGTTAAACAGGCAAAAGAAGCCTATGAGCAGGGAGCTGACTATCTCGGTGTGGGTGCAATTTTCCCTACTACCACAAAGGTTAAAACTGTGCTGACCTCTACCGATACTCTCAGAGATATCTGCTATTCTGTGCCAATACCTGTTAACGCAATCGGCGGTCTTAATAAAGATAACATTGACGTTCTTGAAGGAATCGAAGTATCAGGAATCTGTGTTGTTTCAGCAATAATGAAGGCTGATGACCCTAAAAAGGCAACAGAAGAACTTAAGGCAAGAGCAAAGGAACTGAACTTATGTTAAAAGGTGCAATATTTGATTTTGACGGAACACTTGTGGATTCAATGTTTATCTGGCAGACCTTTGGCGAGGATTATTTAAGAAGTCTTGGCAAAAAGCCAAAAGAAAATCTGCGTGATACCTTCTCTACATTTACACTTGAACAAGCGGCTGAATACTATCGCGAGCATTACGGAGTTACTCTTTCCGTGAATGAAATCGTCGATGGCGTAAACGAAATGGTAGCCGAAATATACAGAACCAAAGTCACTCTCAAAGACGGTGTTCGTGCATTTCTCGAAGGACTGAGGGCGCAAGGCGTAAAAATGTGCGTGGCAACCGTTACAGATAGATCTATCGTAGAGGATGTGCTGAATAGACTTGGTATCCGTGATTTCTTTGTGGAAATACTCACTTGCGCCGAGGTTGGATGTAACAAGGAAACACCGCACATATATCGGGCGG
>CALATN010000022.1 GCA_937891895.1 uncultured Clostridia bacterium
AAAAGATTTGCGCCTCCTGCGACGGTCTTATTATACCTGGTAGTGCTACTAACGTAAATCCAAAATATTACGGAGGTCCAGACGAGCCTGACGTTGTTGATGAGTACGCACTTGATGCCGCACTGATAAAATATTTTCACGAACACAAAAAGCCGATTTTCGGTATATGCGGAGGACATCAGGCATTAAACGTATATTTCGGCGGAACTCTTAAAAAGCTTGACGATTCTGAAGGCCATATGGAAACTCCTGCACATCATACAATCAGTGTTGAAAAGGATAGCTTTGTATGGGATGTTTACAGAAGCGAAAGTGCAAACGTCAACTGCTATCACTTCCAGGAAATCGGCATACTCGCTCCGAATCTCCGTGCTGTTGCAAAAACGTCCGATGGCGTTATTGAGGCAATAGAAAGCCGAGAGGATAAGGTTTTCGCAACACAATGGCATCCCGAAAGAAGCTTTCACGATGACACTGAAAATCCTCTCGACGTTAAATTTTTTGAAAACTTCATTAAGCTTTGCTGTGAAGAATAATGGTAAATCTATTAAAACAAATCGGTTTTACTGAGGAACAAATTGAACTTTATAAAAAGTATAAGAGTCAATACGGCGAAAAGCTCGATATAATAAAAAGCGAATACCTTGAACGAAGAATCAGCATGAACGAGGCACTGCAAGCATCTAAAGATACCTTGCCCGACGTTCATCCTCATACAGTAGAGTTTCTCTTTGTTATTGAGTGCCTTCCCGCTATGAAAGCTGATCATCAGTCAAAGGGATTAACAGAAAAAATATTTCTCGACTCAGCCAGAGACTTGACTTATAAAATCCGCGAATGTTACGATTTAACAAAGATTTTCGGCATAAGAGGGGGGAAACGAGGGGTACTTTAAAACTTTCACGGAATTGATTATATGGATTGACTTGACAAGTCAAGTGCAATACTCCACTTGCCCTTGATAGAGAATGGAATTTTTGAGATTTAAGGGTGTTTTTTGTGATTCTGTAAAATGGAGATAGGTGTTACACTATTGATTAAGACAAAACACTGTGTTATATCTGTCCAAAAATAAACAGTTGATAGATTGCAAAGATTTGCCAGAATATCATTTTTGATATTGTTGTTATAATTTTTAGCAATATACTCTAATGCAGGAGTGATTTTATTTATTTTTTCGGTAGGTAAATACTTTTTTGTACAGATTGTACTAACATCAGCAGAATGGAATATGTATCCATGATGCTTTCAGGTTCATACATTGGTTTTTTAAGAGTTCTTTTATATTCCATTTCTTTAAATAGCTTTAAAAATTTCTCACTGTTTTTTACATAAAAATGGAAAATTTCATTACATACAAGGTCGCTTTCAAATTCTATAATTGAAAAGTGTCCCGAATGTGTACAACACCATTCATAAGAACAGCCCTTTGGTAAAATAAAAATATTGTTTATGTCAGAGAGGTATGATTTTCCTTCGGAAACATACATGGTTTCCCCCTCGTATTTAATAACAATTGCCCAGTTTGGACGATTGCTTCTTTGAGTTTTGGCATTTTTTCTGTATACATTGTAGTTGCAGAATAGACTTTGGTAATAATCAAATCTGATAAAATTTCTAAATTCATATATATCACACCTTCTGGAATAATTGCAAATCACAGAAAATATTTTGTCAATAATTTTATAGCAAATTTGATAAAAATATCACATTTGCTATTTTATTTTATTTCGCTTTTTATATAATGGAAACAAGAGGTGCTTTTATGAAAGTGTTATAAAAACTACAGGCACCTGCTATTGCAGGAGTTATCCGAGAAAAAATTGCAAAAGACGCAATTGCAGAAATCAAAAATTGTATGTATGATGGGGCGGATATGATAGATTTACATATGTCTTGCCTCGAAAATAGCGACACGGATACACTACGGGAAATAATACAATCTTCAAAGCTTCCGATTTTGGCTCCTAATTACAACGGCAGATATGATTGGTCGCCGGCAGGCTTTTCAGAAGAAGAAAGGGCGGAAAGCTTTCTTCGTGCAGTAGATGCAGGTGCTGCCGGAATAGATATGCAGGGGTATACCTTTCACGCACCGTCAAAAGATGGTTTTTGCGGTGAGGATAAGTATTCTTTCATCAAGGGTAATCCCGAAGAAATTGTTACAGAGGAAGCAATTATTTCAAAGCAATGTGAATTTATAGAAAAGATTCACTCAAAGAGTGCGGAGGTTTTACTTTCCTGCCACCGGGTGTGCCAATGAATTGTCAGCAAGTTGTTGAACTTGCGTTGTTTTTAGAAAAACGCAATAACATAGTTACTGTTGTCCGTAAGCACCTTCGTTCAAAAAAGGGGAATGTGAATATGACTGAAATGATTAAAAATTATATTGGAAAAGAATGTTTGATTTACACTTGCACATCAGGTTCAACCGTTACAGGCGTAATTCGTTCATATAATGATGGTTGGATTGAAATTGAACAAAACGGACAATGCGATATTATGAATTGTGAGTACATTACAAGAATTCGTGAGTATCCACGAAACAAAAACGGAAAGAAAAAGAGTGTAATTGTAGATTAAGGTGATTTTTATGGATAAAAACAAACTTGCAAAAACCCCACCAATGGGTTGGAATAGTTGGGATTGTTACGGTGCAGCAGTAAATGAAGAACAGTTGCTTGGCAATGCAGAATATATGGCAAAATATCTTAAAGATTACGGCTGGCAGTATGTTGTATGCGATATTCAATGGTATGAGCCAAAAGCCCGTAATAACGATTATAACAATTTCACCGAGCTTTGTATGGACGAGTATTCTCGCCTTATTCCTGCTGTTAACCGTTTTCCGTCATCTGCAAATGGTGCGGGCTTTAAACCGATTGCCGACAAAATTCACGCAATGGGACTTAAATTCGGTATACATATTATGCGAGGAATTCCTCGTCAGGCAGTTCATCAGAATACTCCTATTTTAAATAGTGACAAAACCGCCCGTCAGGTAGTGCATCACTTCTCTGTTTGTCCTTGGAACACCGATATGTACGGAATGTACACCTGCGAGGGTGCGCAGGCTTATTATGATAGTATTTTTGAGATGTACGCAAATTGGGGCATTGACTTTGTTAAAGTAGATGACATCTGTGTTACAGAATTTCGTAAGTGGGATAACCCATACTCCGCCCGCGAAGAAGTTGAAATGATTAGAAAAGCCATCGACAAAACAGGTCGTGATATCGTGCTCAGCCTTTCACCCGGACCCGCAGAATTATCAGTTGCCGACCACTTGTGCGAATATGCAAATATGTGGCGTCTTACAGGCGACTTCTGGGATTGGTGGGACAAGCTTTATGAAATGTTCGACAAGTGCGAAAAATGGGCTCCTTATGTAGGTGAGGGATGTTGGCCTGATTGCGATATGTTGCCTTTAGGCAGAATTCAGAAAACAGAAGAATTAGAAAAATACAGAAATCGCTACACAAGATTTACTCACG
>CALATN010000023.1 GCA_937891895.1 uncultured Clostridia bacterium
CATTCGCCGGACCATTCGTTAGCGATATTCAGAATGACATAGGCTTCGTTTCCGATAAGGGCATCCTTCATCTCAATCCAGTAATCAACTATGCCTTCAAGTATGGAAGCGTCATTCTTGCCTGTGCCGTCGTGCACCTCAAGTACAGCAATCATTTTATACTGCTTGCATAAGTCAACTATCTCAATTATGCTTTCAAGGCTGTCCTTTGTCCACTGGTAGCCGTTTGAAAGAACAATTCTTACTGTATTTGCTCCCGTTTCAGCAATTGCGGGTATGGCGGTATGAAGCTCACCCTTGAACCATGTGTGCGCATGATTTACACCACGCATGATAAACTCATTTCCGTTTGCGTCGTAAAGCTTTGTTCCTTCCACATAGAAGCCCTTGCCTGCTTCTGCGGCAGGTGCTTCTTCCTCTGCGGTTACATCTGCTGTTGTGACAGCTGTTGTGGTTACTTCAGCTGTGGGAGCTTCAGTCCCTGTTGTTGTTACCACATCGGAAGTATTGCAGGCGGATAGTGTCATTACTCCTGCTAAAATAAGCGCTGCTATTTTCTTTGAAAATTTCATATTTTATACCTCTAGAAATATAAACCCATATGGAAAAAGCCTGTCCCGCGTGGACAGGCTTTTATTCGTGTTAATTAAACAAGCTCAATGATTGCCATTTCAGCAGCATCGCCGCGTCTGGGACCAATCTTGATGATTCTTGTGTAACCGCCGTTCTTGTCAGCATACTTGGGGGAGATTTCGTCAAAAAGCTTCTTGCAGACATCTTCCTTTGTAACGTATGCGAAAACCTGGCGCTTGGAGTGAAGGTCGCTCTTCTTACCGAGAGTAATCATCTTCTCAGCTTCGCTGCGAACTTCCTTTGCTCTTGAGATTGTTGTTTCAATCTTACCGTTTTCGAGTAAGAATGTAACCATAGCTCTGAGCATTGCCTTTCTATGATCGCTGGTTCTACCTAACTTTCTCATTGCCATAATGGTTTCTCCTTTCTGACAATATGATATGTCAATTCATTATTCTTCGCTCGAAGCAAGATCAAAACCGAGAGACTGAAGTTTTGCTCTGACTTCTTCGAAGGACTTCTTACCTAAGTTTCTGACCTTCATCATGTCTTCCTGAGACTTGTTGATAAGATCGTCAACTGTGTTGATTCCTGCACGCTTTAAGCAGTTGAAGGAACGAACAGATAAATCAAGGTCTTCAATTGTCATTTCGAGAATCTTGTCCTTGCTCTTGTCATCCTTTTCAACCATAAGCTCGGGCTGTGTAAGTTCATCGGATAAGTCAACAAAGAGTGCGAGGTGTTCGCAAAGAACCTTTGCTGCGTAGGAAACAGCTTCCTTAGCGGAAATTGTACCGTCTGTCCATACTTCGATAATAAGCTTATCGTAGTCTGTTCTCTGACCTACACGTGTGTTTTCAACAGTATAGTTAACCTTTAATACAGGTGTATAGATGCTGTCAACAGCAATTACGCCGATTGCGGGCTGCATATCCTGTTTGTTTCTTTCGGCGGAAATATAGCCGCGGCCTTTGTCAAGGGTAATTTCCATGAAAAGGTGGCCATCGCTGTCAAGAGTTGCGATATGCATGTCTTTGTCGAGAATTTCGACTTCGGAATCGGCCTGGATTGAACCGGCAGTGACTTCACATTCACCGGAAACATCGATTACAACAACCTTGGGGCCGTCGCAATGAAGTTTTGCGGTAAGGCCTTTGATGTTGAGGATGATTTCGGTGACGTCCTCTTTTACACCGGGAATGGTGGAAAATTCATGACGGATTCCGTCAATCTTTACGGACGTTACAGCAACGCCGGGAAGCGAGGAGAGCAATACGCGTCTCAGGCTGTTACCAAGAGTCGTACCGAATCCACGCTCAAGAGGTTCAACAACGAACTTGCCGTAGCTGAGGTCTTCAGGATTTTCTTCGGCTTCGATTCTCGGTTTTTCAATTTCTAACATCTAAATCCCTCCTAAATGGGCAAAAATGCCCTGTTTCGCATTCCCCTGTCAGTTCCTACCAATTATTATTTGGAGTACAACTCAACGATCAGGTGTTCCTCAACGTCAAGATCGATGTCTTCACGGTTAGGAAGCTGGTTGATCTTAGCAGTGAGTTTTTCTGCATCGAAATCGATCCATGCGGGAACGGGATGTGCAGAGTTTGCTTCTACAACTGCTTTGAGTTTTTCGTTCTGACGGCTCTTGTCGGTTACAGCAACAACGTCACCGGCTTTGAGCAGGATGGAAGGGATGTTGGCCTTGTGGCCGTTAAGGGTATAGTGACCGTGTCTTACAAGCTGGCGAGCTTCTTTTCTGGAAGAAGCAAGACCTGCACGATAAACAACGTTGTCGAGACGGCTTTCGAGAATTCTGAGAAGGTTTTCACCAGCCTGACCAGCCTGTTTGCTGGCGAGTTCGAAATAATGTTCGAACTGGCTTTCAAGAACACCATAGTATCTCTTTGCCTGCTGTTTTGCGCGAAGCTGAAGACCGTATTCAGAGATCTTTTTACGGCCCTGACCGTGCTGGCCAGGAGCATATGCTCTGCGGCTGAGTGCGCATTTAGGACCATAGCATCTTTCGCCTTTAAGGAAGAGCTTTTTGCCTTCACGGCGGCAGAGTCTGCATACAGAACCTGTATATCTTGCCATGTGTTTTTACACCTCCAATAATTTCAGAATACCACTATTATACGCGGCGACGTTTGGGCGGACGGCATCCGTTATGGGGAACAGGAGTAACGTCTTTGATCATAGTTACTTCGAGTCCTGCTGCCTGAAGAGCACGGATTGCTGCTTCACGACCGGAACCGGGACCTTTTACGAAAACTTCAACGGTTTTAAGGCCGTGCTCCATTGCTGCTTTTGCTGCAGTTTCTGCTGCAGTCTGTGCTGCGTAAGGAGTGGATTTTCTGGAACCACGGAATCCGAGTCCGCCTGCGGAAGCCCAGGAAAGAGCGTTGCCGCGAACATCGGTAATGGTAACAATAGTGTTATTGAAGGTGGACTGGATATGTGCTGCGCCACGTTCGATATTTTTCTTTTCACGACGGCGACGAGTAATTGCTTTTTTAGCATTTGCTTTCGGCATGTCTTAATCCTCCCTCTTATTTCTTCTTGTTAGCAATGGTCTTCTTGGGACCTTTGCGGGTTCTTGCATTGGTTTTGGTTCTCTGTCCACGAACAGGAAGACCTTTTCTGTGGCGAAGGCCACGATAGCAACCAATTTCAGTTAGTCTTTTAATATTTAATGCAACTTGATTTCACAGGAGTATTGTTGTAAACTATAAATATAAATATCGGGGAGTGAGATTTGTGAAAAACAGGGAAAGAAAAGCAAGAGCTTTTGAAGAAAAACAGCTTGTGTCTTTGCAGAAAAAATCTGCAAGAGGAACAAGCAGTTTGTATTTTTTACTGCTGCTTTTTATTATTGCTTTTGTAAACATAATTGATGAGGTGACAAGTAATCTTTCAGTTTCCGTTCAGTCATCTTTTGTTACGGAGTTTTTTGTCAACAATCCTTTTCTTGGCAGATTTTACACGTTTGAAGAAGGGCTTTCACTTCACACATCTGTCAGCGTTATCAGTTATGTGCTTGGAATTATAACTCCTTTTTATAAGGCTCTTGCCGACAAATGGGGAAGAAAACCGCTTTTTGCCATTTCTACACTTGGTATGAGTGCAGGACTTCTTATTATATACTTTTCACCTAATTATCTGATGTTTCTTCTCGGTTATGCAGTTATAGGCTTTTTCTTTGGTCACGATATACAGATTATTTATATTCTCGAAGAAGCTCCCGACAAATTCAGAGCGGCAATTTACAGTACACTTAAAGCTCTCGGTATTTTCGGCGTTGTGTGCATACCTGTTCTTCGCAATGCTCTTATGGGTAACGATGCAACACAGTGGAGAAAAATTTTCCTT
>CALATN010000024.1 GCA_937891895.1 uncultured Clostridia bacterium
CGGATTTCCTGATATCTGCAATGAAAGCGGCAATTACAGTGAAATTCAGGGGTCGTGTATTTTTTGTAAGAAGTATTGATGAACTTTTCGAAACTTATTCATCACTCGGCATTGAGAAAACCGCAACCGCCGCAGAGATTGTAAAGAGCAGAAAAGCAAAGGATTACAAGACCTGCATTGCCAAAATGCGTGAAATAATTGAGGAAAACCCTGAAATTGCGGCAGTTATCGCCGAATATCGCAAGGGCGTAATTTCCGAATATGAAGAATCACAGCCAAAGAACGAGATGCAGAAGCTTGCGGCTATGATAAAAAGCAATATCAGAAATTATATTTCTTCAGGAGATTTCTCGGCAGCGGAGAAAACTCTTGATGAATACGAAAAATTAAAAGCTCTTGCTTTGAAATCCGCAAAGGATTTTCTTGCTTTATATGAGTCTATTCCCGATAAAAATGCAACTGCTATCGCTGAGCGAAAGACATTTTACGGTAATGTTCCTCGATCTGCTGATGAGATGTACGAGCATACTAAAAATGTAAATGAGTATTATTTTTCAGAAATAGATGTTCATGCCGATAACAAAGACAATATTTATGAGTGTAGAAAACGTGGTTTTGAACTACTTGAAGCAAAAGCTGATTATCTTAATAATGCAGTTATAGAAGGTAGCTATGGCGAGGATTGGTCGCTTCGCAAGGTGCTTCGCCGATTTATTTGGCACGACCGAATTCACGCCAAAGCTATGTATCGAATGGCTGTAAAAGTGTTCGGTGCAGAAAATGTGGCAAATCCATTTTGCTTTTGAATTGGAGAAACGATGAACATACAACAGTTTTGGTCTGACGTTCTCGCACAGAGAGCAGACGAGATAAGAGAATATTTCCACGCCGATGCCTATGTGAATTGGCATTGCTCCAATGAGCATTTCACGGTTGAGGAATTTATAAGAGCCAACTGCGAGTATCCCGGCGATTGGGATGGCGAGGTTGAAAAGATCGTCACGACGGACGATATGATTATCACCGCAACACGGGTATATCCGAAGGATCGCTCCGCTTCTTTCCACGTTACGTCCTTCATCAAGCTGAAAGACGATAAGATCGTCGCTATGGATGAATATTGGGCAGACGATGGCGAAGCTCCAAAGTGGCGACAAGATATGAACATTGGGAGAAAGATAAATTTGATATAACGAGGTCATAATAATGAATTTAGAAGAATTGTATCAACAGATTTACAATAACATCAAAAGAATCAACTTCGATTCGATATGGAAGGGTTTTGCACCAACAAAATTCGCATTGTATAACGAAACCGAGTGTTTCTTTGACGGCAAATATATTGAGAAAACCTCTGACTTTGTTGCTAATACAGCCATTTTTTATGAAGGGGAATATATTGCTATTTGGAATGTTATGGGTACTCCGAATGTTACAGTGCTTACATCCAAAATCATCCACGAAATGTTCCACGCCTTCCAATATGCAAATCATTGGGATGTTTGCGTTAATGAATTAAAGGCGCTAATTTACTATAAATACGATGAAGAAAATTTGTCAATCAAGTTGCGAGAGAACAAACTGTTGCTGGATTTGTACAAATGTTATGATGCCGAAAAAGCTGAAACATTCGCAAGATACAGAAAGTACCGCCAAGAGAAATTCCCCTATGAGTTCCAATATGAGAGCAGCATAGAAAAACTTGAAGGAAGTGCGAACTATGTAGAATGGCAAGCGTTAAAGCAGCTTGATTCATCAAAAGCAGATGAATTGTTTGCTTCTATGACCGTACAGCTTTCCGATTGTGGATTTTATTTTCCAATCAGAATTTCAAACTATTATTCCGGTGCGCTGTTCTATGCGGTTCAATTTACGGAACAAGTAAAATCCGTTTTTGAAGCAAATGCGACAGGCGAAAGCATTGGCGACATTTCGTGTAACTCTGATTCCGCAATGAAGGAAGCGGTGTTGAGATATGCCGAGGAAACAGAGCGCATAGTTGCAAAGGCACTTGCGAGTAACAAAGTGATTATTGAAGAACCCGTCGAATTGCTTGGGGTAAATGTGTATAATGCAAGAAGATACAAACAATATTTAACTTCCACATACTTTTTGATGTATTTAAGAAATGGAAAAGAAGAGATATTGAACGGCAATTTCATAATAAAAATGCTGGACGATAAAACCATCGAAAAGGTGTACGAATGGGATTTGGAAGAAGGATAATATGAACGCTATAAAAACCGACAGACTTACCATCCGTCACATCGTAGCGGATGATTGGAAAAGCATAAAAGAAATTTGGGTGGACTTTAACACTTCCGCCCTTTCACAGTACGACAAACCCCACATCACCGATGATGCGGATGTTCAGCCGAGAATTGCAAAATGGGCGGGTGCGAACAGCGGCACCGAGCATATGTTTTTTGCTATCTGCCTTGGTGATACCGTTATCGGATATAGTGCCTTTAACATTAGAGAAAACGGACACGAGATCGGCTATTGCTTCCACTCCGCATACCACGGCAAGGGCTACGCAAAGGAAAGCCACTTGGCACTCATTGATTATATGCGTGAGCTTGGTATCAAAAGGCTGACCGCAGGCACGGCATTGAGTAACAAGCCTTCTGTTTCGCTTCTCAAATCTTTGGGCTTTGAGCTGATCGAAACGGAAAAGGTATCCTTCTATAAGGATGCCGATGGCAACGATATTGTGTTTGATGGCGGCATTTTTGAGCTGGTGCTGTAAGCGACGAACAAATATCAGTCAGATAAATATGACGGAGGATTTTATGAAAATAAATGATATTGAGACCCCAAGGCTTTTATTAAGAGGCTTTACAAAAGAAGATGCTTTGTGGGCATATAGTATTTGGAATGATCCGGAAATGGGACAATATTTACCCGACGAAGCAAAAGAAGAGATAGATGAAGAATATTTGAAAATGTTAGAATGTTTGGGCGAGGATGACGAATGTTGCTATTTGATTCCTGTTTTCAAGGATTCCTTAGAACGAGTAGGAACTTGTAGTTTCATGATTAGCGAAGACAAAAAAGTATATGATATTGCATATTGCGTACATAAGAATTTTTGGTGCCAAGGTTATGCAACTGAAATTGCTCAAGGAATGATAGAGTATGCTCGTGGTCAAGGAGCCGAGAAAGTAACTATTTTTGTAGGGCAGGAAAACGCTGCATCTAATCGTGTTGCGCAGAAATGTGGCGGTAAAATTGTTAGCGAAAATACTTACCAAAAAAGAGGAACAGATATTATCATGAAAGATTTCAAGTACGAGATAATATTGTAAGAGAATGAGCGATTTGCGTTGTTCGGAGTAATACGCAAATATTTGGAGAAAGCAGAATGAACATTACATACAGACAAATGCAAAAAGAGGATATTGCAAAGGTTACACCTCTTTTCATCGAATATTGGAACGGAACGGGCGACGAATGGACTCCCGAACTTGTATATAGCAGAGTTTGGCAGGTGCTTGGCTCTCCCGACTCTTATTGCATGATTGCTGAGGATGGCGAGAATATCGTAGGATTCGCAATGGGCAGATTTGAAACCTTTTACGATCTTACAGCTTACAATCTTGTGGAAATCATTGTTGCATCAGAATACCAAAAAAGCGGTATCGGCACAAAAATGATGGCAGAGCTTGAAGAACGAGTAAAGGAAATGGGTGCTGCTATGGTTCAGCTCATTTCCGTCAATGATGAAATGCACGAGCATTTCTATGGTAAGCTCGGATACGGCGATGCCACCAATTTGAAATTGAAATCGAAGTTTTTAGTGAAAATGGAATGAATCAAGGAGTCTATCTATGAGCGAGATTAAACACGAGTCAATCGATAACATACCTAAAAGCCATAAAAACGAACACGAGGGCTACGAATATTATCGCCGTAAATTTGTCCCCTTTGGAGCTGCCCAAAACTCTTTGGTTAGCATTTATGAGATACCCCCGATGAAAGCGGCATACCCCTACCATTACCATCATAACAACGAGGAAACGTTCTATATTATCAGCGGTGAAGGAATTTTGCGAACTCCGAATGGTGAACGTAAGGTGAGCGCAGGAGATCTTTTGTTCTTTCCTACCGGTGCGGAAGGTGCGCACAAGCTAACAAATTCATCTGAAACTGAAAACCTCGTTTATATCGACTTTGATGTAGTACACGATGTAGATATTACCATCTATCCCGACTCTGATAAGATCGGAGTGTGGGGTATGGGCATTAACAAGCTCTATCCGCAGGCAAGCGAAGTGGACTATTACGACGGAGAATAAGACAATGGACGAAAAATTACTTGGCAAATGCGGCTTTTACTGCGGTGCTTGCCCTACATACATAAAAGGCGGTTGCCGTGGTTGCGAGGAAGAACACACCACGGGAGATTGCTTCACCCGTGATTGCGTGAAAGAAAAGAAGCTGAATTTCTGCGGAGAGTGCAAGAGCTTTCCGTGTGATACGATTATGACCAAGCCTCACTCCACCGTACTTGATAAGGATTGGCTTGCGTGGAAAAAGAAAAGCGAGAGGAACGGATAATTTATGTCTGATAGAGCTTGGTTTACAACAGATAAGGTCAATGAATCAACCTATATCATAAGTGAATACCGTCATCCCGAAGAAACACATTGTTATTTGCTATGCGGCTCTGAAAAGGCATTATTGATAGACACCGGGTTGGGAATTTCCAATATATATGGCGAAGTTGTAAAACTGACAGATAAGCCGATTGTGGCGGTAGCCACTCATGTGCATTGGGATCACATCGGCGGTCATAAATATTTCAGCGAGTTCTACGCTCACAGGGATGAGTTGAGTTGGCTTTGCGGTGAATTTCCTTTGCCAAGATCCTTGATTCAAAAAATGCTTGTCAATGATTGTGATCTGCCAAGCGGTTATGATTCGGAAGAATATGAGCTATTCCAAGGTGTTCCGTGCAGATTCCTTGACGATGGCGACGTAATCGAATTGGGCGATAGAAGGATAACAGTTATACATACACCGGGACACTCTCCGGGGCATATGTGTTTTTGGGATGAGACCAATCGTTTTATGTTTACCGGTGATTTGATATACAAGGGAGTCTTGTATGCGAACTATCCTTCCACAGACCCACAAGCCTATTTGGATTCTGTCAAGAAAGTATCTGCTTATAACCCTGCACGGATTTTTCCCGGACACCATTCGCTTGATATTTCGACAGAGCTTATCGAGCACATAAAAAATGCTTTACAAAACCTTGACGATGATAGTTTGCTTTGCCACGGAAGTGGCAGATTTGACTATGAGGATTGGTCAATTCTTTTATAGGAGATAAAAATGAGCGACATACTTTTCAAAACAGACGATTATGTTTTTTCGTACCGTGTCGGTGGACTTTTGATCCACAATGGCAAGGTACTTATGCAAAAGCTTGTCGGTGAGGACGGCTACGCCTTTATCGGCGGTCACGTTGCCTTTGGAGAAACGACCGATGAAACCCTTGTGCGAGAGTTCAAGGAAGAGATCGGCGCTGACATAAAGGTTGAAAGACTCTTTATGGTGAACGAGAATTTCTTTCCGTGGGGTACTCGCCCTTGTCAGCAGATAAACCTATATTATTTGGTTTCCTTAAAGGACGAAACACAGATACCGCTTGATAGAAATTTCAAAGCACTTGACGAGCTCGGCAACGAGCGCATCGAGCTTGATATGTGTTGGATACCGCTTGAAGATGTACCGAGCAAGAATATCTATCCGCCGCAGGCAAAGGAATACATCGTGAACATTCCCGATGAGATCGTGTACTTTGTTTATAAGGAGTGAACGTATGGGGAGCGTTATATTAGTTTGCGGTTTGAATGGCGCAGGCAAAAGCACACTGGCAAAAGCACTTGCCGAAAGATTAAATCTCCGCTTCATTGATATTGAAGATATATACTTTTCTCGCCAAGATAATCCGGATTATCCCTATGAAAAAGCCCGTCCTTACGAAGAGGTTGTGTCAATGCTTACAAACATTGCAAACGGTGAAAATAACATTGTTCTGGCATCGGTAAGAGGTAGCTTCGGAGAGGAATTTGTTTCTCACTTCCCGTTGATAGCGCACTCGGTCTTGCGGGCAAAACGGGAAGTATCGAAGATATGGTCAAGTAAAATGAAAAAAGAGAAGCGTTCAGCTTCTCTTTTTCTTTTATAACCCAACTTTTCTTCCATACTCCCGAATAAGCGAAACCGAGTGCCTGAAAGCCGCCATCTCATCTGAAGCAAGATTGTACTCCACTAACTCCTTCACACCTTCCATACCAATTACCGCAGGTATACCCGCATAAACATTTCCCTCACCATACTCACCGTTAAGCCAAGCAGAAACAGGAATAACCGTCCTGCTGTCATGAACAATCGCACTCACAATGCTGCAGGCCGCCGAAGCGATACCAAAGGTCGTGCTGCCCTTGCGGTTTACAATGTCAAAAGCAACATCCTTGATTTCCTGTAAAGCTGTCTGTCTGTCAAAATGCTTCAGCCTGTCAGGGTTGTCACGGATAACCTCCGCAAAGGGTTTGTTGCCAACCGTCGCAAGACTCCACGGAATAACCTGACTGTCACCGTGTTCACCCATACAAAAAGCGTTTACGCTCATCGGGTCAACATTCAGCTTCTCAGCAATGTAAATCTTCAGCCTCGCCGTGTCAAGGGAAGTACCCGTGCCGATAATCCTGTGGGGCGGCAATCCAGAAAGCTTCTGCACAAGGTTGGAAATCACATCAACAGGATTTGTTACAACAATAAAAAATCCCTTGAAGCCCCTCGTCATAACGTGAGGAATAACCTCCTCAGCAATTTTGGCCGCCTTTGCAACCATATCGGGACGACTCTGCCCTGGAATATATTTCGGTGCAGCCGTAAGAATAACAATATCCGCATCACCGCATTCCTCATAACCGCCGCTTTTTACACGGATGTTGCTTCGCTCAGCACTGAGCGCGTGTTTAAGGTCCTCAGCTTCAGCCCATGCCTTTTCACGATTGATGTCAAGCAGTACAATCTCGCCGCAAAGCCTTTCAAGCGCCAGTCCGTGTGCAACTGCCGCACCAACATTTCCTGCACCGAGAATAACCGTTTTGACTCTGTTTATAGCCATAAAATCAAATCCTTTCCTTAATCGGTATTCTGCAATATTCTGTGCAAAAATATTCATAAAATACCGTGATTTTTTCCATTGACAAAATCCTATATTTGGGGTAATCTTTTTAAGGCACAAAATGAAAGGATTTTGAATATGAAGGAACTCACAAGGGGCAATCCCTTTAAAATAATACTTGCTTTTGCACTGCCGATTATCGCAGGCAATCTTTTCCAGCAGATGTACAATATGGTTGACTCGATCATTGTCGGACGTGCAATCGGTGTAGAAGCATTCGCTTCACTTGGCTCAACAAGCTATGTTTCCAACTTGCTTATCGGCTTTATGTCAGGTCTGACAAATGGTTTCTCAATTGTTACCGCACGTCACTTCGGAGCGGGTGACCGCGAAAAAGTTCGACGTTCAGTTGCAGGAACAATTATTCTCGGACTTTCAGTATCAGCAATCTTCACAGTGCTCAGTATGTTTCTGCTGAAGCATTTCCTGCGTCTGCTTGATACACCGGATGAAATTTTCGATATGGCATACGGCTACATAAGAATTATCCTTATGTTTATGACAACCGCAATGCTCTATAATATGGCGGCAGGCGTTCTCCGTGCAGTAGGCGACAGCCTTACTCCGCTGATTTTCCTGATAATTTCATCATTTGTAAATATCGGACTCGACCTGCTGTTCATCGTAAAATTTGATATGGGAATTAACGGCGCAGCTTATGCAACAATCATCTCACAGACATTCTCATTCATTCTATGTTGTATATATATCCTTATCCGTTTCCCATACCTTATTCCTAAAAAAGAGGAATTCCGTATAACCCTCAACGAAGTGGGACAGCTTATGTCAATGGGACTTTCCTTTGCACTTATGTTCAGTATTGTGGAAATCGGATCTCTCGTACTCCAGCGTGCAATCAATGGCTTCGGTACAGATACAATTGCCGCACATACCGCCGCAAGAAAAATTTCCAGCATCCTTATGCTTCCGTACAGCGCCCTCGGTTCAGCCTGCGCAACCTATTGCAGCCAGAATTTAGGTGCAAATAAACCACACCGTGTTTTCCCCGGTATCAGAAGCGCCGTCCTTATCTCGTGGATATGGTCAGCAGCCGCAATTATAATTGGCTATACCGCATCAGGCTTTATCGTTGAGCTTATAGCAGGAACGGAAAATCCGTATATCGTGGATACCGCTTCGACATATCTGCGTGTCAATACACCGTTCTATTTCGTCCTCGGTGTGCTTATCGTAATGCGAAGCTCACTGCAGGGACTTGGCAGAAAAACAGTGCCCGTAGCAAGCAGCGTAATCGAAATGATAGGCAAGGCCGTTGTAGCCTTTGTCTTAGCACCAATGCTCGGTTACTTCGGAGTAATGATTTCCGAGCCATCCGTGTGGATACTTATGACAATCCTTCTCGTACTCGGCTATGTAACAGATAAGGAGCTTATGGCAAAAACTTTCCCTAAAAGGAAAAAGATAGAAAATACTTGAAAAAGATAAACCGCTGTGGTAAAATAAATACCATAGCGGTATAATTTTGACAGGAGGAATGAATATGAAAGTCAGAGGAACAGAAGGAACAACAAATTTACTGGGTATAGTTTTTCTGCTGGTTGGCGTGCTTATGATAGTAGCAAGTGTCTGTACTTTTGTAGGAGAAAAAAAGTTTGAAGCAAAGGCAGAAAAAACAACAGCTGTTATAACAGAGATTGATACTTATACAACAGGAAGCGGAGATGACAGAACAACGCATCATGATGTGTATGTTGAGTACAGAGTGGACAGACAGGTATATAACTGTATGCTGAATACCTATACGTCATCAATGTATGAGGGTAAGAAAATTGAGGTAATGTATGACCCTGAAAATCCCGGTGATGTTCGTGTAAGTAATTATATTGCACCGATAATTCTTGTATTTATGGGATTGATTTTCGGCGGTGTCGGCGGAGGAATGTTCTTTGCAAATGTTGCCGCAAGCGGAAAGCGTAAGAAACTCCTGGAAAACGGCGACCGAGTTACAGGTACAATTATTAACGTAATTACCGTGACAAATGTCAGAATAAACCATAGACACCCGTATAAAGCCGAGGTTGAGGTAAATGACCCGTTTACAGGTGAAAGATACCTCTACAGTTCAAAGCAGGTAATGGATGATATCCATTATATGGTCGGCTCAACCGTAGATGTCTATGTTGACCGCGACGATAAGAGCAAGTATTATGTCGACCTCGACAGCGTTGCAGCTGACGATTATCCATCCGAAAAGGTGCATGATTTCAGATAAGGAGAATGTATGAAACATACGCCGTTTTCAAATAAATACTTTGTAATTGCGCTTGTACCTTTGGCACTAATTCTTATTGCTGTTGGACTGTTTCTTGTAATTGACTATGAGCATTTTCGTTCAAATGCGGTTATTACAATCGGCAGAATAGAAAAAGCTTACTTCAGCGATGGTGAAGATTATGATACCTGCAGTGTGCTTGTGGAATACAGTGTCGGTGAAAAGAAATATCATCTGTATATTCATCATTATGATAAAGGAAGAAATTTAAAAGCTTATGGATATGAGGGCAGACCTGTTACAGTAATGTACGATAAAAACCATCCCGCCGAGTCACGAACAATGAAAGAGCCTTATCGGAAAAGTATGCTGCTTGTCGGCGTAGGTGTTGTGTCATTGCTGTTAAGCTTTGTGCTGCACAGAAGAAATAACCATTACGATAAAGTAATACGCAATGGGATAATTCTTGACGCTGTTGTTACAGAAATTATAGAAGCCTACGAATGGGATACAGGTGTGTTTTCCTACATGATTGACAAATTATTTTCCCACGGTATGTCACCCGGGGTTAATCATGGAAAAGGCGGCAAAATTTTATGTGAGTGGTGCAATCCTGTCAGCGGTCAGGTACATAAATTCAGTTCGTTGGCTATGGATAATGCTTTGCCGAATTACATCGGAAAAAGCGTTAAGGTTTATGTTGACCCGAATGATTACAGCAAATATTATGTCGATGTTGACAGTGTAATAAATCAGCCGTTCAAATAAGATAAGGAGAAATTATATGCAATCCAAACGCAACTATTTCCTTGAACAGCAGAAAATTCTACAGCAATCTGACAGCCAAAATCCACCCAAGCTTCTTCTCCACAGCTGTTGTGCACCCTGTTCAAGCGCCGTGCTGGAGTACCTCTCCCAGTACCTCTCCATAACAGTTTTCTATTACAACCCCAATATCTTCCCCGAAGCCGAGTTTCTCCATCGTATCGACGAGCAGAAACGTCTTATCGAACAGCTTCCCGTGAAGAACAAAATCAGCTTTGTTGAACGCGGCTGGCACCCCGACCGCTTTTATGACGCAATCAAGGGATTGGAGCATATCCGTGAGGGCGGGGAAAGATGCTTTGCTTGCTACCGCCTGCGATTGGAAGAAAGCGCAAAGCTTGCCAAAGAATTAGGCTGTGATTATTTTACAACAACTCTCTCAATCAGCCCATATAAAAACGCACCCAAGCTTAACGAAATAGGCGAGGAGCTTGCCGAAAAATACGGCGTAAAGCATCTGCCCTCTGATTTCAAGAAAAAGAACGGTTACAAACGAAGCGTGGAGCTTTCCGCAGAGTATGGCCTTTACCGTCAGGATTACTGCGGCTGCGTTTTCTCCAAAAAGGAGAGGGAGGAGTTTCTTAACAATCAGACATAATAAGGAGAGGTAATTATGAAAAAGAATAGAAAAATAGTAATTTTAATTGCTGTTGCATTATTACTGATGATAATATTTATTTTCATACCTTTAAAAAATTTTCTTTCTGGTTCTCCTGTTATAATACCAAAAGGAACTGTTGACGTTGAAGTTGGTACAACAATATCCATTGACGAACTTGCCTATTTCCACAATACTGTGAAATTTGAAATTATGCCACTTCCTATTTTATCCGAAGGTTATACAAATTTAAAAGTGAGCGAGGATGGACAATTTCTTTTTGTTGGAGATCAGCAGCTTGATTACAAAGTTGTTGTTCAGGCAACAGGTGAAAACAACAAGGTAAGAGAAAAACGAATTAAAATCCGTGTTCGTTGATAATTATAAAACTAAGAGCCTGAGAAAAATCTCAGGCTCAATTTGTTTTTATTTCTTCACAGCAATCAAAAACTTAATCTTCTTGCCCTCCTCCGAGAACATTCTCTCGTGTTCAGTAACAAGATTGTACTGATAATCGCTTGCGTGGAGGTCGCGGGTCAGGTATGTAACCTCAAAATTTGCCTCCTTGAAGTAGTCCAGCGACTCCTCAAAAAGCTCGTCATCGTCTGTCTTGAAATGAATTTCACAGCCGTCCTTCAGAAATACACGATACTGATTAAGCTGACGTGTGTGGGTAAGTCTGCGCTTGTTGTGCTTGTCCTTTGGCCACGGATTACAGAAATTGATGTACAGACGGTCAATCTTGTCATTCTCATCAAAGGAAGTGAGAATCTTCTCAATATTCTGGGAAACAAGCTTAAGATTGTCAACCTCTCTGCCTGCCTCCTCAAATGCCTTTTCAACCGTTCTTCTTGCTACACCAAGCATATCGCTCTTGATGTCCATAGCAAGCCAGTTCACGTCAGGGTATTTCAGCGCCGCCTGTGCAGCAAATCCACCTTTGCCGCAGCCAAGCTCAGCATAAAGAGGCTTGTTGTTAGGGAAAACGCTGTTCCACTTGCCCTTGTATTCCTCTGCGTGTTCAATATAATATGGGCAGACAGCCAGCTCGGGACGTGCCCACTTTTTTCTTCTTATTCTCATAAATTTCCTCTCCTGTGCAAAAAATGTAAATTACATTTCCTATTGTAGCATATTGCAACAAAAAAAGCAAATTTTTTATGTGAATTATAGTGTTGATTTTAATAATTAAATGTGATATAATTTAATTGTATCTATGAAAATTATGTTAAGGAGATATTTGAAGATGGGTTACAAACAGGATTTTATTAAGTTTATGGTTGACTGCGGAGTGCTTACTTTCGGCGACTTCACACTCAAGAGCGGCAGAAAGGCACCTTATTTCATCAACTGCGGCAACTATAAGACAGGCGCTCAGCTCAACAAGCTCGGCGAATTCTATGCAGAATGTATTATCGACAACAATATTCCCGTTGAAACACTTTTCGGCCCTGCTTATAAGGGTATCCCTCTCGCAGTTTCCGCTGTAACAGCTCTCAGCAGAAAGGGAGTTGACGTTGCATATTGCTTCGACCGTAAGGAAGTAAAAGACCACGGCGAAGGCGGTATGTTCATCGGTAAGCAGCTTGTTGATGGCGAAAAGGTTGTTATCATCGATGACGTTATGACATCAGGCAAGGCTCTCCGTGAATCTATGCCAAAGCTCAAGTCAGCTGCTGATGTAAACGTTACAGGTATGGTTATCACAGTAGACAGAATGGAAAAGGGACAGGGCGATATGTCCGCTGTACAGGAAGTAAAGCGTGACTTCGGAATTGATGTATATTCCATCGTTACAATCGCTGATATCATTGAAGCAATTGAGAACGATGTTGTTCCGGGTAAGGAATACCTGGAAAAAATGATTGAATACCGAAACGTATACGGTGTTTGATTGAAATAAAAGTCCCGTTTACAGCGGCAAACGGGGCAGGGCGTCCAAAATAAATTTTTCACGCCGCTGAGAAACGGAGCAAACAATGGGTGTCATTTTTGATCTGACTGTCACAGGTCCCGAAATACTTGATGCTGTAATATTTATGGATAAATCTCCAGCTTATGCAGCATTCAAGGAGGAAATCGAAAAAATTCTTGCTGACTTCAATAAGAATTCCAAGTTCGGACAGAATATGGAAATTGACGTAAAGAACCTCGTTGAGTCCTCATCCGACGCTGTTAAGAATATGCACAGAGCATTCCTTATCTGGACATTTAACGAAGATAAGGTAAACAGCACTGAAGAAACAAAGTATGAAACATACCTCAAGCTTTTCTTCAAGGCTCAGGAAAAGAATCTTGTTGCTCTCAATGGCGGTAAGAAAACAATTGCCGCAAATGAAGTTGTTGCTTTCAAGGAAAAGTACATAGCTGAAATCGGTAAGAACTCCGAGCTTTTCAACAGCCTCAAGGAATTCTTTGCAGGCTATATCTATGGTTATTTCTTCAACTACCTCACAGAGCAGGAAGTTATGAGAGATTACGCTGAATTCATCGTTTGCCTCGGTATTATGTCAAACAAGATTACCACAAGCGAAACAGCTAAGCAGAAAATTCTGCCTAAGATGGCTATCCTTCTCAATAACGACCGCTTCAAGTATATCGGCGGCGAAATTCCTCTCGATGTAATGATGGAACAGGTTTATGACCGTTTCAGCTTCACTAACCTTACAGCAGAGGAGGAGGCTGATATCAAGGGTACTCTCGAAGCATGCATTATGGACGCTTATGCTTACAACGAAGCTGATAATCTCATCAACGATGACGTAATGGTTAACGTTATGAGCAAGTTCAATAAGGAATATATCTGCGCTTCAACATTTGCTGCTGACCTCCAGAGAAGCACATTTGACGGAACAAGAGTGTTCCTTGACGCCGATAAGAACGATATGGGCGAATTTACAGTTGCAAAGGTAACACAGATAGTTTCCGATAAGTGTGCAGCTAACCACGACCCATACTATACTTCCGAGCGTGAAGCAATTCTCGAATTCGGTCTTGGCAAGGATATGAAGGGCTACCAGTATCCTCTTACATTCAAGAGCGGCGATGAATACTGGTTCACAGATATCTATAAGGTTGTTATCGCCCCTGCTTGCGACAAGGCAATCTATATCGATGTTGATAAGGATGACCTTCCACTCGCAATGTTCCCATTTGCTGAGAATGCGCTCAACACCAATATCATCCGTATCTTCGGCAGCCTTGACTCTGAGGGTTATACAATACGTTCTGATAAGCGTGATGTTCTTGTGGAAATCAATGCTCTCAATGGAGCAAAGAATCTCTCTGATGTTGACAAGAAGATGAAGGCGCTCGAAAAGCTTCTCTATGTTATCTCAGGTAATATGGACGCTGGTTCTTATCAGAAGCTTCTCAATGAAAATGTATTCGGCACAAAGCTTTATGACGATTACATCCGCTACCGTATGGACTGTATCTTCTCCAAGGGTATGAAGGATCTGGAAACAAAGAAGACACTTCTTGACGAACTCAATAAAATTGTTTAATTTATTTAGGGACACCTTTTGGTGTCCCTTTTCTTTTGGTTGCAACAATTGTCATTTTGTGGTACAATTAGAATTGTAATACGCAAATGGCAAAGTTGCACAAAAATAAAATTGTATATTTGTGCAACTTTTATCCATAAAAACACCAATACCAAACAGTATATATATTAGCAAGGGGTGATAACGGTATGACTGACAGACAGTTTGAACGCCGTATACTGATGATTCAGCAGGGCGACAAACAGGGTCTGAAGGAAATTTACGACGAATACGGTAAAACCATTTATCAGAGCGTATATCTGATTTTACACAATCAGCAGGACGCCGAGGATATAACGTCGGAATTCTTTTTAAAGCTGTGGAAGATAGCCGATACATACTGCTTCGGAGGCAAGCATAAGCGCTGGCTTGTTACGATAGCAAGAAATATGGCTCTCGACCTTCTGAAAAAACAGAAGCGTGAACAGCTGACCCTTGATGAAGACAATGAAAATTCTGCTGCAAATGAAATAGCAGATACAACGTCTACAGAAGATACCGTTACCGGGAAGCTTGCGGTTGCAGATGCACTTGAATACCTTGATGAAAGCGAGCGGGAAATCGTAAATATGAAAATTCTCGCCGATATGACCTTCAAGGATATTGCCGCCGTTCTCGGAAAGCCGCTTGGAACAGTAACCTGGAAATACAGGAACGCAATCTCCAAGCTGAGAAAATATGTCGGGGAGGTGCAGTCCGTATGAATAACAGGAAAATAGAACAGCTTTACAAATCTCACGCGGAGAACACTGCGCCCGATATGGACGCTCTCTGGGAGAGAATTGAAAGCAATCTCGAAGAAAAAACAGATGAGGCACTGACCTCAAAGCCAATTCGCAGAAATATTTCACTCACAAAGAAAGCAACCCTCGCAGCAGCTTGTGCTGCCGCCCTTATCATCGTTCCCGTTGCCGTAAGAAATATGGATATCTCCAACAGCAATATGGCAACTGACTCCGCACCAATGGCAGAAGCACCCGCAATGGACGGTGCATTTAATGATGCAGCGGAATTTGCTCCTGAAGGTGATACTTTTGAAGAAAACTTTGACAACAAGGCAGAACAGAACGAAGCAGTTGCAGATGAGGAATTGATTGAAGCTCCTGCCGAAGAAGAAGCTGTAATGGAAGAAGCCACAGGTTCAGGTCAGCAAACAATACCTTACGAAGCATTATTGCTTAATTACGCCGATGCACCTCTTACCCCTTCAGGTGCAACAACAGGCGATGACTTCTTCGTTGAGGAAAACGTGCTTATCGAAACCGATGTAATTGTAAACGCTTATATCGACCGCGTCTACAGCGGCGGAAACGGAGAAATCTGCTATGAAATTACCGCAGATAACCTCGAAACAGGCGAAACAGAAAGCATTTACCTCACAAGCCGCACCCCTTACGTAATGCTTGAGGACAGATGCTACATTCTTCCGCTGAAAGCCGATGAAACAGGTTACAGCCTTGTTTTCGAGAACGCACCGCAGATTGAACGTACCCTCGACGGCGGCTACATCTTCCACAACGGCTGGGAAAGCCTTGACGAAAATGCACTTGATGTAATTTACCCTCAGGGCGGAGTAGACGACTTCTTCTACGACAGAATGAAATTCTCCTACGGTAACCTCTACAGCCTTATCGAAAGGTGGCACGAGGTCAAAGACTAAAGAAAAGGTGATACTATGAAAAGAGTTTTAGCAATGCTTTTAAGCACGTCAATGCTTACAGGCTGCGGCTTGTTTACAAGTAGTCAGATTGACGTGGAAAAGCTTGAAACAATTAAAAGTGAAGCAATTGCACAAATGGAGATACCAGAAGTGACTGAATTTACACCGATTGAAGCAGTGTATACATCCGAGGAAATTTCAGGAAACTTCAATGCCGCCTTCATCAAGGAAGCATTGAAAAATGAAGACAACGTCATAGTATCGCCCCTTAGTGCAAAAATGGTTGTCAACATCGCCGCAATGGGCGCAGATGAAAACTCCGTTACACAACAGGAATTGCTCAACCTTTTCGGCTACGGAAGCGTAAACGAAATGAAAGGCGACAGCAAAAACCTTATGGACGAACTCAACCGTGAGAACGGCACGCTTACCACAAGCAATTCCTACTGGAAATCCGATAAGCTTGCCGAAATCAATCCCGATTATGCCGAACAGCTTGAAGCCGTGTTCAGAGCCGAAAGCTACAGCGCAGACCTCACCTCAGCAGAGTTCGTCAATGACCTTAACAGCTGGGTTGACAAAAACACAAACGGTATGATTTCTCAGCTTCTTAACCAGCCACTTGACGAGTCAGCACGTCTTGTCCTTGTAAATGCACTTTACTTCAACAACGAGTGGGTGCATAAATTTGAAAACTTTTCAACCCGTGACAAGGAATTCTACGGCAACAAGGGTACAGAAACAGTACCGACAATGCACCAAGGCGAGATTTATATTGATTACGGCGAGGGAAGTAAGTTCAAATCCGTGACAATGCCTTATACCGATGGCTCAGTAATGAACATCTACCTTCCGAAAGACGATGACGCAAACATCTCCGATATTATCAAAGAAATGAGCCTTGATAAGCTTACCGAGGAATTGGAAGTAAAGCGAGAGGAAAAAACAGTTAATATCGCAATGCCCAAGTTTGAGTGCGATTACAGCGGCTCGCTGAAGGAAATGCTCCAGCTTTTAGGTGTAAATAAAGCCTTTGACCCATTGGGTGCAGAGTTCAACGCAACCGCCGAGGACGAACAGCTTTACATATCCAAAATCATTCAGGCGGCAAAAATCAGATGTGACGAAGAGGGAACAGAAGCTGCTGCCGCAACAATGGCAGTTATGACCGATGGTTGTGCGCTTATCGAAGAACAGCCAATAGATTTTATTGTAGACCGCCCCTTTATGTACGAAATCAAATCCCCATCAGGCGAAATCCTGTTTATGGGAGTAATACAGAACTTCAACGATTGACGAAAGGATTGATATTATGAAAAAGACAAGAAGAATTTTTAACGCAGCAATCGCCCTTACACTTTGCGCAAGTATGTTTACAGCTTGTGGAGGAAGCAATGAAGAAACATCTATAAATGTTGTTGGTGATGGTGCTGTAGCTGATAATTATTATGCAGAAACAGGTGCAACTGTTGAAGTAAACACAGCCCCCGCCGCTGAGGATTATTACTACGAAGCAGAGGGTGGCGAGGTTAACGAAGCACCTGCTATGGAAGAAGCAGTTGAAGAGAAAGCCCCGCTCCTTGATAACGCTGTTTCCGTTGATAAATCAAGTATGGCAACTCAGGTGAAGACGCAAGGCGGAGGAGTGCAGGCAGATTGCGAGGAAGAAATCGTAGAAGACGATACTTTCCCTGCAAATGGCGCAAACAGATTTACTTATGAAGAATACTACAATACCGAAGAATATAACGAAATCATCGAAAACGGCTATAAGTCTGTTGCCGCAAATCCGCTCTCCACATTCTCCGTTGACGTTGACACAGCGTCCTATGCAAATGTCCGCAGAATGATTGAGTACGGCGATTATATCAATCCCGACGCAGTAAGAATCGAAGAATTCATCAACTATTTCGATTACGATTATTCCGAGCCGACAACAAACGACCCGTTCTCAGTAAACGTGGAAATGTCCGATTGCCCTTGGAATGAAGAAGCAAAGCTTATGCTTGTAGGCTTAAAGGCAGAGGACATTAAGAAGTCCGAGCGTGAGCCTCTCAACCTCGTTTTCCTTATCGACGTCAGCGGCTCAATGTTCTCCGAGGATAAGCTCCCTCTCGTTCAGAAGGCTTTCACAATGCTTACCGAAACCCTCACAGAAGATGACAGAATTTCCATCGTAACCTACGCAGGTGACGAAAGAGTTGTCCTCAAGGGTACAAGCGGCGAGGACAAGGACAAGATTATCGACGCAATCAACAGCCTCGAAGCAGGCGGCTCAACATACGGCGAAGCAGGTATCAACCGCGCTTATGACCTTGCCGAAAGATATTTCATCGACGGCGGCAACAACCGTGTTATCCTTGCAACAGACGGCGACCTCAATGTTGGTCTTTCCTCCGAAGAAGAGCTTACCGAGCTTATCGAAGAAAAGCGTGAATCAGGCGTGTTCCTTTCCGTACTCGGTTTCGGTACAGGCAACGTAAAGGACGACCGTATGGAAGCACTTGCTGACCATGGTAACGGAAACTACTCCTACATTGACAGCGAAATGGAAGCAAAGAAGGTTCTTGTTGAAGAAATGACAGGAACACTCTATACAGTTGCAAAGGACGTAAAAATCCAGGTTGAGTTCAACCCAGTAAACGTAAGCGGCTACCGCCTTATCGGTTACGAAAACAGAGCACTTGCAGATAAGGATTTCCACGACGATACCAAGGACGCAGGCGAAATTGGAGCAGGTCACACAGTTACAGCACTTTACGAAATCGTGCTCAATGAAAGCGGTACATCAATCCCCGAAGCTGAACTGAAGTATCAGCAGAATACCTCCACAGGCAACAAGGACGAGCTCCTCACAGTTTCCCTCCGTTACAAAGAACCTGACGAGGATGAAAGCAAGCTTCTCGCAGTTCCAGTTACAGATGAGGTTTACACAAAGAAAATGCCTGAAAACCTCACCTTTGCCGCAGCAGTAGCAGAGTTCGGAATGGTACTCCGTGACAGTGAGTTCAAGGGCACAGCAAGCTGTGACCAGATTCTTGAACTTCTTGAAGATTATGACTATCGTAGCGATGATTACAAAACTGAATTTGTATACCTCGTAAGAACAATGGATAAGCGTGGTTACTAATGATTTAAGTGCGGAAAGCTAAAAACTTTCCGCACTTTTTTAGTTTACCTTGTGCAAATTGTAAAGCTGTGCAAGCCTGTTCCATGTCCTGTAATCAACATCACCCGTCTGTTCCTCACCGGCAATTTCCTGCAAATGCCTTACAGCGTCAGCGGTTTTTTCACCGTAAACCCCGTCCATATCAAGTAGGGGAAGATTGGCATACCTCGAAAAAACCGTGTTCAGCATAGCCTGTAAAATGTAAATATCAAACCCTGTTTCGCCTTGCTTCAGATTTTCGTCAGCATTGATAATCGGCAGAATTGAAATCAGCTCCGCATAATATTCCTCCGTCTGCAAGTAAACCTCATAAAGCTTCTCCCACGTCTCACGGTCAACCTTACCCGTCACAGGCAAGCCGTACTCACGCTGAAACTTTCGGATAGCGTCCTCAGTCCGTTCATCATAAACCCCACTCGGAACAACCAGCGGAATGTTCTCATTGTCACTGGCAACTCTCCGCAGATAATCCTGCAACTCAAAAATGTGCCCCTTCTTATCCTCATCTGTGTAAGCCATAATCTCACCTCACTCAATCACATATCCCGGATACTGCCCCGGCTGTTTTTCGTAACCGAAACGCAGATCCGAGTAAACATCGGAAATAGCGTCCCATACTCCCGCACTGACCGACCCCGTAACAGGATAACCAAATTGCCGCTGAAAAGCCGAAACCGCATTTCTCGTAACAGGACCGAAATATCCCGTTGCCGTAACCGTAGGAATTGAGGGATAGCTTCGTGCAATGTAGGAAAGGTACTCCTGTAAAACACGCACATATTCGCTTGTTATGCCCTCCGTAAGTACCGTGCCAGGGAAAAGCACGGCATTTTCTCCCTCAATGTTAATTGGTACGTTCTCCACAATTCCCGCATAAGCACGGTAAATGTCATCCCACGTCCTCTCATCAACCTCGCCCGTCATAGGCAAGCCGAATACCTGCTGAAAAGACCGTACCGAAGCCGCCGTCGCTTCATCATAAGTCCCTGTCTGCTCAACAGGTGTAACGTCCTTGTAGTACGCACCGATAACCTGTAGATAATATTGAATATACTCCGTCGGCAACCCCGTAGCACCAATCCCAATGGGCAAATCAAACTGTTTTGGCAACTCACCAAGAGTAAGCCCCTCAGAATTAAGCTGTGCAAGCTTTTTGACGCTGGTGTAAATGTAGTTTATCCTGTACCATGTCGCTTTGTCGACAACACCCGTCTGTGGAAGATTGAAAATATGCTGAAACTGCCGTACAGCGTCAGCCGTCTTTACATCATAAGTAAAATCCGTAGGGTAAATCTTCGGAATAGCAGGGTAGTTGGCCGCAATCCTGTTCAGCTGAATTTCAAGTCGGTTCACGTCAGTGCCGCCCGACCCGATAGTAAGCGGCTCGCCTGGGTAGCTGGGAACATTGGTACGTACAGGAGCATTTTTAATAATATTGATGTCATCACCGTAATAATAAGTCAGAATGTTATAAGGAACAAATCCCTGGTTTGCAAGGTCAACGCTGCCCCATTGATACAGCCCCTCGCAAGTAACCTCAACACCGTCACAGTACGTCGCATAATACGGCTCAACATTGCCCTGACGAACGATATAATCATTGAAAATATCATCAACAATGCGATTTATCGGTTCAAAAATATCACGGTTTTCCACAAATGAGTGGTCATACTGAATTGAGTTTGTAATGTCGAAATTATATCCCTGCGACGGATACCATTCCGTGTAAATCCTGTTCAGCGTGTAGGAAATAATCGCGTAAATGTTAGCACGGAGCGCACTTTCAGGCCACGTCGGATAAAGCTCACTCGAAGCAACATTCTTGATATAATCGGGAAAGCTGACCGTAACATTTCTGGCACTTGTATTGTTCGGACGTCCTAAGTGCACCGTCACAGTTTCAGGAATATAAGGTGTTCCGTTAGCCATTTACCGCACCTCCGTCAGGTATTTGCGTGCCCTGCAATTCATTTTCCGCAAGAGGAATAAGCGGCACAGGCTGAATGGATTTGACTGTGTCAAAAATCGGCACCGTTACCTCAGGCACCGTATAAAACCCCTTTTTATATACCGTAACATTATATTCGCTGAAAGGTCTTTCTGACGGGTCAGGCGCTTCTGAAAATTCCGCAAGGGGAGCGGGTAGGGGAATGATATCAGTAGCCCCGCTTCTGTCTGTAAGCTTCATAGTTACAAGATAACTCTGTCCTCCGATTTCCTGCGTAACAATAACCGCCGCCTTAGGCACAGGTACAGCACCGTCACCCGTCGTAACCTCAATCTGTAAATATCCCGTACCTTTCATATCAGGAGCATTGCTTCTGTCATCGTCATCGTCATCATCAAATAATTTCTCAAAATCCGTGTCATCGTCAGGATAATCAATGTCAGGGATAATGTCCTCAACGTAATCCTCTAAATCTTCAAGCGGCTCAGGTGCATCATAATTGTAGTTGCCCTGATTGTGCGGCAAATCATCAGCAGGCTCAAATCTCGGGTCTGTTGTAATCGTAGCAACGGTAGCAATTGATTCAATTGTTTGCACTGCCGTTTCCGCCTGCATGATTTCCTCAGCTGACGGGAATTTGCTTTTTTCAGTAACCACAACAGAAACTTCTGCACCATTTCCGTAATCACTCGGAACTTCAGGCATAGGCGGTTTCATAAGCTTTTCTGTATCTGCTTTTTGTTCCATAATATCATCTGCAACAAGCTTTTTGTCTGTCAAAGGAGCAACCGTTTCTGTCTTGGGCTCAGACGACGGAACAGTACGTTTGCTCTTGTAAAGCCGCATCATTTCTTCCTTGTATCTCTCAGCCATATTATCAAGCTTATTTTTATCCTGCATAAAATCCCTCCATATAACGTTTGTAAAAGAATATGCGATAGCATTTTAGAAAAATTACTAACAAATTGTAAATAAAGTGTTGACATTTAAAATTATTAGTGCTATAATATAGTAAATATGTTTGAAATCTGCAAACATAAATTAAGGAGGAAATTATGAAAAATAAATTCAGAAACATTCTTGCACTGATTTTATCAGCAGTAATGCTTATCAGTGTAATCCCCGCAATAAACGTATTTGCCGCAGACGGTGAATATACTCTGTTTGTAACCTACAACGACGGTACAACCGAGGATGTTGTAGTTAATGAAGAAAATATCAGAGAAAAGCTTCAGGAGATTGTTGATAAGGAAGGGTATGATAATTGGAAAGTCATTGTAAATGACCTGCCTTGTGGTTATCCATTCCCTAGTGCAAGTGAAATTTTTTATTCCAATCTTTTAAATGGTGAAGTTGACATTGACAGTAACGGTAAATATGCTTTAAGGAGCGAAGTTGGTGATGTTGAAATAATTCTTGATGATGATAAGACATTCTTAACCAACATCAATCTTTCAGATGTTGATAACAGTATAAAATCAGCGGTCAGAGAAAAATATTCTAATGTAACAGTAAAAAGCTACTCTTTACCTGACAATAAGGAAGTAACAAAGGAAAACTGGATTGCATATGTGAATGCAAATCCGAGGAATGACTATCCTCCTGTTACTGTAGAATTTGAGTATGGTTCTCCTGACCTTCCTCCTGACCTTCCTCCTGGTATTTCTTCTGGCAGTTTATCCGTAAAATTCATCAAGGCAGACGGTACAGAAAAGGTACTTACATCAGATGATTACGATAAACCTTTCGGTGAATTTCTTGATTTCAATAACTATATTATCAACGCAGAGGTTAAAATAGAATTCAACGGTGATACAATGGAACAGCAAATTTCGACTGTTGATTCTTCTATTTCAACTTTAAGTGCTGAACAAATATTAAGTAGTGACTTTGGTTATTATATTGCGATGGGTGCAAAAGTTGAATATACATTCAAAGAAATTTCTGATAACGAAACAGAGGAAACAGAGAAGGACGAAACAGAGAAGGACGAAACAGAAAAGGACGAAACAGAAAAGGATGAAACAGTTTCAGTATCTGTACCAAACGTAAACCATTCTGTTGTCAAAGGTGAAAAGGCGGCAGTAATATCATTTAAAACAAACGACGGCGATGAAATTTCACTCAACAGCAGCAGACTTACAAGAGAACTCAAGAGAATTGACGGCGGTAGTGATGTTTATATCAATGCAGGAAACTTCAGACTTGTTCTTCCTAAAAATGCTGTAAAGCTCGTAGTTGACAGAGAACTTACACTTACAATTGAAATTGACGGAGTAAAGTTTATCCTTGACAATTCTGCAATTAAAAAGGTAAAATCCATCAACTTTGCCGCAATCATCAAAACAGATGAATTCAAGAAGCTTACAGAAGAAACAGACACTATATTTGTTTCTGTAACCGAAAAAGGCAAGATTATGCTTTCAAAGTAATAAGAAAAGGGACTGTTTAAGGCGAAGGTGCCCCCTTTGCCTGTCTGTAATAAACCAATCAAGGGTATCGGGTTTTAGGCTCGGTACCCTTAGTTCTTCTATACGGTCATTACCCTAAAAAGCAGTATCTTTTTTGTATCTGCCTCTTGATTTTAGCACGGTTTTGCGGTAAAATGTTATATGTAGAAATATTTTGTTTCGGAGGTAATTTATGGCTTGCTTTAATTTTGCAGCAATTTTCACAGACCATATGGTCTTGCAGAGAAATAAAAATATAACCGTGTGGGGCAGTGCCTATAACGGTACTGAAATAACAATAGAACTTGGCGGAAACAAGGTTACAGCCGTAACCGACGAAGGAAGCTGGAAGGCCGTTCTTCCCGCAATGGAAGCAGGCGGACCATACGAACTGAAGGCTACCGATAACAGCGGTGCAGAAATCGTATTCCACGACGTAATGATAGGCGAGGTGTGGCTCGCAGGCGGCCAGTCCAATATGGAGCTTGAATTGCAGAATTCCCTCAACGGTAAGGAAGTCCTCGCCAATATAAAGGACGTTAATGTCCGTTTCTATTACACGCAGAAAATTTCCTACATAGATGATTATTTCAACTTTGCAGAACGTAACGGCTGTTGGACAATTGCATCTCCCGATACAGCAGCAATCTATTCCGCAGTTGGATACTATTACGCAAAAATGCTTTCCGAAAAGCTTGGCGTAACAGTCGGCGTAATCGGCTGTAACTGGGGCGGAACTTCCGCTTCTGCGTGGATTAGCCGTGAACTTCTTGCAAAGGACGTCGACACAAAAACCTACGTTGACGAATACGAAGCAGCAATGGAAGGAAAAACCTTTGAGCAGTATTGCAAGGAACGCAAGGAATTCTTTGAATGGGAAAAGGAATGGCAGCCTAAAATCGGTGAGTTTTACGCTAAAAATCCAGAAGGAACTTGGGATGAAGCACAGGCTTATGCAGGACCATCCCGCTGGCCTGAACCAATGGGACCCAAATCACCGTTCCGTCCCGCAGGCGTGTATGAAACAATGCTGAAGCGTGTCTGTCCGTATACAGTTGCAGGCTTCATCTACTATCAGGGCGAAAGCGACGACCATAAGCCAACAACTTACTATAAGCTTCTCAAGCTCCTCATTGAACAGTGGCGCACAGATTGGGAGGACGACAGCCTCGCATTTATGCTTGTCCAGCTTCCTATGTTCCTCAACAGAGGCGAAGAAGACCATAAGCGCTGGTGCTATATCCGCGAAGCGCAGATGCGTGTTCACGAAACTACAAAGAATACAGGTATCGCAGTAATTCTCGATAAGGGCGAGTACGGCAACATTCACCCTGTTGATAAACAGCCCGTCGGCGAAAGACTTGCACTTCAGGCACTTTATCATATTTACAATGCAATCCCCGCAAACGAAGCTTACGGACCTGTTTACAAGTCCTGTGACTACGTCGACGGCGGTATGCTTGTTTCCTTTGACTATGCCTGGGACGGCATAGAACTTTGCGGAGAAAAGCCAATCGGCTTTGAAATCGCAGGTGCAGATAAGAAATACGTTGAAGTGGACGCAGAAATCCGCGGCGATAAGATTTTTGTCAAGTCAGACAAGGTTGCAGCCCCCGTATATCTCCGTTATAACTGGACAAACTACGGCGACGTAACACTCTTTGGCAGAAACGGTATCCCCGTTGCACCATTCAGAACAAGCAGAAATGACGAATAACGAAAGGAAATAACATAATGAAGCTTTCATCACTTTTTAACAGCGAAAAAACAATCCTG